>DASUNU010000029.1:0-7096 GCA_036276995.1 Solirubrobacterales bacterium
CCGATCCCGGTCGGCCGCGGACCGGCCGGGGTGACCGTCGCCGGCGGCCTGGTCTGGGTCGCCAACAGCCGCGGCGAGACCGTCTCCAAGGTCGACCCCTCGATCCTCGCCGTGCTCGGCGACCCGATCGAAGTCGGTGGCCGTCCCGGCGGGATCGACGCCGGCAGCGACAC
Source organism: Solirubrobacterales bacterium (assembly GCA_036276995.1). GTDB lineage: Bacteria > Actinomycetota > Thermoleophilia > Solirubrobacterales > 70-9 > VAYN01. The sequence goes on from DASUNU010000029.1 coordinate 174, forward strand.
CGTCTGGGTCGCCAGCGCCAGCGAGGACGCGGTCTCGCGAATCGAGCTGCAGAGCGGCGAGCGCGAGGGCGACCCGATTGCGGTCGGGGCCGAACCGGGGGCGGTCGCGGTTGGCGCCGGGGCGGTCTGGGTAGCTGACAACGGCGAAGGTGCGGTCACCCGCATCGAGCCCTGAACTCGGAATGACTAGGATCGGCTCCGAGCTATGACCCAGGACATCGACACCCTCTGCGTCGACACCATCCGCACCCTCTCGATGGATGCGGTTCAGAAGGCCAACTCGGGACACCCGGGGACGCCGATGGCGCTGGCGCCGGTCGCCTACGAGCTCTGGCAGAACCACCTCCGCTACGACCCGGCCGACCCGGTCTGGCCCAACCGCGACCGCTTCGTGCTCTCGGCCGGCCACGCCTCGATGCTGCTCTACTCGATGCTCTTCCTCGCCGGGGTCAAGCGCGTCGACGAGAACTACAACATCACCGACGACCCGGCCTGCTCGCTGCACGAGATCGAGAACTTCCGCCAGCTCCACTCGCGCACCCCGGGCCACCCCGAGTACCGCTGGACCACCGGGGTCGAGACCACGACCGGGCCGCTGGGCCAGGGGATCGCGACCTCGGTCGGGATGGCGCTGGCCTCGAAGTGGCAGGGCGAGCAGTTCGGCGCGGAGCTCTTCGACTTCGACGTCTACGCGCTGGCCGGCGACGGCTGCCTGATGGAGGGCGTCTCGCACGAGTCGGCCTCGCTCGCCGGGCACCTCAAGCTCGACAACCTCTGCTGGCTCTACGACAACAACCACATCACGATCGACGGCGCCACCAGCCTCGCCTACGACGACGACGTGCTGAGCCGTTTCGAGGGCTACGGCTGGAACGTGATCCGGGTCGGCGACGCCAACGACCGCGGCCTGCTCGCGCGCGCCTTCGAGGAGTTCAAGGCCGAGACCGGGCGCCCGACCCTGATCGTCATCGACAGCCACATCGGCTGGGGCTCGCCGAACAAGCAGGACACCGAGTCCGCCCACGGCGAACCGCTGGGCGAGGAGGAGATCAAGCTCACCAAGAAGGCCTACGGCTGGCCCGAGGACGCCAAGTTCCTCGTCCCCGACGGGGTGCTCGAGCACTTCCAGGCCGGGATCGGCAAGCGCGGTGCCGAGGAAAGCGCGGCCTGGCAGCAGAAGCTCGACGCCTCCGCTCACGCCGAGACGATCCGCCAGATGCAGCACCGCGAGCTGCCCGAGGGCTGGGACAGCGCGATCCCCTCCTTCGAGGCTGACGAAGAGAAGGGTCTCGCCACCCGCAAGGCCTCGAACAAGGTCGAGAACGCGATCGCCGAAAAGGTGCCGTGGCTGATCTCCGGCTCCGCCGACCTGACCGACTCGACCTCGGTCCGGCTCACCTTCGACGGCGTCGAGAACTTCGAGCCCGGCAGCTTCGGCGGGCGCCAGGTCCACTACGGGATCCGCGAACACGCGGCCGTCACCGCCTGCAACGGGATGTCGCTCTGCAAGCTGCGGCCGCTGTGGTCGACCTACCTCACCTTCTCCGACTACGGCCGCCCCGGCATCCGCCTCTCGGCGCTGATGGAGATCCCGGTGATCCACCTCTTCACCCACGACTCGATCGGGCTCGGCGAGGACGGCCCGACCCACCAGCCGATCGAGCAGCTCGCCTCGCTGCGGGCGATGCCGCACCTCGACGTGATCCGGCCCGCCGACGCCAACGAGGTCGCCGAGGCCTGGCGCTGCGCGATCGAGCGCACCCACAACCCGGTGGCGCTGGTGATGACCCGGCAGACCGTGCCGGTCTTCGATCGCTCCAAGTACGCCTCGGCCGAGGGCGCCCGCCGCGGCGGCTACGTGCTCGCCGACTGCGAGGGCGAGCCGGAGCTGATCCTGATCGCGACCGGCAGCGAGGTGCAGCTGGCCCTGGGCGCGCACGAGACCCTGATCGGCGAGGGCGTGCGCTCGCGCGTGGTCAGCCTGCCCTGCTGGGAGATCTTCGATCGCCAGGACCAGGCCTACCGCGACTCGGTGCTGCCGCCGGGGGTGGGCGCCCGCCTCGCGATCGAGGAGGGCTCGCCGCAGGGCTGGGAGCGCTATGTCGGCGCCCAGGGGAGGATCATGGGGATGACCACCTTCGGCCAGTCGGCGCCGTTCAAGGACGTCGAGGCGGAGTTCGGCTTCACGGTCGCGAACGTGACCGAGGTGGCGCGGGAAGTGGCCGCGACGGCGGCCGTCAAGTCAACGACCTGAGGAGGTCGACCGTGAAGGCAACCGCACGACTGCACGAGCTGGGGCAGAGCCTCTGGCTCGACAACATCACCCGCACGATGCTCGGTGACGGCACCTTGAAGGGCTACATCGACGAGCTCTCCGTGACCGGACTGACCTCGAACCCGACGATCTTCGACAAGGCGATCTCCGCCGGCGACGCCTACGACGAGCAGATCGCCGAGGTCAGCGCCGCCGCCGATGCCGGCGAGGGCGTCGGCGCCAACGCCGACGAGCGCGTCTTCTTCGAGCTCGCGGTCGCCGACCTGCAGGACGCCTGCAACCTCTTCGCCGGCGTGCACGAGCGCACCGCCGGGGTCGACGGTTTCTGCTCGCTCGAGGTCTCGCCGCTGCTCGCCGACGACGACGGCGAGACGCTCACCCAGGCGAAGGCGCTGCACGAGAAGGCCGGGCGCGAGAACCTCTTCATCAAGATCCCCGGCACCGTGGCCGGCCTCGGTGCGATCGAGGAGTCGATCTTCGCCGGGATCCCGATCAACGTCACCCTGCTTTTCGACGACAAGCAGTACATCGCCGCCGCCGAGGCCTACATGAAGGGGATCGAGCGCCGGATCGAGGCCGGGTTGGATCCAGACGTGGCCTCGGTCGCCTCGCTGTTCATCAGCCGCTGGGACGTCGCCGTCGCCGAGGAGGTCCCGGATGAGCTGCACAACCGGCTCGGGATCGCGGTCGGCGGCCGCGCCCACCGGGCCTACCACGAGCTGCTCGACTCGCCGCGCATGCTGCGGCTGATGAACGAGGGCGCGCGCCCGCAGCGGCTGCTCTGGGCCAGCACCGGGACCAAGGACCCGAACGCCTCCGACACGATGTACATCGAGGCCTTCGCCTCGCCGTTCACGGTCAACACGATGCCGGAGCCGACCCTGCTCGCCTTCGCCGACCACGGCGAGATCGGCGAGCTCTTCCCGGCCGACGGCGGCAACGCCGAGCAGGTCCTGAAGGAGTTCGAGGGGGCCGGGATCGACGTCGGGGCGCTGGCCGCGCGGCTCCAGGTCGAGGGCAAAGAGAGCTTCAACAAGTCCTGGGAAGAGCTGCTGAAGTCGATCTCCTCGCAGCGCGGGGTCGCGGCCTAGTGGCGCTTGCGCCGCTGCGCGAGCTGCCCGCCTGGGGCGAGCTCGAGAAGCACTACGCGGCGATCGAGGACCGCCACCTGCGCGACCTGTTCGCGGCCGATCCGGAGCGCGGCGAGCGCCTGGTCGCCGACGGCGCTGGCCTCTACCTCGACTTCTCGAAGAACCGGATTACCGACGAGACGCTGATGCTGCTCGGTCAGCTCGCCCGCGAGCGTGGGGTCGAGGAGCGCCGCGAAGCGATGTTCGCCGGCGAGCACATCAACGTCTCCGAGGACCGGGCGGTGCTGCACGTGGCGCTGCGGATGCCGCGCGAGCGCTCGCTGGTCGTCGACGGCGTCGACGTGGTCAAGGAGGTGCACGAGACGCTCGACCGGATGGGCGCCTTCGCCGAGCGGGTCCGCTCCGGCGAGTGGACCGGCCACACCGGCAAGCCGATCACCGCCGTCGTCAACATCGGCATCGGCGGCTCCGACCTCGGCCCGGTGATGGCCTACGAGGCGCTCAAGCACTACTCGCGCCGCGAGCTGACCTTCCGCTTCGTCTCCAACGTCGACGCCACCGACTTCGCCGAGAAGACCCGCGACCTCGACCCCGAGCAGACGCTGTTCGTCATCTCCTCGAAGACCTTCACCACGCTGGAGACGATGACCAACGCCCACACCGCGCGCGATTGGTTGGTGGCGGGTCTCGGTGGTGAGGAGGCGGCTGTAGCCAAGCACTTCGTCGCCGTCTCCACCAGCGCCGGCGAGGTGACCAAGTTCGGCATCGATCGCGAGAATATGTTCGGCTTCTGGGAGTGGGTTGGCGGCCGCTACTCGATGGACTCGGCGATCGGGCTGTCGACGATGCTGGCGATCGGTCCGGCCCGCTTCGGCGAGATGCTGGCCGGCTTCCACGCGATGGACGAGCACTTCCGCGAGGCGCCGGCGGGGGCGAACCTGCCGATGATCATGGGTCTGCTGGCAGTCTGGTACTCGGACTTCTTCGGCGCCCAGACCTACGGCGTCTTCCCCTACGACCAGTACCTGCACCGCTTCCCGGCCTACCTGCAGCAGCTGACCATGGAGTCGAACGGGAAGCACGTGACCATCGACGGCGCCCACGTCGACTACGACACCGGGGCGATCTACTGGGGCGAGCCGGGGACCAACGGCCAGCACAGCTTCTACCAGCTGATCCACCAGGGCACGCGGCTGATCCCCTGCGACTTCATCGGCTTCGCCCACTCGCTCAACCCGCTCGGCAACCACCACGACCTGCTGATGTCCAACGTCTTCGCCCAGGGCGAGGCGCTGGCCTTCGGCAAAACGCCGCAGCAGGTGCGCGAGGAGGGGACCGCGGAGGCGGTCGTTCCGCACCGGGTGATGGAGGGCAACCGGCCCTCGAACACGATCCTCGCCGAGCGCCTCGACCCCGAGACCCTGGGCAAGCTGGTTGCCCTCTACGAGCACAGCGTCTTCACCCAGGGCGCGATCTGGGGGATCGACTCCTTCGACCAGTGGGGGGTCGAGCTGGGCAAGGTCCTGGCCGTGGCGATCATCCCCGAGCTCGAAGCCGAGGGCGAGCCGAAGCTGCGCCACGACAGCTCGACCAACGCGCTGATTCGCCGCTACCGGCACGCCCGCCGCGGGGAATAGGCTGCGGCCATGCTCCCCTTCGACGCGATTGTCACCGCCGCGTCGGAGTCGAATCTGCTCGCCGCGCGCGAGCAGATGGCCTTCACGCTCGGCTTCCACATCGTCCTCTCCTGCATCGGGGTGGCGCTGCCGGCGATCATCCTCGTCGCCAACTACATCGGGCTGAAGCGGGCCGACGCCGACGCGATCGAGCTGGCCAAACGGTGGTCGAAGGCGATGGCGGTCACCTTCGCGGTCGGCGCCGTCACCGGCACCGTGCTCAGCTTCGAGTTCGGGCTGCTCTGGCCCGAGTTCATGGACCGCTGGGGGGGCGTCTTCGGAGTCGCCTTCGCGATCGAGGGCATCTTCTTCTTCATCGAGGCGATCTTCCTCGCGATCTACATCTACGGCTGGAAGCGGCTCGGCGGCTGGGCCCACTTCTGGTCCGGGTTGCCGATGGTCGTCACCGGGATCGGCGGCGCCTTCTCAGTCGTCGCCGCCAACGCCTGGATGAACCAGCCGCAGGGCTTCACTCTCAACGGCGCCGGGGAAGTGATCGACACCGACCCGCTCAAGGTCCTGTTCAACCCGGCGACCGGCTACGAGGTACCGCACATGATCCTTGCCGCCTACATGGTCGCCGGGTTCCTGGTCGCCTCGATCTACGCGGTCGGGATGCTGAAGGGGCGGCGCGACCGCCTGCACCGGCTCGGGCTGCTGATCCCGCTGACGGTCGCCTGCATCGCCACCCCGATCCAGCTCTTCGTCGGCGACACCGCGGCGCGCGAAGTCGCCGACCACCAGCCGGCCAAGTTCGCCGGCATGGAGTGCATCCAGGAGACCGGGCCGAACCAGACCGAGTGGATCGGCGGGATCTGCACCGACGATGGGGTCAAGTGGGGGATCGGGATCCCCGACCTCGACTCCTTCCTGGTCGGCTGGAGTGCCGACACCGTGGTCACCGGGCTGAACGACATCCCACCCGACGAGCGGCCGCCGGCGAACACGCTGCTGCACCTCTCCTTCGACGCGATGGTCGGGATCGGCTCGGCGCTGATGCTGCTGGCGCTCTGGCTCGGCTGGACCTGGTGGAAACGGCGCGACTTCCCGCAGACCCCTTGGTTCCTGCGCGCGGTCGCGGTCTCTGGGGCCGGCGCGATCGTCGCCCTCTGGTGCGGCTGGATCGTCACCGAGGTCGGGCGCCAGCCCTGGATCGTGCAGGGCTACATGCGGACCGAGGAAGCGGTGACCGAGGCCGACGGGATCTGGTTCAGCTTCGCCACGGTCCTGATCGTCTACATCGCCCTGGGCACGATCGCGATCAAAGTCCTGCGCGGGATGTCGCGGCGCTGGCGCGAGCAGGGAGCCGAGCCCGAGACCGAGGGTCCGTACGCGCCGCAGCGCGAGGTGGCGCCGTGAGCAAGGCCGACGCCGCGGCGGCGATCCTCTGGGTCGGGGCGACCTTCTACGCGCTCTTCGGCGGCGCCGACTTCGGCGGCGGCTTCTGGGACCTGATCGCCGGTGGCGCCGAGAAGGGAGAGCGCCCGCGGGCGCTGATCCAGAACTCGCTGACCCCCGTCTGGGAGGCCAACCACGTCTGGCTGATCTTCGTCCTGGTCGTGCTCTGGACCGCCTTCCCGCCTGCCTTCAGCGCCATCTTCAGCACGCTCTACGTGCCGATCGCCCTGGCCGCGCTGGGGATCGTCCTGCGCGGCGCCGGCTTCGCCTTCCGCAAGCAGGTCGAGGGCCTGGCCGGGCGGCGGGCGCTGGGCGCGACCTTCGCGCTCTCCTCGGTCCTCACCCCCTTCTTCATGGGAACGGTGGTCGGCGCGATCGCCACCGGCAACGTCCCCGCCGACGGCAACGGCGAGCCCTTCTCGAGCTGGCGGGAGCCGCTGCCGTTGCTGACCGGGGCGATGTTCGTAGCCACCGGCGCCTACC
>DASUNU010000030.1:0-12612 GCA_036276995.1 Solirubrobacterales bacterium
CGAGGGCTACGGCGTCAATGGCCGCGAGACGGTCGAGCTCCGGGTCGCCCCCAACCCCGGTATCGAGCCGGCGCCGCTGCGCGACGCGGCCTCCGGCGGCGAGCTCTCGCGGGTGATGCTGGCGCTGAGCGGGCTCGGCCAGGCCGGTAGCGCCGGGACGCTGGTCTTCGACGAGATCGACGCCGGCATCGGCGGCAACACGGCGCGGGTGGTCGGAGAACGGCTGAAGGCGCTGGGGGAGGGACAGCAGGTCCTCTGCATCACCCACCTGCCGCAGGTCGCCTCGCTCGCCGACGTCCACTTCCGGCTCGAGAAGGACGTCGCCGGCGAGCAGGCGGAGGCCACGGTCGAGCGCCTCTCCGGCGAGTCCGTGGTGGCCGAGATCAGCCGCATGCTCGGCGGCGACGGCACCGAGGCGGCCGATCGCCACGCCCGCCAGTTGCTTGCTGCCGCCTGAAGCGTGGCCTAACCTGGGTCGGTGGCAACCGCCCCCAGTCGCCGCCGCCTGCCTGCGTTGCTCTCGCGCCGTGCTGGTCCGCGGCCGGAAGCGCCGGTGGAGGGGGCGGCCCGGCTTGGGGCCCGCACCAAGCACCTGGTCAAACGCCTGCGCCCCGGCGATGTCGCCGTCATCGACCACGTCAACATCGACCGGATCGCCGCCGAGGAGCTGATCGAAGCCGGCGTCGCCGCCGTCCTCAACGCCTCCGAGTCCTCCAACGGCCGCTATCCCAACGCCGGGCCGCTGATGCTGGTCCACGCCGGGGTGCGGCTGGTCGACGCGCCCGGCGCCGGTCTCTTCGAGCTGCTCAAAGACGGCGACCGGCTGCGGATCGACGGGGGCACCGTGCTGATCGGCGACCAGGAGGTCCTGCGCGGGCGGGTGCTCGGCGCCGAGGAGCTGGAGCGGCAACTGGAAGAGCAGCGCGAGCGTATCGACGAGGCGCTGGCCGAGTTCGCCGAGAACACCGTCGCCCACGTGCGCCAGGAGACCGATCTGCTGACCGGCACGGTCGAGTTTCCCCCGACCAGGGCATCGTTCCGCGACCGCCAGGTGCTGATCGTCGTCCGCGGCGATCGCCACCGCCGCGACCTCAAGGCCCTCAACGCCTACATCCGCGACGTGCGACCGCTGATCGTCGCCGTCGACGGCGGCGCCGACGGGGTCCTGGAAGCCGGGCTGAAGCCGGACCTGATCCTCGGCGACATGGACTCGGCCAGCGATGCCGCGCTTGCCTGCGGGGCCGAGCTGGTCGTCCACGCCTATCCCGACGGCCGCGCCCCCGGCCGCGAGCGCCTGCTGCAGGCCGGGCTGACGCATACGGTCCTGCCCGCCGCCGGGACCAGCGAGGACGTGGCGATGCTGATGGCCTACGAGAAGGGGGCGGAGCTGATCGTCAGCGTCGGCGCCCACTTCAACCTGATCGAGTTCCTCGACCGCAAGCGCGGCGGCATGTCCTCGACCTTCCTCACGCGGCTGCGGATCGGCGAGAAGCTGGTCGACGCCAAGGGAGTGAGCCGGCTCTACAACCCGAGCTCGACCCTGGCTCCGGTCGCCTTCTTCGCGGTCGCCTTCCTGGTCCTGCTGACGATCCTGATCATCACCTCGCCGGCCCTGAACGACGTCTTCGAGCTGTTCTGGCTGAAGATCCGCATCTGGCTCGGGCTCTAGGGAGCCGAGCCGGCGCGCCGGTAGCCTTCGGCCGCGATGGGGTACAGCGCCCGCTACCACGCCACCTCGCTGATCGCGGTCTTCCTCGCGCTCGCGGTCGGGATCCTGATCGGGGCCGAGTTCGGCGGCGATGCCCTGACCAGTACCCGCAAGAATCTCGAGGCGAGCCTGGTCAACAATCTCCAGGACGCGCGCTCGCAGACCGACGAGCTGAGCAGCCAGTTGGGGCGCTCGAACGAGTTCGCCGATCGGGTCTACCCGGTGCTGACCAGGGAGCGGCTGGAGGGCAAACGGATCGGCCTGCTCGGGCTGGGTGGGCTGCCGAGCGACGACACCGCCGCGGTCGAGGAGGCACTCGCCCCGACCGGGGCGAAGCTGGTCGGGGTAGGGGTGGTGCGCGAGCCGGTCGACCTCGCCGGCCTCGAGGAAGACCTGGCCAAGACCCGCTTCGCCGACGTCCGCGAAAACCCGGAAACGCTGACCGCGCTCGGGGTCGGGCTGGGCCGCCAACTGGTCCGCGGCGGCACCCTCTCCGAAGTCGTCCGCGGCCACCTCTTCTCGCGCGCCAGCGGTAGCTTCGGCGCCCTCGACGGGGTGATCGTCGTGCGCGACCAACCGCAGGACATGGGCCCGCTGCAGCGGGCCGCCGCCAATACCTTCGAGAGCGGCCTGATCAGCGGGATCACGGCGACGCGGACGCCGGCGGTCGGAGTCGAGACCTCGACCGAGGAGCCGTCCTCGATCTCCTTCTTCCAGACCAATGACCTTTCCAGCGTCGATGCCGTCGAGATGACCGCCGGGCAGCTGGCGCTGGTCTTCTCGCTGCTGGGGGCCGAGGGCAGCTTCGGCATCAAGAGCAGCGCCGACCGGCTGCTGCCGGACCTCCTCACCCAGGGCGAATAGGTGTACTGGGTCGGGCTGCCGCTGGCGATTGCGCTCTCGCTGCTGCTGGTCCCGGCCGGGGCGCGGGGCCTGCGCGAGGCCGGTCTGGTGCGGGAGAACTACCGCGGCCGCAGGCTCGCCTTCCCGCTCGGGGCGGTGCTGGCGACGGCGGCACTGGTCGCGCTGGCCCCGCTGGCGGTGCTCGACGACCGCGCCGACCTCGACCTGCTCGACCCCGAGCTGCGGCGCTGGCTGCCCTACCTGCTGGGGATCGCCTTCCTCGGCTTCCTCGACGACGCGCTCGGTCAGGGGGCGGCGCCCTCGACCCCGCGGGGCTGGCGTGGGCACTGGCGGGCGCTGCGCGGCGGCACGCTCTCGACCGGGGCAATCAAGGCGATCGGGGCACTCGCCCTGGCCGCCTACGTGGTCTCCGGGCGCGGTCTGGAGGACTGGCGCTACGTCGCCGACGTGGTGCTGCTGATCCTCGCTACTAACCTGGGCAACCTGCTCGACCTGCGGCCCGGCCGGGCCGAGAAGGGCCTGGGGCTGCTGGCGCTCGGGCTCTGCCTCGGCGCCTGGACCCTCGCCCCGCTGGAGCTGCTGGGGATCTTCGTTGGGCCGGTCCTGGTCGGCGCCGCCCTCACCCTGCGCGAGCGGGCGATGCTCGGCGACACCGGCTCGAACTTGATCGGGGCGATCGCGGGCGTCTGGCTTTTGACCACTTTGGGAGGAGATGCGCGCCTGATCGCCCTGGCGCTGGTCGTCGCGCTGACGGTCTATGGGGAGTTGCGCTCAATTTCCGCGAAGATCGAATCGGTTCCGCCACTGCGCTGGCTAGACTCGCTCGGCAGAGCATGAATCCATCTCACAAGGGCGACACCAAGTTCATTTTCGTCACCGGCGGGGTGGTTTCGGCTCTCGGCAAGGGGATCGCCGGGGCCTCGATCGGCCGCCTGCTCGCCTCGCGCGGCTACCGGGTCCAGATGCAGAAGTTCGACCCCTACATCAACGTCGATCCGGGGACGATGAGCCCGTTCCAGCATGGCGAGGTCTTCGTCACCGAGGACGGGGCCGAGACCGACCTCGACCTCGGCCACTACGAGCGCTTCACCGACGAGAACACCTCGCGCGCCTCCAACGTCACCGCCGGCGCCGTCTACAACTCGGTGATCCGGCGCGAGCGGCGCGGCGACTACCTCGGCGCCACCGTGCAGGTGATCCCGCACATCACCAACGAGATCAAGCAGAAAATCCTCATCGTCGCCGAGTCGCAGGCGGTCGATTTCGTGATCACCGAGATCGGCGGCACGGTCGGCGACATCGAGTCGTTGCCCTTCCTCGAGTCGATTCGCCAGCTCTACACCGACCTCGGCCCGAAGCGGGCGATGTTCGTGCACCTGACCCTGGTGCCCTACGTGGGCCACGCCGGCGAACTGAAGACGAAGCCGACCCAGCACTCGGTCAACGAGCTGCGCCGGATCGGGATCCAGCCGCACGCCCTGGTCTGCCGCTCCGAAGGCCGGCTCGATCGCGACATCAGGACCAAGATCGCGCTCTTCGCCAGCCTCCCGGTCGACGCGGTGATCTCCGCCCACGACGTCGACAACATCTACAAGGTGCCGCTGGTCTTCCGCGCCGAGGGCGTCGACGACCTCGTGCTCGACCACTTCGGAATGGAGGCGCCCTCGCCCGACCTGAGCGAGTGGGAGGAGATGGTGCGCCGCGCCGACGCCGCCGAGGGCGAAGTGAAGATCGCCCTGGTCGGCAAGTACGTGCAGCTCGAAGACGCCTACAAGTCGGTGATCGAGGCACTCGAGCACGGTGGCTTCCACCACGGCGTCGAGGTCAAGGTCGAGCTGGTCGACTCCGAGAACCTCGACCCGGAGAAGCTCGACAACTGTGACGGGATCCTGATCCCCGGCGGCTTCGGCGAGCGTGGGATCGAGGGCAAGGTGCAGGCCGCAAAGATCGCCCGCGAACGCTCGATTCCCTACCTGGGGATCTGCCTCGGGATGCAGATCGCCGTGGTCGAGTTCGCCCGCAGCGTGGCCGGGATGGACGGCGCCAACTCGGCCGAGTTCGACCCCGAGACCCCGTACCCGGTGGTCGACCTGCTGCCGGAGCAGAAGGAGGTTTCTGACATGGGCGGGACGATGCGGCTCGGCGCCGACCCGGTGAAACTGCACGAGGGCACGAAAGCGCGCGAGATCTTCGGCGAGGCTGTGATCTACAAGCGCCACCGCCACCGTTACGAGGTCAACAACCAGCTGCGGCGCCGGCTCGAAGACGAGGGTCTGGTCTGCGGCGGCACCTCCCCGGACGAGCGCCTGGTCGAGATGATCGAGCTGCCCGACCACCCCTTCTTCGTCGCCGCCCAGTACCACCCGGAGTTCAACTCCCGGCCCAACCGCCCCGAGCCGCTGTTCCGCGAGTTCATCGGCGCGGCGGCCCGTCATTCTGGGGAGCGCCCCGCGGAGGGCGGTGCGATCGAGCCGGCCGAGGACGCCGCCGAGAGCGACGTCGGCGTCCGCAACTCGGGCTGAGCGCGCTCAGTTAGCCTCTGCCGCGTGGAGAGGCTCGACGAGACTTTCATCCGGCTCTGCGAGATCCGTTCGCCGACCGGGGAGGAGCGCGAGGTGGCCGACACCGTCGCCGCCGAACTGCGGGCGATGGGCCTCGAGGTCAGCGAGGATGAGGCCGCCGGGCCGGCCGAAGCCGGGGCGGGGAACCTGCTGGCGCGCTCGCCCGGGACGGGCGATGAGTGGGTGATGTTCTGCGCCCACCTCGACACCGTGCCGCACCGCGGCCAGGTCGAGGTGATCGAGGACGAAGGCGTCTTCCGCAGCCGCGGCGAGACGATCCTCGGCGCCGACAACAAGGCGGCGGTGGCGGTCTTCATGGAGCTGATCGCGCGTCACGCGGCGGCGCCGGGGCCGGTCGGTGTCGAGCTTGTCCTGACCGTGGCCGAGGAGCAGGGCCTGCGCGGGGCGAAAGCGTTCGACCTCGCGCAACTGCGCTCCCGGCTCGGCTTCGTCCTCGATCACGCTGGGCCGGTCGGCGAGGTGATCGTCGCCACCCCGACCCAGCAGAAGATTCGTGCTGACTTCCACGGGGTCGAGGCGCACGCCGGGATCCGGCCCGAGGACGGCAGCAGCGCGATCGCCGCGGCCGCCGCCGCGGTCGCGCGGATGGAGCTGGGACGGCTCGATGAGGGCACGACCGCCAACGTCGGCTTGATGCGGGGCGGCAGCTCCGGCAACGTCGTACCCGGCCACTGCTGGCTGCAGGCCGAGGCGCGCAGTCTCGACGCCGCCCGCGCCGCCGAGGTCGCGGGGCGGATCTCCGACGCCTGCGCCTGGGGCGCCAGCGAGCACGGCTGCGACGTTGACGTCCGCCTCGAAGAGCTCTTTCGCGGCTATGAGGTGCCGGCGAGCTCGCCGGCCCTGGCGCTGGCCGAGGGGGCGCTGCGCGGCGCCGGGGTCGAGCCAGTGCGGGCGGCGATCGGCGGCGGCAGTGACGCCAACGTCTTCCGCCTCGCCGGCTTCGAGTGCCTGCTGCTGGCCAACGGCACCGATGCCGTCCACACCAACGACGAGCACGTCCCCGCCGCCAGCCTGGCGAAGATGCTGGAGGTCTGCGAGGGGATCGTCGCCGGCGTCGCCGGCGACGCCGCGGACGCGGCGTGAGCAGCCCGCTGCGGCTGCGGCGCGGCGTGGTGATCTGCGCCGACCCGCTCGAAATCGATATCGACGGCGAGCCCCGGCGCGCCTGGGCCGACACGACGTTGCTGGGGGAGATGCGGGTGGGCGACGAGGTGGTCGTCAACGTCGCCGCGCTCGATCTCGGGCTCGGCTCGGGTGGCTTCGACGTCGTCCACGTCAACCTGACCCGGGGGCTCGACGCACCAGCCGGCGGTGACGTGCACGTGATCAAGCTCAACTACACCTCGCTGCAGCACCCGGTCGAGCCGGTCGAGGGGGTCGAGCCCGGCGGCTCGCAGGCCGCCGAGGCGGCGGAGTCGGCGGCGGCCTCCGTCCATCCGCCGGTCCTCGTCCTGCCGCTGCACGGCCACCTGGCGGCGGCGGCCTGGGCGGCGGCGCGGGCGGCGCCGGGGCTGCGGGTCGGTTACGTGCAGACCGGGGGAGGGGCGCTGCCGGGCTCGTTCTCGCGCGACGTCGCCGAGCTGCGCGAGCGCGGCCTCCTCTGCGGTCACATCGCCGCCGCTCCCGCCTACGGCGCCGAGCACGAGGCGCTAAGTACGGTCGGCGGCCTCGACGCCGCCCGCCGGCTCGGCTGGGACGCGGTCCTGGTCGGCCCCGGCCCCGGGATCATCGGCTCCAACACCGAGTTCGGCCACGGCGGCATGGCCGCCCTCGATAGCGCCCACGCCGCCCTCTCCCTGCGCCTCCCGACCCTGCTCTCCCCGCGCCTCTCCAGCAGCGACCCCCGCGAACGCCACCGCGCCGTCAGCCACCACACCTACACCGTCCTCGAACTCCTCCTCGCCCCAGTCGACGTCGCCGTCCCCGAGGAAGAGCCGACCATCGCCTCGGCCCTGGAAGCGGCCCCGGGCCAGCACAAGCTGCGCAGCGCCCCCGTCGACCTGGATGCCTACGTCGCCTCGGGCTTGCCGATCCGCACCATGGGCCGCTCTCTAGAAGAGGACCCACTCTTCTTCGCCGCACCCTTGGCGGCCGGCCGCCTCCTCAGCGGGTAAGGCGTCCCTCAATTCGGCCCCTCCCGCGGGTGGCACGAGGTGAGGTGCCGAGAACGAATACCTCGCCCGCAGGCGCCTCACCTCGTGACAGGACCCGCGGGCCGGAACGCATGGTCCCTTGCGTATGAAGGGACGCTAACAATGAGGAAGAACAGCCCCGCATGGCGATCGCAGTCAAGCCCGCGATTCCGTCTGCGCCCGCCGCCCCGGGAGCCGACGCCCGCTTCGAGGGCCTCGTCCTCGACTTCCTCTCCTACCTGGAGCTGGAGCGCGGCCTCTCGCGCAACACCCTCAACGCCTATCGCACGGACTTGCACCAGTACGGCGAGTACCTCGCCGGGCACGACCGCGATGCGCTGGCGGCGCGCCCGGCCGACGTCGCCGACTTCCTCGCCGTGCTGGCCACCGGCGAGGGCGAGCGCCCGGCCTGCTCGGCCGCGACGATCCACCGCAAGGCGGCCTGCCTGCGCTCCTTCTACAAACACCTGCGCCGCGACGAGCTGATCGGCGACGACCCGACCGCCGCCCTGAGCGCCCCGCGCCGAGCCAAGAAGCTGCCCCAGGTCCTCAACTACGCCGAGGTCCAGAAGCTGCTCGCGGCGCCGCGCGGCAGCGAGCCGACGACCCTGCGCGACCGGGCGCTGCTCGAGGTGATGTACGCCTGCGGGCTGCGCGCTTCGGAGACGATCGGGCTCGAGCTCGGCGATGTCGACACCCACGAGGGCTTCCTGCGCGCCCGCGGCAAGGGCTCGAAGGAGCGCCTGGTACCGCTCGGCCGGCAGGCGATCGCGGCGATCAACGGCTACCTGCGCGGCGGCCGCCCGAAGCTGGTCGGCGATCGCCACGAGCCGAAGCTGTTCGTCAACTTTCGCGGCGGGCCGCTGACCCGGCAGGGCCTCTACAAGATCGTCCAGCGCCACGCTCGCGAGGCAGGTCTGGGCGGTCGGATGAGCCCGCACACCCTGCGCCACAGCTTTGCCACCCACCTGCTCGCCGGCGGCTGCGACCTGCGCGCCGTGCAGGAGATGCTCGGCCACGCCGACATCTCGACCACCCAGATGTACACCCACCTCTCCGGCGACCGCCTCAAGGAGGTCTACTTCCAGGCCCACCCGCGCGCCGGAGGCAGCGACTGAGCGCGTATGACTTTTGTCGCCCTGTGGGCGACAAAAGTCATAAGCACTCCGGTAGAAAGCGGGGATGCCCGAGCTCCCCGAGGTAGAGACCGTTGCGCGGCAGCTCGAGCCGGAGCTGGAAGGGCACCGGATCGAGTCGCTGGAGGTGCTGGACGGGCGCTGGTCGCGGCCGATCCCGCCGGCCAGGCTGGGCAGGGAGGTCAGCGGGCGCACGATCGAGGGCCTGGGCCGGCGTGGCAAGTACCTGTTGCTGGGGCTGGACGGGGCACAGACGCTGGTCATGCACCTGCGGATGACCGGCAACCTGGTCCTGGTCGAGGGCGAGGACGTGCTCGACCCGTCCGAGGGGCGGCGCCTCTACGAGGCGGAGCGCTCGACCTCGGCCCGGCACCTGCGGGCCCGCTTCCTGCTCGACGACGGCCGCGAGCTCTGGTTCACCGACCCGCGTCGCTTCGGCGAGGCTTTTCTGATCAATGACACTGACCTTGAAGCCCGCTTTGCGGGCAAGGTCGGGGTCGAGCCGCTCTCGGACGAGTTCACCGCGGAGGCGCTGGGGGCGATGGCGTCCGGGCGCACGGCGCCGCTGAAGTCGTTCCTGCTCGACCAGTCCGGAGTGGCCGGGGTCGGCAACATCTACGCCGACGAGGCGCTCTATCGGGCTCGGCTGCACCCGCTCTCGCCTGCCGGCTCGATGAAGGCTGAGCACCTGGAGGCGCTGCGCGATGCCGTCGTCGCCGCGCTGGAGAAGGGGATCGATCACGGCGGCTCCTCGATCGACGACTACCGCGACGGCCGCGGCGAGAAGGGGACGATGCAGAACGAGTTCCTCGTCCACACCCGTGAGGGCCAGCCCTGCCCCTCCTGCGGCGGCGAGATCGTCCGCATTGTCGTCAGCGGCCGCTCCACCTATTTCTGCCCAAGCTGCCAGGTGAAATTGCGCAAACGCCCGCGGCGACGCCGCAAAGGTTGAAGACTTAACGGCGCCATAGGGCGGTCAAGTCTTCAACTTCCCCGTCGGGCCGCATCCGGACTGTCGGCCACACTTGATCGCGTGGCCGGAAGGACCGTCAAGACCGAGGCAGTCGTCCTGCGCGGCATCCGCTACGGCGAGGCCGATCGCATCCTCCACCTCTACTCGCCCAGCCGCGGGCGCTTCGGGGCGATCGCGAAGGGCGCGCGCAAACCGAAGTCGCGCTTCGGCGGGCGGCTGGAGCCGTTCTTCCGGCTCGATCTCGTCCTCCACGAAGGTCGCGGCGACCTGCTGACGGTGACCGGGGTCACCACCCTCGACGGCTACCCGCGCCTGCGCTCCTCCGGTCCCGCCCTGACCGCCGGCGCCCGCGCCTGCGACGCGGTCCTGCGCCTGCTCGACTCGGCCGAGCCGAACCCGCCCGCCTACAACCTGCTCTGCCGCTACCTGGCCCTGCTCGACGAGTCCGAGCAGCCGCGCGCGGCGAGCCTGGAAGTGGCGCTCTCCTTCCGGCTCAAGCTGGCCCTGGTCGCCGGCTTCGTCCCCGAGCTCGCCTCCTGTGCGACATGCGGCGAGGCCGATCACCTCACCGGCTTCTCAGGTGCCGCCGGCGGCGTCGTCTGCGCCAGTTGCGAAGCCGGCTCCTTCCCGCTCAGCGAGCAAGCCCACCGCTTCATGGTCGAGGCCCTGGCACAGCCACTCTCAGAGGCACCCGAGGCCGAGCCCCTTGCTCTCCGTCAGGTCGAGCGCGCTGTGGGCGAGACCCTCGAGCACCACGCGCACGTGCAATTGAGAGCGGCCGCTTAGAAGGAGAGGGGAGGGTCTCGGCGGAGCCTCCCCGCTGTTGCTCCGACGAGACCCTCCCCTCTCCTTATGATCGCCCTGTGTCAGTCGCCATAACCTTCGCCGACCGCGTGCAGGCTTGGGAGGCCGAGTTCCTCTCCGAGCACGCGACGCGTTCCTACCCGGCGCGGCGCGCCGTGGAGGAGCCGGATAGCCCGCTGCGAACCCCGTTCCAGCGCGACCGCGACCGGATCGTCCACTCCAAGTCGTTCCGCCGGCTCAAGCACAAGACCCAGGTCTTCGTCGCTCCCGAGGGCGACCACTACCGGACCCGACTCACGCATACGCTCGAGGCCTGCGGGATCGCCCGCACGGTGGCGCGGGCGCTGGGCCTGAACGAGGACCTGACCGAGGCGATCGGGCTCGGCCACGACCTCGGCCACCCGCCCTTCGGGCACGCCGGCGAGGACGCGCTCGACGCCGCCCTGCGCGAGCGCTGCGGCAGCGGCTTCCGCCACAACGAGCACTCGCTGCGGGTGGTCGAGGTGCTGGAGCGCGACGGAGCCGGCCTCAACCTGACCGAGCAGGTGCGCGACGGCATCCTCAACCACACCGGCCCGACCAAGCCGGCGACGCTGGAGGGCCGGATCGTCAAGCTGGTCGACCGCGTCGCCTACATCAACCACGACATCGACGACGCTCTGCGGGCCGGGATCCTCCGCCCCGAGGACCTGCCGGCGGCGGAGATCGAGCTGCTCGGCCCGACCGGCTCGTTGCGGATCGACACCCTGGTGCGCGACATCGTTGAGCGCTCCAGCGAGGCCGGCGACATCGTCCAGGGCGAGGAGATCGGCGGCGCGATGCTGCGCCTGCGCAAGTTCATGTTCGACCGCGTCTACCTCGGCCCGGACACCACCCGCGAGCACGACAAGGTGCAGCAGGCGATGCACGGCCTCTTCGACCACTACATCGAGCGCCCACAGGAGCTACCGACCTGGGACCCGGGCGCCTCCGACTGCCAGCGCGTCGCCGACTACATCGCTGGCATGACCGACCGCTTCTGCATCGCCAAGTTCGCCGAGCTGACGATCCCCGAGGAGGCGCGTTTCTGATGGCGCTGATCTCTCCCGAGAGCCTCGACCGGGTCAAGGCGGCGGCGGACATCGTCGAGGTGATCTCGGCGCACACCGATCTGCGCCGGGCCGGTGCCCGCTGGACCGGGCTCTGCCCCTTCCACGACGAGCGCACGCCCTCGTTCTCGGTCGACGCCCAGGAGAAGCTCTACCACTGCTTCGGCTGCGGGGTCGGCGGCGACGTGATCAAGTTCATCGAAGAGAAGGACGGGCTCGGCTTCGCCGAGGCGGTGGAGCTGCTGGCCGACCGCTACGGGGTCGAGATCGAGCGTGAGCAGGAGGACCCCCGGGCCGAGGCGCGCCGCCAGCAGCGGCGCCGGCTCGAGCAGCTCCTCGACCGCACCGCCGCCTACTACGCCAACTATCTCTGGGAGTCGCCGGAGGCCGAGAAGGCGCGCAGGTACCTGGCCGAGCGCGGCCTGGCCGAGCCGGTGCTGCGCGAGTTCGGTGTCGGCTATGCGCCCAGCGCCTGGGACAAGATCCTCGTCCGCGGTCAGCAGGCCGGCTTCACGGTGCCGGAGCTGCGCGGCGTCGGCCTGGTCCAGAAGGGGCGGGGCGGGGGCGAGTACGACCGCTTCCGGTCGCGGATCATGTTCCCGATCCGCGACCGCCGCGGCCGCGTGCTCGGCTTCGGCGGTCGCGCGATGCGCTCCGACCAGGGCGCCAAGTATGTGAACACGGCCGAGACCGACTTCTTCCACAAGAGCCAGCTCCTCTACGGCGTCGACAAGGCGAAAGCCGCGATCGCCAAGGCGACCCGCGCGGTCGTAGTCGAGGGCTACACCGACGTCCTCGCCCTGCACCAGGCCGGGGTCGAGGAGACGGTGGCAGTGATGGGGACGGCGATCACCGGCGAGCAGGTGGCGACGCTCTCGGGCATGGTCGAGGAGGTGGTGCTGGCGCTCGACGCCGACTCGGCCGGCCAGGAGGCGATGCTGCGGGCGCAGCGGGTCGCGGCCGGCCGCAAGATGCGGCTGCGGGTGGCGGCGATGCCGGCCGGCGAGGACCCGGCCGAGATGATGGCCGGGGAGGGGGGAGCCGAGCGCTTCCGGGCGTTGATCGAGGGCGCCGCTGAGCTAAACGCCTTCCAGGTCGGGCTGGTGCTGGCTCGCACTGATGTCTCCTCGCCCGCCGCCCGCGACCAGGCGCTGACCGAGGTGGCGCCGATCCTGGCGGCGATGGGGGAGACGGCGAGCCGCGACGACCTCGTCCGCAAGGTGGCCGAGCGCCTCGACCTCGAGCCGGCGATGGTGATGGGCCGGCTGGTCGCGGCGCGCCCGGCCAGCGGCGGACCCGAAGCGCCAGAGAGGGGAGGCGGCGGG
>DASUNU010000031.1:0-17451 GCA_036276995.1 Solirubrobacterales bacterium
CCCGTCCATGTGACCGGCCCCGTTCGCCGACGGCCGCGACTGCCGATCGTGGTCCATCACTCGCGGTGCCTCGAGGCCCAGGACCGCGCGGTCGAGCAAGGCATCCCGATCACTTCAGTGCCGCGGACTCTGCTCGATCTCGCGGCGGTCGTTCGCCCCGAGTGGCTGCAGCGCATGCTCGAGCGGGCGGAAGAGCTGAAGCTGTTCGACCTCGGGCCGGCGGAAGAGCTGCTGGACCGCACGCGTGGGCACCACGGCTGGGGACGACTGCGGCGGGCGATCGCGCTCTACGAGCCGCCGCCGTTCACGCGGTCGGGGTTTGAGCGGCGTTTCTTCGAGGCGGTGGTGCGGGCGGGGTTGCCGCGGCCGGCGACCAACTTCGTCGAGGCAGGGTTCGAGCTCGACGTCTACTGGCCGGAGTACCGGTTTGCCGTCGAACTGGACGTCTATGCAACTCATGGCACCCACGGTGCTTTCGAGCGCGATCGTCTGCGGCAGGAGGATCTGAAGCTGGCCGGGATCGAGATGACCCGTGTCACCGACGTCCGCTTTGCGCGCGAACCGCGGACGGTCTTGGCGCGGGTCGTCCGCCTGCTCGAAGATCGCCGCCGTGAACTGCGGCTAGCGGCCTCGTTCTAACCCGAGGCGGCTACGCCATGCGCGGGGCGGCGTCGCCCCGCTTCGCGGCCTTCAGCCGCTGCACTTTGTCGAGGATCAGCTTGCGCAGCCGCACCGACTCGGGGGTGACTTCGACGCACTCGTCGTCGCGCAGGAACTCCAGCGAGGCTTCCAGGGTGAGCCGGGTCGGCGGTGCCAGGCGGACGAGGACGTCGGCGCTGGCGGCGCGCACGTTGGTCTGCTGCTTGGCCTTGGTCGGGTTGACGTCGAGGTCGTCGGCGCGGGCGTTCTCGCCGATGATCATCCCTTCGTAGACCTCCTCGCCGGAGCCGACGAAGAGACTGCCGCGGTCCTGCAGGCTGAACAGCGAGTAGCTGGCGGTGTCGCCGCGGCGATCCGCCACCAGCGAGCCGGTCTGGCGCGTGCGCAGCTCGCCCGCCCAGGGCTCCCAGCGATCGAAGACGTGGTGGAGGATGCCGGTGCCGCGGGTCTCGGTGAGGAACTCGGTGCGGAACCCGATCAGGCCGCGGGCCGGGACCAGGTAGTCCATCCGCACCCAGCCGGTCGAGTGGTTGACCATCTGCTCCATCCGCCCTTTGCGGCCGGCCAGCATCTGGGTGACGGCCCCGACGTGCTCCTCGGGCACGTCGATCGCCAGGCGCTCGACCGGCTCGTGCACTTCGCCTTCGATCTCGCGCGTGACCACCCGCGGCTGGCCCGCGGTCATCTCGAAGCCCTCGCGCCGCATCATCTCCAGCAGCACGACCAGTTGCAGCTCGCCGCGGCCCTGCACCTCCCAGGCATCGGGGCGCTCGGTGTCCTGGACCCGGATCGAGACGTTGCCGATCAGCTCGGCGTCGAGCCGGTCGCGAATCTGGCGCGCGGTCAGTTTTTTGCCCTCTTTGCCGGCCAGGGGCGAGGTGTTGATGCCGAGGATGATCGAGAGCGAGGGCTCGTCGACCTCGATCACCGGCAGCGGCTGCGGGTTCTCGGGGTCGGCCAGGGTCTCGCCAATCGTCACCTCTTCGATCCCGGCGACGGCGATGATTTCGCCGGGCCCGGCCTCGGTGGCGCTGACCCGCTCGAGGCCTTCAGTGACGTAGAGCTCGGAGACGTTGGCGCGGGCGACGCTGCCGTCGGCCTTGCACCAGGCGATCGGCTGGCCGGAGCGGATCGTGCCGTTGTGGACGCGGCAGAGGGCGAGGCGGCCGACGTAGGGGGAGGCGTCGAGATTGGTGACGTGGGCCTGCAGCGGCGCCTCGGGATCGTAGGTCGGCGCCGGAATCTTCTCCAGCATCAGATCCATCAGCGGGTCGAGGTCGGTTCCCTCGACCCCCTCCTCGATCGAGGCCCAGCCGGCTTTGGCGTTGGTGTAGACGATCGGGAACTCGATCTGGTCGGAGTCGGCGTCGAGGTCCATGAAGAGCTCGTAGACCTCGTCGACGACCTCGGCGATACGGGCGTCGGGCCGGTCGACCTTGTTGACGACGAGGATCACCGGCAGCTTCGACTCCAGCGCCTTGCGCAGCACGAAGCGGGTCTGGGGCAGCGGGCCCTCGGAGGCGTCGACCAGCAGCAGCACCCCATCGACCATCGTCAGCGCCCGCTCGACCTCGCCGCCGAAGTCGGCGTGGCCGGGGGTGTCGACGATGTTGAACTTGACCTCGCCGCGCTTGACCGCGGTGTTCTTGGCGAGGATCGTGATCCCCTTCTCGCGCTCGAGGTCCATCGAGTCCATCACCCGCTCGGCTACGTCCTGCCCCTTGCGGAAGGTCCCGGTCTGCCACAGCATCGCGTCGACCAGGGTCGTCTTGCCGTGGTCGACGTGGGCGATGATCGCCACGTTGCGGAGGTCGTCTCGGGATGCGCTCATGGGCTTGAAGGAGAGTAGGGAACGGGGCCCAGCAAGACGAAGCCCGCCTGGCGGCGGGCTTCGCAGACTGGTTTAAGCGTGGTTCGTCGCTACGAAGTCTGCTGGACGCTCGCGGCGGCCGGGCCCTTGGGGCCTTCTTCGGACTCGTAGCTGACTTTCGCGCCCTCGGTCAGGGACTTGAAGCCCTCGCCGAGGATGGCGCTGTGATGAACGAAGACGTCCTTCGAGCCGTCGTCGGGCGTGATGAACCCGTAGCCCTTGTCGTCGCTGAACCACTTAACAGTTCCAGTAGGCATGCATTGCCTCCACGTAGTGTGCTGCGAACGCGGAGAATGCGGTGAAGCAACGACGCGAGCGCTAGACACAAACTTTCTGCCGGTTCCACCGGCCCTAACGATGTGGACCGTAGCAGGATCGGCGGTCCAGACGTTGCAATTTCGATAGCGCTCGGAATCTCGTCTAGGCGTGTTGCAGGGATATCCAGTCGTGTCGATAACTCGCTTCAGATGAACCCAGGGTCCAATCCACGCAGCCGCCTGCGGCGGCTTTCGGTTTTCGCTGCGCTGCTGCTCGCCTGCGCGCTGGCACCGGTCTCGGCGTCGGCGATGAAGCGGGAAGCGCTCGATCCGGGGCTCGACTCGCCCTTGCTGCTGCGCGAAGGCAACCGCGTCCTGCTCGACGTTCGCTTCGAGGCGGGCGCCGCAGGCTCGCTCGACGCCCTGCGCGGCGCCGGGGCGCAGGTCGTCCACCTCAGCCGCCGCTACCAGACCGTCACCGTCGCCGCGCGGCCCGGCCAGCTCTCGGCGCTCGGCGCGCTCCCCAGGGTGGCAGCGGTCAGCGAGGTGCTGAAGCCGCTGCTGCGCGGCGCCAACTGCGGCGGCTCGGTCGTCTCCGAGGGCGACACCCAGCTCAACGCCGCCAACGCCCGCGCCAGCTTCGCCCTCGACGGCAGCGGCGTCACCGTCGGCATCCTCTCCGACTCCTTCGGCCGCGATCCGCTGGCGCTCACCAGCGCGTCCGGCGATGTCACCAGCGGCGACCTGCCCGGCCCCGGCAGCCCCTGCGGATCGGCGAACCCGGTCAGCGTTCTCGACGACTCCGAAGCGGCGGGGAGCGACGAGGGGCGGGCGATGGCCCAGATCGTCCACGACCTCGCCCCTGGCGCCGACCTCAGCTTCGCCACCGCCTTCAGCGGCGAACTGAAATTCGCCGAGGCGATCCGCGCGCTGGCGGCCAAGGGCGCTCAGGTGATCGCCGACGACGTTGCCTACCTGGAAGAGCCGTTCTTCCAGGACGGGCCGGTTGCGATCGCCGCCAACGAGGTCAGCGCCGCCGGCGTCTCCTACTTCTCGGCTGCCGGCAACGACAACGTGATCGACAAACAGGGGCGCAACATCGCCTCCTGGGAAGCGCCGCAGTTCCGCGACGCCGCGGCCTGTCCAGCCGATCTCCTGGCGCTGCCCGAATTCGGAACCGGCCGCTGCATGGACTTCAACCCCGGCCCGATCGACGACGAGACCTTCGGGATCACGGTCGCCAAAGGCGCGACGCTGACCATCGACCTGCAGTGGGCGCAGCCCTGGAACGGGGTCAGCACCGACCTCGACGCCTACCTGCTCGACGCCGGGGGCGACCTACTGGAAGCGGGGGAGCCCGGTGACGAGGTCCCGGTTGCCGCCGCCGGCGACAACATCTCCGGCCAGAAACCGGTCGAGGTGCTGCAGTGGGAAAACGACAGCGGCGCCGCCGTTGAAGTGCAGCTGGCGATCGACAACTGCGAGGGGGTCTGCAACCCCGGTGCCGACGGCGCCGACCCGCGCCTCAAGTTCATCTTCCTGCAGGGCGGGGTGGCCGCCACCGAGTACCCCCAGTCCGCCGGCGGCGACATCGTCGGCCCGGCGATCTTCGGCCACGCCGGAGCCAGCGGCGCGGTCGGCGTGGGCGCGGTCCGCTACAACAACAGCTCGGCGCCGGAGGCCTTCTCCTCGCGAGGGCCGGTGACGCGCTACTTCGGGCCGGCGACCGGCACCGCGCCGGCGCCCGCGATCGCTCCCCAGACGACCCCCAAGCCCGACCTCGCCGCCACCGACGGCGGCGCCAACACCTTCTTCGGCAACCTGCAGGCGGGGGTCTGGCGCTTCTTCGGCACCTCGGCGGCGGCTCCGCACGCGGCCGCGGTCGCCGCCCTGGTCCGGCAGGCGAACCCGACCGCCTCGGCGGCACAGGTCCGCGCCGCCCTCACCGACACCGCGCTGCCGGTCGGTTCGGCCGGGCCGGATGCGGTTGGCGCCGGTCTGGTCGACGCCTTCGGCGCCGTCGCGGCGCTTGCCCTGCCGCCGAAGATCACCCTGGCCAAGGCGCCCGAGCCGCTCAGCCGCAACCGCCGCCCGACGATCGAGTTCAGCGCCAACCGCCCGGTCAACTTCACCTGCCAGGTCGACGGCGGCATTCCCCAGCCATGCGCCTCGCCCTACGCGCTGCCGACCCCGCTCGGCGATGGTCCGCACGGGATCGCGGTCAGCGGCGTCGATCGCGCCGGCCGGGTCGGCAACAGCGGCGCTTTCTCCTTCTACGTCGACACCAGGGCGCCGCGGACCCGGATCACGAAACACCCGCGCAAGCTGATCCGGACCAAGAAGCGTGGCGTGCGCCGCGTCTTCCGCTTCCGCTCCAGCGAGCCCGACTCGGTCTTCGTCTGCAAAGTCGATCGCGGGCTGCTGCGCTTCTGCGGGCCGCGGATCTCACGCCGCTTCGGCGTCGGCAAGCACACGCTGATGGTCAAAGCCCAGGACCGTGCCGGCAACGTCGACCGCAGCCCTGCGGTCTTCCGCTTCCGGGTCAAGCGGGTCGGCTGAGTCTCAGGCCTCTTGGCGGTCGCCTTTACGGCGCATCGCCCACTGGCCGCCGAAGAGCAGCACCAGGAACAGCGCGGCGGTCCCCAGGACCAGCGGGTCGGTGAGCGAGAGGCTCTCGAGCTGGGTGCCGAGGTAGACCGCGGCAGCCGTAATCGGCAGGTAGCCGACGGCGGTCGTCCAGACGTAGCGCCAGAACGGCACGCGGGCGGCGCCGGCCGCGTAACAGATCAGGCTAAAGGGGAAGATCGGCACCAGGCGCACGCCGAGGAGGAGGGTGACGCCGCCGCGCTCGATTTTTCCCTCGATCCGCTCGAAGCGCTCCGCTCCGAGCCAGCGGTGCAGCAGCGGTCGCCCGACCGAGCCGCCGATCGCGTAGGCGACGATCGCCGAGAGCACCCAGCCGAACAGGCAGAGCGCCAGAGCGGGGAAAAAGCCGTAGGCGTAGCCGGCGGCGGCGTCGACGATCTCGGCCGGGAAGAAGACGACGGCGTGAACCAGGGTGAGGGCGAGGATCAGCAGCGGCCCCCAGGCGCCGAGGTTGTCGATCTGCTCGCGGACCTCGGCGTTGTCGCCGCGGAAGGCGGCCGAGATCGCGTGGCGCAGTTCCGGGATCAGTGCGATCAGGCCCGCGATTAGCGCGATCCCGACCAGGGTGATGACGATCTCGCGCAGCGGCGCCCGCGGCTTCGCCTCCTCAGCGATTTCGTGCAGAGCCCCCTGCGGCTTCGCCCCCTCCATTGCCGCCGCAGTATTGCCGACGCGACGCGGCGGTGATCCCTGGCTCAGCGGTCTGCGGCAGCGGCAAGCCGGGCGAAGCCGGGCAGCTTCAGCGAGCCCCAGCCGCTGGCCCAGTCGTAGCCCGTTTTCGCCTGGCAGCAGCCCAGCGGTTTGCCGCCGCCGGCTTCCGGCGGCAGCGCCCGGCCGAGGTCGTTGTTGCCAGTGACGACGTCGGTGAAGGCGCCGGCGCGGGCCTTCCCCTTGGCCCCGAGTTGGTAGAGCAGGGGATTGAGGAAGCCGAGATCGCGCTGTCCGCGCCCGGCCGCGTACTGGTTGGCCAGTGCCACCCCGGCCGCCATCAGCGGCGCCGCGGCGCTGGTGCCGCCGACGCTGGTCCAGCCGCTTGCTTTCTGGCCAGGGGAGAGGCAGGAGGGCACGGCGGTGCAGTAGAGGGCGTAGCCGGGGATCAGGTCGGCGAGCGCGGCAATATCGGGGACCTTGCGACCGGGGCCGTAGCGGTCGATCCCGGCCTGCCACCAGGGCGTGCGGGGCGAGATCAGGCTGGAGCCACCGCCGCCGCCCCACGGGGTCAGCACCGAGTCGTTCCAGACGACCTCTGCCTTGATCCGGTTCTTCCTCGAGAGCGCCAGATTGGTGCCGCCGACGGCGGTCACGTAGGGCGAGGAGGCGGGCAGGCTGACCGTGGTCATCGGCAGCGCCGTCGTTTCTCCGGTCTTCCCGTCTTTGGCGCGGCAGCCGCTCGAGCCCTGGTCGCCGGCCGAGACGAGGACCGAGATGCCGGCCCCGGCGGCGACCGCGAAGACGTTGTCGAAGGCATTGCGCAGGGCCAGGTTGCCGGCCAGTTCCGGCTCGCAGAAGCCGAGCGAGATCGAGATCACGTCGGGCCGGTGCCCCGGGGTGCCGAGCGCGGTGCCGGCGGTGAGGGCGACGCCGCCGAGCGATTCCGGCCCCTCGTAGACGTAGATCTTCTCCAGTCCCGGAGCCCCGACCGTCAGCATCGAGAGGTCGAGCGTGGTCTCGTCTTCGGCCGGCAGCGGTTTGCCGACCTTCACCGGCACCACCTTGATCGGCGGCGGCTTGAAGCCGAAGCACCTGCCGAAGGTGACGATGTCGCTGTGCTTGAAGCCGCCGGTCTCGACCAGCGCGACCTTCTGCCCTTTGCCAGTGAGGCCGCGGGCGTG
The DNA here is from genome assembly GCA_036276995.1 of Solirubrobacterales bacterium. GTDB lineage: Bacteria > Actinomycetota > Thermoleophilia > Solirubrobacterales > 70-9 > VAYN01. The sequence goes on from DASUNU010000031.1 coordinate 7,266, forward strand.
CAGGGCGGCGTGGCCGTAGGCGGTCAGGTACTGGTTCGGCGTGAACGGTTCCAGGCCCGGTTCGATCCCGCCGCTGCTGCCCTCCGCGCAGCCGGCGGCAGTGCCGCTGTGGGGCAGGATCGAGCGGTAGGGCTCGCCGGGTTTGGCGGCCCCGGCGGACCCCGCCTCGCCCGCCTCGATCCCGGCCTCGGTAGCGCCGACGTGGTGGGTCGCCGCGGTCCGCGTGCTCAGCAGCGCCACCCGCGCGACCGCGCTGCGCAGCGCGGCGGGAACGCGCGCGCTGACCCCGGCGGCGGCACTCGCCCTGGCCGTGGCCGGCCGCAGCGCGCCGGCCTGGCGCCGCGAGAGCGTCGCGAACACCTGCATGCCGGTGGGGGACACCTCGCCGCGCACACCGCGCGCGGCGAGCCAGCTCAGCACCTTGCGCTGGGTCTTCTCCTTCGCCCCGAAGCGGTTGACCAGCTGCTCGACGCTGGCGTAGTCGCGGTAGCGCGGCGAGCTCGGGTCGGAGACGGCGCGGACGAAGTGATTGAGCCCGCGCGGGTGGTGCAGTTCGATCAGCGCTTCCACCCGCTTCTCGCCGAGCCCGATCACGCCCTTCTTGGCGGCCCCGGCGGCGGCCGGCAGCGCGAGGCAGAGGAGGGCGAAGCAGAGCAGGAGTGGGAGGCCGAGGCGTTTCATGTCACCGCTTTCTTCGAGGGGAGAACTGCCCGGAAATTGCCCGGATCGGGCACCCTCGCAAACGCCGTGGACGATTGGACGAGAGGGGCGTCTAGGCGTCGAGCAGCCGCTCGGCCAGGCCCGAGTGGCGCTCGCCGCCGTCGTCGCGGCGGACCGCGGCGGCCATCGCGGCCGGGTCGCCGACCAGGACGCAGCTGCTGCGGGCGCGGGTGATCGCGGTGTAGAGCAGGGGACGGGTCAGCATCCGCGAGTGCGAGCGGTGGCAGACCGCGACCACGACCGGCACCTCGCAGCCCTGCGCCTTGTGGACCGAGATCGCGTACGCGAGTCGCAGCGTCGCCGTCTCCCCGTAGGGGATCGCCAGGCTGCCGCCCTCGTCGGTGTCGACGCGGATCTCTTCCTCGTCGGGGTCGTCCTCGCGGAGGAAGACGATCGAGCCGTTCATCAGCCCCAGCTCGTGCGAGTTGCGGGTCTGGATCAGACGGTCGCCGATCCGGAAGCGGTCGTTCAGCGCCCGCTTGCCGTCGCGGTTGAGCCGCGCCTGCAGGCGCTCGTTGAGGGCGTCGATCCCGACCGGCCCTTTGTACATCGGCGCCAGCACCTGGACTTCGCGGATCGGGTCGACCTCGAAGCGGGCTGGGGCTCGCTCGGCGACCACCTCGACCACGGTCTCCAGCGCCCGCTCGGGGCCGGCGCGGTCGATGAAGAAGAAGTCGTGGTCCTGGTCGTCCTCGGGCTGCAGATGTGGCGGGCGGCCCTGGTTGATCTCGTGGGCGGCGGTGGTGATCATCGAGCGCGCCGCCTGGCGGAAAATCTGGCTCAGCCGCACGACCGGCGCCACTCCAGAGCGGATCAGATCCTCGAACGGCTTGCCGGCGCCGATCGGCGGCAACTGGTCGGCGTCGCCGACGAAGACGACGTGGGTGGTCTCGGCGAGGCCGCCGAGCAGCACCTCGACCAGGCGCAGGTTCAGCATTGAGGACTCGTCGACGATGACCAGGTCGGCCGGCAGCGGGTGGCCGGGGCGGAAGGCCGGTTCGCGCCCCGGCATCCACTCGAGCAGGCGGTGGATCGTCTGCGCCTCGTACCCGGTCGCTTCCTGCATCCGCCGGGCCGCCCGCCCGGTCGGGGCGCAGAGCGCGATCGTCGCGTGGGCCGCTTCAGCCTCGGCGACGATCGCCCGCGTGCAGACGGTCTTGCCGACGCCGGGGCCGCCGGTGAGGACCGAGATTCGGGCGGCGAAGGCGCCGCGCACCGCCGCCCACTGCTCGTCGGTGAGGCCGCCCTGCTCGTCGGCGGCGGGCGGCTCCTCGCCAGGGTCGTGGACGAGGTGGGGGGGAGCGGCGGCGCGCTCGCGCAGGGTCGCCGCCACCGCCACCTCGCTGGCGTGGGTGAGCTCGCGGTAGACGCGCCCTTGGTCGAGCAGTAGGCCTGGGGCCGCGGCCAGCACGTCGGGATCGGCGCCGAGCCCGATCAACCGCGCGGTGCGGCGGGTCAGCTCGTCCATCGGCAGGTAGCTGTTGCCCTGCTGCTCGGCCTCGGCGAGGGCGAAGACGGCGGCGGCCTGGGCGCGGCGGCTGGACTCGGGCGGGACGTCGGCGGCGAGGGCGATCTTGTCGGCGCGGGCGAACCCGACCCCCTCGACCTCGGTCAGCCGGTAGGGGTCCTCGTGCAGGACGGTCATCGAGCGCTCGCCGTAGCGGGCGTGGATCGGCGCCGCCAGATGAGCGAGGCCGTGGGGGGCGAGCTGGACGTGGAGGTCGCGGACGGCGCGGCTGGCGTGCCACGATTCGGTCGCCGCCGCGGCCTGATCGGGGCTGACCCCGCGCAGGGAGGAGAAGACCGCCTGCGGGTTGGCGGCGATCGCCTGCAGCACGCCCTCGCCGTGCTCGTCGACCAGCCGCTCCGCCCGGGCCGGACCGATGTGCCGCAGCGTGGTCAGGTACGCGATCTGTCCCTCGCGGTCGGCGGGGTCCAGCGGCAGCGCTCCCTGTGCCCGCAGCTGGCGGCCATAGCGGTTGTGGGTCTGCCACTCGCCGCTGACTTCGGCCCGGTCGCCGGCCGCCAGGTGGGCGACGGGGCCGACCAGGGCGAAGCCCTCGCCGGAGCCGGTCTCCTGCACCTCGAGCACCGCGTAGCCGTCGTCCTCGGCGCGGAAGATCACCCCGAGCACCTCGACCGTGCCGGTGTAGGAGGCGGCATCGGCATCGAACAGGGTCGCCGTGGGGGTCATCCATCAAAAGTAGTCGGGGACGAGGCGGGAGCCGCCCGATCGGAGCCCGCAAATAGCATCCTGTTTGATGGCCGCCGAGACCGAGCGCCTGCCGCACGTGGACGAGCACGCGACGATCGTCGCCGCCGACCGCGAGCGCACCTGGGGCTCGCTCCTGCACGTGGTCGAGGCGACGGTCTCCAGCGCCGGCGCGCCCCGCTACGCCCGCCTCGTCGGCTGCGCCGACACGGTCGCCTCCGGGCCGCGCCCGCTTGCGGCCGGCTCCGCCTTTCCCGGCTTCCACGTCGCCGCCGCCGAGGCGCCGGCCGAGCTGGCACTGGCCGGCAGCCACCGCTTCTCCGACTACGCGCTGGTCTTCCGGCTCGAGCAAGCCGGCGCGGGGAAGACCAGGGTGCGAGCCGAGACCCGGGCCGAGTTTCCCGGCGCCAAGGGCGGTGTCTATCGGGCGCTGGTGATCGGCACCCGCATGCACGTCCTCGCCACCCGCCGCGTGCTGGCGGGGGTGAAGCGCAATGCCGAGCGTGCCTGAGGGCCGCAACGGGCTCTGCGACGGCTGTCGCCACCAGCGGCTCGTCCCCAACACCCGCGGCTCGGTCTTCTCGCTCTGCGAGCGCTCCCGCGACCAGCCCGAGTACCCGCGCTACCCGCGGATCCCGGTGCTCAGCTGTCCGGGGTTCGAGCCGGCTCCGGATCGCCCGGATCCCGAGCAGCGCCGATAGCGGCACCGATCAGGCCGAGGCCGAAGATCACGGCGGCGATCCCGACGATCGCGCCGAGGACCGGGACCAGCGCGAGCAGGCGCAGGGCCGCGAGGCCGGCCAGCAGGGCGAGCATCCGGTGGCGCGGCGGCCCGACCCAGCGCCGGCCGAGGGCGAAGGCGGCGGTGACGTAAGCGATGGCGCCCAGCGGTCCGAGGGCGAGGACGATGCCGATCGCCAGCGGCAGCCCGAGCAGGGTGATGGCGGCGACGAAGGCCAGCACCGGCAGCACGATCGCGATCGCGATGCCGATCGCGATCGTCGGCCCAACCCGCTCGCGCGAGCGGGCGTAGAGGGTGTCGGCGGCCCGCGGCGCGACCAGCAGCAGCAGGGCGCCGAGCACCAGCAGCGAGAGCGTGATCGCGAGCCAGAAGACGAAGCCGCCAATCCAGGCGAAGAGATCGCCGAACTCGGGCCAGTCCTGCTCCTCGACGTCGCCGTGGACGCGGGCGTCGAGCGAGACCACCGGGCGCTCGTCGCCGTACTGGACGTCGCCGGTCACTTCTGCGGTCGGCCCGAGCCGGGCGGTGCCGGCGGCGGTGAAGAGGTCGCCTTCGACGGTGCCGGTGAGCAGGACGTCACCGTCGAGCACGGCGACGTCGCCGTCGACCCGGCCGGCGATGCGGGCGTCGCCGCTGACGATGAAGACCCCGCCGACGACCTCGCCGCGGCTGACGGTGACGTCGCCGGAGACGACGACGATCGCGTCCTCGTCGTGGTCGTCGACGGGGCCGGCGGCGCTCGCCGCCGGGGCGACGAGCGCGGTCAGGACCAGCAGAGCCGCTGCGAGCGAGGAGCGTCGAAGCACAGCGGCAGCCTAAACGGGCCGCCGGGCTAGCTGGCCGCCATCGGGTCGGGTTCGCCCAGCTTGCTGACGTCGGGGGCCTCGTAGACCGCGCCGGGGACGCCGCCGAGGATCACCACGCGGACGCCGTCGGGCCCCGGCCAGAGCTTGCGCTTGGTCTCCGGGCCGACCCGCGAGATGTGCTCGCCGTCGAGCGGGAAGCGCTCGCCGTCGATCTCGATCTCGCCGCCGCCGCGCAGGACCAGGAAGACCTCCTCCTGGTTGTCGTGGGTGTGGTCGTGCTCGGGGTAGTGCTCGTAGTTGGGGGGCAGGTCGATCACCGCCAGCCCGAACGCCTCCGCGCCAAGCTCGGCCCGGGCGCGCTTGAAGGCGCCCAGATAGACCGCCTCCATCTCATCGATCTTCTTCACCGCGTAGTCACTCATCCGTTCCTCCACTCAGTCTTTGGACCCTGCCTGTCGGCATCCTAAGCGATTTGCACGAACGTTCGTGCTTTTTGTACCCTTGCATCCTGGCCACGGTGACGAAAAGCGCGCCCGACTCCGTCAGCAAGGGCGAACAGACCCGGGCGGCGATCCTCGACCGCGCCGTCGACCTCGCCTCGGTCGAGGGCCTGGAGGGTTTGACGATCGGCCGCCTCGCGGCCGAGCTGCGGATGAGCAAGAGCGGCCTCTTCGCCCACTTCGGCTCCAAGCAGGACCTGCAGCTGGCGACGGTCGGGGCCGCCGCCGAGCGCTTCCGCACAGCCGTGATCGAGCCGGCGATGAGCGCCCCCGACGGGGCGCCGCGACTGCAGGCGCTGGGGGAGCGCTACCTCGACCACCTCGACCTCTACGCCGGCGGCTGCTTCTGGGGTGCGACCTCGGCCGAGTACGACGACCGGCCGGGCCCCGTCCGCGACGCGATCGCCGCCGCCCTCGACGCCTGGCTGGCCGAGCTCGAGCGACAGGCGACGATCGCCGGAGTGGACAATCCCAAGCGCTTCGCCTTCGAGCTCTACGCGGTGATCATGGGGGCCAACTCGCGCTACCGGCTGAGCGGCGACCGCCAGGTGTTCGAGTACGCCCGCGAAGCGATCGAGCGGCTCGAGGGGGAGCTGCCCGCCTAGCCGGGGCCGTTAGAAAAAGTTGGTTTCGGCCTCGGAGACGGCAAGCACCTGGTCGTTTGCCGAGGTCGAGGCGGCGCGGGCGGATGGGCGCTGGGAGGCCGCCTACGCGAGCCAGGGCAACGCCGCCGTCCCGGCCGACCTGCAGCGCGAGCTCGACGCCAATCCGGCCGCCCGCGAGTTTTTCGCCGCCCTCGACGAGGCCAAGAAGCCCGAGACGCGCGAGCGCCGCCTGCGCAAATTCGTGGCGATGCTGGAGCGGGGCGAGAAGCTCCACCCCTAGCAACGCAGTCCCTAAGCTCTCCGCGTGGACCGCGCCCTGCTCGACCGCACGCTCGCCGACGCCGGCGAGCCCGCCTACCGTGCCGGCCAGGTCTGGGAGTGGGTGGCGCGCGGCGCCCGCGACTACGGGGAGATGACCAACCTGCCGGCCGTGCTGCGCGAGCGGCTCGCCGCCGCGGTGCCGCTCTCGACCCTGACCCTGGGGGCAGAGGCGAAGTCCGACGACGGCACCGTCAAGTCGCTCTTCCACACCGCTGACGGCCGCCCGATCGAGGCGGTGCTGATGCGCTACCGCGACGGTCGCCGCTCGGTCTGCCTCTCCTCGCAGTCGGGCTGCCCGCTCACCTGCACCTTCTGCGCCACCGGCCAGATGAAGTTCGGCCGCAACCTCAGCGCCGACGAGATCCTCGACCAGGCGCTGCACTTCCGCCGCACCGAAGCGATCGACCACGTCGTCTTCATGGGGATGGGGGAGCCAACGATGAACATCGACAACGTGCTCGCCGCCTGCGAACGGCTGCCCGAGCTCGGCGTCACCCACCGCCGTACCGCGATCTCGACCGTCGGCTGGGTGCCGGGGATCGACCGCCTCGCCGAGTGCGAGCTGCCGCTCAGCCTCGCCCTCTCCCTGCACGCGCCCAACGACGGCCTGCGCTCGCAGCTGATGCCGGTCAACGACCGCTACCCGCTGGCCGAGGTCCTGGCCGCCTGCGACCGCTACCGGGCCAGGCGCCGGCGCAAGGTCTTCGTCGAGTACGTGATGCTGAGCGAGGTCAACGACCTTCCCGAGCACGCGCGCCAGCTCGCCGCCCTGCTCGACCCCCGCATCTACAAGGTCAACCTGATCCCCTACAACCCGACCGGCAGCTACGACGGCTCCTCGCCGGAGCGGATCGAGCGCTTCCGCGCGATCCTCGCCGAGCACCGGCTCACCGCCACCGTCCGTCTCACCCGCGGCCGCGACATCGACGCCGCCTGCGGCCAGCTCGCGGCGAGCGCCGCCCGCTGACCGCGATGGCCGCCGCCGCAGCACCCCGCCACACCGTCGAGCTGCCCGGCGGCGAGGCGAGCCCGCTGCGCAAGATCCTCGGCCGGGTGGCGATCGCGCTGGGCTTGATCACCCTGGTCGCGCTGGTCACCTACATCGGCCGCGACGGCTACATCGACCCCGAGGACAGCGGGGTCAGCCTGCTCGACGCCTTCTACTACTCGACCGTCTCGATCACGACCACCGGCTACGGCGACATCCGCCCGGTCACCGACGAGGCCCGGCTGATCACCACCGTGGTCGTGACCCCGGCGCGCGTGCTCTTCCTCATACTTCTCGTCGGTACGACCCTGGAGATACTCGCCGAGCGCAGCCGCGAGGCGTTCCGCGTCGCTCGCTGGAGGAAACGCTTGAAGGACCACACGATCGTCTGCGGTTACGGCGTCAAGGGGCGCAGCGCTGTCCAGACCCTGCTCGACAAGGGCACGGCGCCGAGCCAGATCGTCGCGATCGAGCCCAACCCCGAGGCGCGGGCACTGGCGACGGCGGAAGGCCTGGCCGCGATCGCCGGCAGCGCCGCCAAGCAGGACGTGCTGCTCGAGGCCGGCGTGCGCGAGGCGGCGGCGCTGATCGTCGCCCCCGACCGCGACGACACCGCGGTGCTGATCACCCTCACCGCCCGCGAGCTCAGCTCGACGGTGACGATCGTCGCCGCCGTGCGCGAGGAGGAGAACGCCCACCTCCTCCACCAGGGCGGCGCGAACGCCGTGATCACCTCCTCCGGCGCGGCCGGACGACTGCTCGGCCTCTCGACCGAGACGCCGCAGGTGACCGAGGTGATGGAGGACCTGATGACCCTGGGCGAGGGCCTCGACCTGGCCGAGCGGCAGGTCGGGCCGGGCGAGGCGGGGCCTGTCCCGGCCCGCTCGCAGGCCGCGATCATGCTGGCGATCGTCCGCGACGGCGAGGTAATCCGCTTCGACGACGAGCGCGCCGCGGAGCTGCGCGAGGGCGACCGCGTGCTCGAGCTCTTCAGCCACCGCCGCTGACGACTTTGGACCCCCTCTGGGTGCAAAAACTCGGAAGCGCGAAACTGGCTAGGCAGCCAGTTATGATCCGACGCCGATGGCCTCGGTCGATACCTCCGCCCCTGTCGCGCGCCCACCGCAGATGTCGGCCAACCCGGCCCGGCGCGTGCTCGGGGACCTGGTCGACGAGTGGCGGGGGAGGGGCAAGTTTCCGCTGGGCCCGAACGACTTCAGCTTCGCCCGCACCCACCAGGTCGCCCACGACCCGTTGCCGCTGCTGCTCGGCGGTTACGAAGAGTACGGCCCGATCTTCAGCATGCGGCTGCTGCACTCGCGGGTCGTCTTCATGCTCGGCCCGGAGGCCAACCACTTCGTTACCGTCGGCCACCCGGAGAACTTCCACTGGCGGGAGTCGAGCTTCGGCGACCTGATTCCGCTGCTCGGCGACGGCTTGCTGACCGTCGACGAGGACTACCACGACCGCGCCCGGGCGATCATGATGCCGGCCTTCCACCGCCAGCAGATCGTCTCCTCGGTGGCGGCGATGACGGCCGAGTCCGAGGCCGCGATCGCAGCCCTGCCTCTGGGTGGAACCGTCGACATCTACGACTGGATGCGCAACCTGGCGATGCGGATCGCGATGCGGGCGCTGCTCGGGCTCGACCCTGACGAGGCCGGCAAGGGCGCCGCCGCGGCGGAGCACTTCGAGCGCGCTCTCGGCTACTACGGGATCGACTTCCAGTGGCGGCTGCTGCGCGGGCCGGGCTCGCCCTGGCGCAAGCTCAACGCCTCGCGCGAGGTGCTCGACGAGATCGTCTTCTCCGAGGTGGCGCGCCGCCGCACCGACCCCGACCCCGAGCGCCAGGACATCCTCAGCCTCCTGGTCGGCGCCCGCGGCGAGAGCGGCGAGGCCTTCACCGATCGCGAGATCCGCGACCAGCTGATGACCCTGATGTTCGCCGGCCACGACACCTCGACCTCGACCGTCTCCTTCATGCTGCACGAGCTCGCCCGCCACCCCGAGGTCGTCGCCAAGCTGCACGAGGAGCAGGACCTGGTGCTCGGCGGCGCCCCGCCCACGGTCGACCAGCTCGAACGCGAGATGCCCTACCTCGACATGGTGCTGGACGAGGTGCTGCGGCTCTACCCGCCGGCCTGGATCGGCCCGCGCCGGGCCGTGCGCGAGTTCGAGTTCGGCGGCTACACGGTGCCCAAGGGGGCCTACGTCAACTACTGCTCCTGGGCCAGCCACCGCATCCCCGAGGTCTTCCCCGACCCCGAGGCCTTCGTCCCCGAGCGCTTCACCCGCGAGCGCAAGGCGGCGCTGCCGCGCGGCGCCTACGTCCCCTTCGGCGGCGGCTCGCGGATCTGCATCGGCAAGCGCTTCGGCCAGACCGAGGTGAAGCTGGTGGCGACGATGCTGCTGCAGCGCCTGCGCCTCGACGCCCTGCCGGGGCGGACGATGACGATCCGGCAGATGCCGACGCTCTCGCCCAAGGGCGGACTGCGGATGCGGGTCGGCGAGCGGGCCGCCTAGACTCGCGCACTCGATGCGCGCGCTGGTCATCTCCGACACCCACTTCGGCGCCTGGACCGGCCGGGACCTGCTCGCCGAGGAGTTCTTCCTCGAGCGGCTGGCGCCGCAGCTCGACGACCTCGACGAGCTGATCTTCCTCGGCGACCTCTTCGACTTCCTCTTCGGCGGGGTGGAGGAGGCGGTCGGGGCCGCCGACGGCCTGTTGCAGTTGATCGCCGAGAAGTTGGCGGGCGGGCGGCTCGTCTTCCTCGCCGGCAACCACGACCACCACCTTGTCCACCGCGACGACGAGGACCGGCTGGAGACGCTGCTGGCGACCGGGCACCGGCCGAACCTGCCGCCCGGGCCGGGCTTCTTCCGCGAATTCCTCGAGCGCAAGCTGCCGGGGGTCGAGGTCGAGATCGCCTACCCGACCTACCGCTGCGGTGACGTCCTCTGCACCCACGGCCACTACCTCGACCCGCACGCGAACCTGACCGGCTCGCGCGGCGACCGCCTGCTCACCCGCACGCTCTGGGCGATCGCCGCCGGCGGGCCGGAGCAGCCGACCTGCATCGAGGACTACGAGTCGATCACCACCCTGCTCACTGAGTGGCTCTACATCGCTGCCCAGATGCCGCACGGGACGCATGCCCAGCAGAACGTCTTCCGCGCCGCCCAGCGTGCTTCCCGCCTCGCCCAGGCCCTGGGAGCGCCGGTCCGCGGGGCAGAGCGGCTGGCGGCGAAGCTGCGCGACCGCAGCGGTGCCACCGCGGGCGAGGCCGGTCTG
>DASUNU010000032.1:0-3911 GCA_036276995.1 Solirubrobacterales bacterium
GCCAACGGCGGTGGCGGCTTCAACAGCCCGAGCAGCGACGTCCCGGTCGACAACTCCGACTTCCAGGGTGCCGCGGCCGGCGGCGGTGGCGGCGGCGCCGAAGACGACATCCCGTTTTAGTCGGCGGGCGGCCATCGGGCGCAGGTCTGTAGCATCCGCGCCCGATGGCTAGAGCACAAGAGAGAACCAATTCAGACAACAAGCGCGGTCGCCGCGGCGCCGAGCGTGCCCGCCCGCGCAAGTACACCCGGGTCAACGCCGAGACGGTCGACTACAAGGACCTCAACCTGCTGCGGCGCTTCCTCTCCGACAAGGGGAAGACCCGCGGCCGGCGCGTCACCGGACTTTCCCGCCGCCACCAGGCCCAGCTCTCGGTGGCGGTGAAGCGGGCGCGCGAGATCGCCCTGCTGCCTTACGTCGGAGAGCGTTGATGGCGCAGGCGATCCTGCTTCAGGACGTCGAGTCGCTCGGCGAACGCGGTCAGGCCGTTGACGTCGCCCCCGGCTACCTGCGCAATTTCCTGATCCCCCGCAAGCTGGCCCAGCCGGCGACCCCGGGGGCCCTGGAGGAAGCGCAGCGCCGCCGCGAGGCCGCTGAACGGGCCGAGAAGCTGCGCGCCGAACGGGAAGCGGAGGCCGCCGGCCTGCTCGGTAAGACGGTGCTGACGATCCACCAGCGGGCTGGCGAGGACGGCAAGCTGTTCGGCTCGGTCGGCGCCAAGGAGATCGTCGACGCGCTGGCCGAGGCGCGCGACCTGCGGATCGAGAAAAAACGCGTCCGGCTCGAGCAGCCGCTGCGCGAAGTCGGCACCTTTATGGTCGAGATCGAGCTGGCCGACGGCACCGTCGCCGCGGTCAAGACGATCATCGCCGAGGAGAAGTAAGCCTAGGTCCAGGGTGGCGGGTGGTCCGTGGGCAGGCGCCTGCGGGCGAGGTATTCGTTCTCGGCACCTGCCCACGAACCACTCCCCAGCCGCTGGGTAGGCTCAGCGGATGGCTACTTTGCCGAAGAGGTTGTCCCGGCGGGCGAAGGCGCGGACTCGGTTTGGGTGGGCGCGGTCGGAGCGGGCGACGGTAGGACTGGCTGCTGTAGCGCTCGGGACCGCCGGGGTCGTGATCGGCGATCAGTTCGCGCGGCTGCTGCGGCGGCGCTCGCTCGAGCGCGACAGCCATAGCCCCGAGGTCCTGGTCGAGTCGGCGCCGGCGGCGGCGCTCGACACCGTCGGCGTCGCCGTGCGTGGCTACAGCGAAGCCCCGCGCAGCGAGACGGTCCTCTTCAACCTGCTCGCCGGCTTCCTCGGCTCCTTCGCCCTCGTCCGCCTCTCGACCTGGGGCATCCGCGACGGCTGGGGCCCGTTCCGCAACGTCAGCGTCGGCGGCCGCCACATCCACCACTTCGTGCCCGGCATCCTGATCGCCTTCACCTCCGGGACCATTGCCCTGCTGACCGAGAACGATGACCTCGAGGACCACCTCGCAGTCCCGATGGGCATCGGCATGGGCCTCACCTTCGACGAGGCCGCCCTCCTGCTCGACCTCCGCGACGTCTACTGGACCCGCGAAGGCCTGCTCAGCGTCCAGCTCAGCCTCGGCGCCACCGCGATCCTCTCGATCGCCATCCTCACCCAGCGCATGCTCCGCCGCGGCGAGCGCCAGCAGGAGCAAGAGGGGCTGATCCCGGCAGCCGAATCCCTCCCCAATTCCGTAGCGAAGAATTGACGTTGTGCGCGCCACGCGCGCGTTGCCACCTCCGACGATCAGTGGGTGCCGCCAACCCACAGCCAGAAGACGCTCATGCGACTGCTCGAACGCCACGGGTGGTCACGAACCCGAGGAGGCAAGCATCAAGTGAAGATGACCAGGCCGGGCCGCCGACCGATCACCCTGCCACAGCACAAAGGCCGCGACTACTCGCGGGGGCTAACCGCAGCGATCCTCCGCCAGGCAGGTCTAAGATGATTCGGATCCACCCAGACATGGAGCTGACCGCGAACATCCACCTCGAGGACGGGTCTTACTGGGCCGACGTCCCCAAACTGCCGGGATGCTTCGCCTCGGGGGACACCCTGGATGAGTTGTTCGACTCGCTCAGCGAGGGAATCGGCCTGTATCTGAGCGAGTCCAACGATCCTCCCGCCTCCCCCCTGCGAGTCAAGACCGCGGTCTTGAGCGACACCATCGCCGCTTAAGTAGCGCAAATACGTGGGTCCTCCTCGACTTGGTTGCTTCGTTGGGTCGGGACGCGACTCGCTTTGTCTAGGTTTGTCGTTCGGGGCTCCCGGCTCGAAGCTCGCGGGTTCGAATCCGCCGGGCGCCATCCCAAACTGATCTAAATGCCGCAGCCAACCTCATCCCACGTCCCGCCGCAGAACATCGAGGCGGAGGAATCGGTCCTGGGGGCGATGATGGTCGCGGAGCCGACGCTGACCAAGGTGATCGACGAGGTCAAGCTGAACAGCGCTGACTTCTATCTCGACCGGCACCGGCGGATCTTCGAATGCGTCCACGACCTCTACGCGGCGGCGCAGCCGGTCGACGAGCTGACCGTGAGCGAGGCGCTGACCCAGCGCAACCAGATCGACGAGGCCGGCGGCAAACACTACGTCTCCGAGCTCGCCGCGAAGGTCCCCGCGGCCGGCAACGCCAAGCACTACGCCGAGATCGTCCAGCAGAACTCGCTGCTGCGGCGCCTGCTCGGCGCCGGCCAGGAGATCCAGGGCTGGGTCAACGAGCGCGACGGGGAACCGCGCGAGCTCTCCGAGCGGGCCGAGAAACTGCTCTTCGAAGTCGCCCACAAAGAGCAGGCCAGCGACTTCCGCATCCTCGGCGACATCCTCCACGACGAGGTCGACCGGCTGGAGAAGCTCTCGACCGGCGAGATGGAGATGACCGGCACCCCGGCCGGCTTCCGCGACGTCGACGCGATCACCGGCGGCTTCCAGCCCGGCAACCTGATCATCGTCGCGGCCCGCCCGGCGATGGGCAAGAGCGCGCTGGTCGCCAACATCGCCGAAAACGTGGCGGTCAAGAGCAACCAGGCGGTCGCCTTCTTCTCGCTCGAGATGTCGGAGGTCGAGCTGGCCCAGCGCTTCATCGCCTGCCGGGCGCGGATCTCCGGCGACAAGCTGCGCAAGGGGCAGGTCTCCCAGCGCGACTGGCCGAAGGTGGTGCGGGCCTGCAACGAACTGGAGGAGGCGCCGCTCTGGTTCGACGACTCCTCCGACCTCGGCATCCTCGACCTGCGGGCGAAGGCGCGGCGCCTGCACGCGCAGGAACAGGACCGCGGCGGGCTCGGCCTGATCATCCTCGACTACATGCAGCTGATGCGCTCCGACGACCACCGCGCCAACCGGGTCGAGCAGGTCGGCCAGATCAGCCGTGGGCTGAAGATCCTCGCCCGCGAGCTGGAGGTGCCGGTGGTGGCGATCTCGCAGCTCTCGCGCGCGCCTGAGCAGCGGACGCCGCCGAAACCGCAGCTCTCCGACCTGCGCGAGTCGGGCCAGATCGAGCAGGACGCCGACGTCGTCGCCTTCCTCTTCCGCGAAGACTATTACCGCGATCCCGACGAGGAGCCTGACGGCCTCGCCGACCTGATCATCGCCAAGCATAGGAACGGCCCGATCGGGACCAGGAAGCTGGTCTTCCTCGACCGCTTCCCCAAAGTCGCCGACTTCTCCGGCCAGGAATCCCCAATCAGCGACCCCGGCAGCGAAGGGCCGCCGCTAGAGGAAGCGGCGCCAGTGGGGCCTGACTTCTGATGCCGGCGATCGCCCGCAGCGAACCCTTCCGTAACCAGTCCTGCCCCCTGGGCGTCTGCGACGGCTCGGGCTGGATCCTCGGCGAGGACGACCTGGCCAGCGAATGCGAGTGCCGACAGACGCGTCTGCGGCGCGGTCGCAACCGCGGCGTCGC
>DASUNU010000033.1:0-8280 GCA_036276995.1 Solirubrobacterales bacterium
CAGGACCCCACCTACCTCGGCGGCTCGCTCGGCGAGGCGCACGCCGAGACGATCGTGCGCCTGCTCGGGATGGCCGGCGAGGCCGGCGCCCCGGTCGTCGGCTTCGTCCGCTCCGGCGGCGCCCGCCTGCAGGAGGGCCACCCGGCGCTGGCCGGCTACGGCCGCATCTTCCGCGCCAGCGTCGCCCTGGCCCGGCGGGTGCCGCAGATCTCCGTGGTCAGCGGCGTCTCCGCCGGCGGCGGCGCCTACGCCCCGGCCCTGACCGACTTCGTGGTGATGACCGAGGCGGCGCGGCTGTTCCTCACCGGTCCCCAGATCGTCCGCGAGGCGCTCGGCGAGGAGTCGAGCATGGAGCAGCTGGGCGGGCCGCGGGTGCACGCCCGCAACGGCGTCTGCCAGCTCGCGGTCGGCGACGAGGAGGAGGCGATCGCCGCCACCCGGCGCCTGCTCGGGCTGCTGCCGGGACGGATCGGGGCGCCGCCGCGGCGGCTGCGCCCGGCGCCGACCGCGGTCCTCGACCCCGCCGCCACGGTCCCGGCCGAGCCGCGCCGCACCTACGACGTGCGCGCGGTCGGGCGGGCGCTCTGCGACGGCGGCGAGCTGCTCGAGCTCTCACCGCGCTGGGCGCCGAACATGGTCACCGCGCTGGCCCGGCTCGACGGCGTCGCGGTCGGCGTCGTCGCCAACCAGCCGCGCGCGCTGGGCGGCGTGATCGACGCCGCCGCGGCCGAGAAGGCGGCGCTCTTCGTCGCCGCCTGCGACCGGCTCGGGCTGCCGCTGGTCGTCCTCGTCGACACCCCCGGCTTCATGCCGGGCCGGCGCCAGGAGGAAGCGGCGGTGATCCGCCACGGCGCCGCCCTGCTGCGCGCCTTCGCCGCCGCCACCGTGCCGAAGCTGACCGTGGTCCTGCGCAAGGCCTACGGCGGCGCCGCGATCACGATGAACTCGCGCGACCTCGGCGCCGACGCCGTCTACGCCTGGCCGGGAGCGGAGATCGGGATCATGGCGGCGCGGCAGGCGATCGGGATCGTCCACCGCCGCGACCTCGAGGCCGGCGGCGAGAACGTCCGCGAGGAGCTCGCCGACGCCTACGCGGCCGAGCAGCTGACCGCCGCGGCCGCCGCCGCGACCGGCTTCGTCGACGAGGTGATCGCCCCGGCCGAGACCCGCGAGCGGCTCGCCTTCACCCTGCGCTGCGCCTTCCCGGCCGAGGGCGGACGATGACGGCGACCGACCCGCGCACGACCGTCTCCGCCTACGCCGCCCTCGGCGACAGCTTCACCGCCGGCAACGGCGCGCCGGAGGGCGAGCGCTGGGCCGACCAGGTGGCGGAGCGGCTGCGCGCCCTCAACCCAGAGCTGCGCTACGACAACCTCGCCGTCGACGGCGCGACCAGCGCCGCGGTGCTGGAACAGGTGCCGGCGGCGCTGGCGCTGCGCCCCGACCTGGTCACCGTCGTCTGCGGCGCCAACGACGTCCTGCTCGCGACCCGGCCCGACCTGGCCGGCTACGAACGGCGCTTCGAGGAGATCCTCACCCGCCTCGGCGCGGCGACGCCACGGCCGGCGCTGCTGACCGCGACGGCGCCGGAGGGCTGGCGCTTCATGGCGCTGCGACCGCGGACGCGGGCGCGAATGGTGCGCTCGCTGGAAGAGCTGAACGCGACCACCCGCCGCGTCGCCGCCCGCCATGGCGTGCCCTGCCTCGAAGTCGCCGGCCACCCCGGCCTCGACGACCCGGCCAACTTCGGCCCCGACGGCCTCCACCCCTCCGCCCGGGGCCACGCCCGCGCCGCCGCCGAGATCGCCATCGCCCTGCGCGCCCACTTCGACATCCCGACCGCTCTTGAAGGAGGCAACGCCTGATGGACTCCCCGCTCCGCACCGACTTCGACCGGCTCGAGCCCGGCGCCCGCTTCCGCTCGCCCGGGCGGACGATCGCCGAGGCCGACCTGGTCTCCTTCTCGGCCCTGACCGGCGACCGCCACCCGCTCCACACCGACGCGGAGTGGGCGGCGGCGAGCGAGTTCGGCGGCCGCGTCGCCCACGGCGCGATGCTGCTCTCCTACTGCGTCGGCCTCGTCCCCTTCGACCCCGAGTGGGTGCTGGCCCTGCGTGGCTTCGAGCGCGTCGCCTTCAAGCGCCCGGTCCGGATCGGCGACACGATCCACGTCGAGGGCGAGCTCGAGGGGAAGCGCGAGATCGACGCCGCCACCGGCCTCGCCACCTTCGCCTGGCGCGTCGTCAACCAGCGCGGCGAGACCGTCGCCCTGGCCCGCGCCCGCGTCGTCTGGCGCCGGGCGGTCGCGGTGGCGGCCGAGCCGGTGGCGGTCCTGCTGTGATCCTCGCCGGCAAGCGGATCCTCGTCACCGGCGTGGTCGACCGCCACAGCATCGCTTTCGCGATCGCCCGGCGGGCGCAGGAGGAGGGTGCCGAGGTGCTGCTGACCAGCTTCGGCCGGATCCGGCGGCTGACCGAACGGGCCGCCGCGCGGCTGCCGGAGACCCCCGAGGTGCTCGAGCTCGACGTCAACGAGGACGCCCACCTCGAGCGCCTGCGCGAGGAGGTCGCGCAGCGCTGGGGCGGGCTCGACGGCGCCGTCCACGCGATCGCCTTCGCCCCGGCCGACGCGCTCGGCGGCGAGTTCCTCGCCACCCCGCGGGCCAGCGCCGGCGCCGCCTTCGAGACCAGCGCCTACTCGCTCAAGGCCCTGGCCGCGGCGCTCGCCCCGCTGCTCGGCGGCGAGGGGCGGCGCGGCAGCCTGGTCGGGCTCGACTTCGACGCCTCGGTCGCCTGGCCCGCCTACGACTGGATGGGCGTCGCCAAGGCGGCGCTGGAGTCGGTCAGCCGCTACCTCGCCCGCGACCTCGGCCCGCGGGGCGTCCGCGTCAACCTGGTCGCCGCCGGCCCGGTCCGCACCGCCGCCGCCAGCGGCATCGACGGCTTCGCCGAGCTCGCCGCCGCCTGGCCCCGGCTGGCGCCGCTGGGCTGGCGGGTCGACGACCCCGGCCCGGTCGCCGACGCCACCTGCTTCCTCCTCTCCGACCTCGCCCGCGCCACCAGCGGCGAGATCCTCCACGTCGACGGCGGCGCCCACGCCCTCGGCGCCGTGCCGATCACCTGACGCGTCTGCACTTGTGTCCCATATACGGACACTGGAGCAGACGCGTGAGCCTCAGCCGCGCAGCAGGGCCAGGGCGGCCTCGCGGGCGGGCTGGCCCACCTCGACGCCGCGCTCGCGGGCCGGAGCGTTGGCGGCACTGATCACGCCGTCTTCGTAGGTGCTGAGGCCGTCGCCCATGCGGGCCGTGCGGGCGTCGACGGTGGCGCCGGCGAGGCCGTCGGCCGCGACGATCTCGAGCCCGGCGATGCCGGCGTCGTTCTTGCCGCGGCCGCCGTCGGAGCAGATGAAGCCGTGCGGGGCAACCTTGCGCAGGTAGGGGACGGCGCTGCGGCCGGTGTGGCCGGCGGTGCAAAGCACGTTGCGGCCGCGGTCCTCGGGCAGGCCGAAGGCGATCGAGTCGGTGCAGACGATCTCCCGCCCGCTCCCCTCGTCGCGGTGCATCGTGCGCCGGTGGGTCACCTCACTCGCCGCCTGCGGCTCGGGGTCGCGTTCGAGCAGCAGCGCCGCCGCCTCGCGCACCGTCATCCCGGCCTCCACCCCGCACCCGCTCGCGGGCGCGTTGACCCGGCTCAGCACGCCGGTCTCGTAGAGGTCGACCCCGTCACCGAGTTCGATCGTGGCGACGTCGGCGGTCGCGGCCGGGATGCCCAGCGCCTCCAGGTACCAGAGGCCGGCGATCCCCGCCCCGTCCAACCCGACGGCGCAGTCGACCCCGATCGCCCCGCGCGGCGCCTGTTCGCCGACGAAGCGGGCCGGCAGCACCCCGCAGTAGGAGGCGTTGACGAGGACGTCGCGACCGCGGTTCTCCGGCCGCACGTCGTAGGCGGAGTCGACGGCGACGACCCGGCCGCGCGCGGTCTCCAGCATCACTGCCTGGAGCTCCGCGCCCGCCGGCATCAGTCGAGCTGGTCCCAGCGCAGCGGGGCGTCGACCAGCGCCGGGTAGAACCGTTCGAGGTAGGCGGCGAAGTCGCCGATGTGGACGCTCATCGCCGAGGCGGCGCGCTCGCCATCGTGGGCGGCGATCGCTTTGTAGATCCGGTGGTGCTCTTTCGAGACCGACTTGCGGACCTCCTCCGGGTAGTCGACCCCAAGTGGGGTGCCGTCGGAGATCCAGTTGAGCGAGGAGATCACCAGCGCGAAGACGTGGTTGCCGGCGGCCTGGGCGACCACCCCGTGGAAGACGTCGTTCTCGTTGAGGAAGACCTCGAGGTCGCCGAGGTTCTCGTCCATCCGCTGCACCGAGGCGTGCAGCTCCTCGACCTGGTCGTCGGTGATCCGCTCCGCCGCTTTGCGCGCCAGCGCCGGCTCCAGCACCAGCCGCGCCTCCAGCACGTCGAGGAAGGGGGCGCCGTCGAGCTGCAGGAACATCGCGATGATGCTGGCCAGCGAGTGCGAGACCCGCTCGGCCACCACCGGCCCGCCGCCGGGCCCGGTCTTGATCGAGATCACGCCCAGGATCTCGAGGAAGCGCAGAGCCTCGCGCAGGCTGCCGCGGGCGACTTCGAGTTCCTCCAGCATCGCCCGCTCGGAGGGCAGCGGCGTCCCCGGGGCGAGGTTTTTCTCCGAGATCTCGGTGACCAGCCGCTGCGCCAGCAGCATCGCCGTCTTCTTCGGCCGGTGGCTGTTGGGACGGCGCCTACGGGCGCGCGGCGGCGACGGGCTGGCGTTCGCCTCCCCTGGGGTCATCGGGTTCCTGCCCGGCTCATGTCCGCGCTCGCCATTTCCGCCGCCTGCTCACGAAGCTCAACCTTGCGGATCTTTCCCGACGGAGTCGTCGGGAGGGCCTCCACGATCGCAATATATTCGGGCATCGCGAAGCGGGGCAGCCGCTGCTCGCACCAGGCACGAACTGCGGCCAGGTCGAGCCCCGAGCCGGGCTCGAGCACGACGAAGACGGCGACCTCGTCCTCGCCGGCCTCGGCCCCCGAAGGAGCCGCCACCGCGGCGCACTCGGCGACCTCCGCGTGGCCGAGCACCGCCTGCTCGACCTCATAGGAGCTGATGTTCTCGCCGCGCCGCCGGATCGCGTCCTTGAGCCGGTCGACGAAGTAGTACCAGCCGTCGGCGTCGCGCCTGAGCCCATCGCCGGTGTGGAACCAGAGGTTGCGCTGGGCCTCGGCCGTCTTCTCGGCCATCCCGTAGTAGCCCGAGCACATCGTCCAGGGCAGCTTCGCCCGCACGGTCAGCTCGCCGACCTCGCCGGCCGCGACCTCCTCGTCGGTCTCGGGATCGACCAGGCGCACCTCGAAGTACTCGTCGACCAGCAGCCCGGCCGCGCCCGGCGGCCGCTCCTCGCCGTAGGGAGTCATGATCGGCATGCAGGTCTCGGTCAGGCCGAAGTTCTCGACGAAGGCCTCGATCCCGAAGCGCCGCTTGAAACCGTCGGCGATCGAGGTCGCGGTCGGCACCGCCCAGATGCAGCGCAACCGGTTGTCGGCGTCGTCGGGCCGCGGCGGCTGCTTCCAGGTCCAGTCCATCATCACCCCGACGAAGTTGGTCACGGTCGCGCCGCACTCGCGGATCTGGTCGATCCAGCGGCTGGCGCTGTAGCGCTCGCGCAGCACGAAGCGGGCGCCGACGATCAGCGCCGGGTAGGCGGCGAGGAACTGGGCGTTGCCGTGGAACAGCGGCCCCACGGACATGTAGGCGTCGTCCTCGGAGAGCCGCGTCAGAGCCACCCCCTCGTCAGCGAAGAAGGTCATCTGCGAGTGCGACATCGCCACCCCCTTGGAGAGGCCGGTGGTGCCGGAGGTGAAGAAGATCGCGGCGAGGTCGCGGGCGCTGACCTCGGGCGGCTCGGCCAGCGGCTCGGCCCGCAGCTCCGCGAACGGCGAGGCGGCGAAGCCGGCCGCGGCGAGCTGCTCCTGCGCCGCCGCGACCTCGGCCTCGTCGTCGCCGACCAGGTAGAAGCGCTCGACCCCGGCGAAGGCCTCGGCCCCGGTGGCGAAGCGCTCGGCCAGCGAGGCGTGGACCAGGGCCGCGCGCGGCGCCGTCGTCCCGACCTGGTGCTCGAGGAAGGAGCCGGTGTAGGCGGTGTTGATCGGGACCTCGGCCATCCCGGCCAGCGCCGAGCCGAACCAGGCGAGGATCACCTCGGCCCGGTTCGGGCACATGATCAGGAAGCGGTCGCCCGGCTTGCCGCCGTCGCCGAGCAGGCCGGCGGCGATCTCCTCGGCGGCGTGCAGGGTCTCGGCGAAGGTCATCGAGACGCCGTCGTCGGGGACCTCCAGGTAGGTCTTCCCGCCGTGGCTGCGGGCGCGCTCGCGCAGGATCCAGGGCAGGGTCCAGGACGAGCGATCGGCGAAGGTCGGCTCGAAGCGCGGGTAGGTGCGGGCGCTCACTCGCCCCCCTTGTGGCGGCCGCGGCCATGGCCACGGAAATCGGGCTTGCGCTTCTCGGTGAAGGCGCGGGCGCCCTCGACCATGTCCTCGGACCCGATCGCCTGGGTCAGCATCCCGAGCCCGCTGACGTAGGACTCGCGGGCCAGGTTCCACCAGGCGTTGGAGCTGATCTTGGCGATCTCGAGGTAGCGCGGGCTCAGCTCCAGCAGCTCCTCGCACCAGCGCCCGACCTCGGCCTCGAGCTCCGCGTCGGGGACGACCGCATTGATCCAGCCCATCGCCAGCGCCTGCGGTGCCGAGTAGCGGCGCGAGAGCATCGCGACCTCCTTCGCCCGCTTCTCGCCGACCGAGGCCGCCAGCATGTTGGTGCCGCCGAGGACGGGGGCGCTGCCGACCCGGGTGCCGCTCTGGCCGAGCTGGGCGCTCTCTGCCGCGATCGCCAGGTCACAGGCGACGACCAGCTCGTTGCCGCCGCCGATCGCGAAGCCGTTGACGGCGGCGATCACCGGCCGCGGACTGCGGCGGATCTCGTCGAACAGCCGCAGCGAGATCTCGAACATGTCGCGCAGCACGTCGGGGTCGGGCTCGGCCAGGTTGCCGAGGTAGCCGCCGGCACAGAAGGACCTGCCGGAGCCGGTGATCACGATCACCCCGGCGTCGCGCGAGGAGCGCAGGCCCTCGATCAGCTCCTCGACCGTGTCGATGTCGTAGGCGTTGTGGCGCTCGGGCCGGTTCAGGCGCAGCCAGGCGACTTCGCCACGACGCTCGACGATGACGTCTCTGTCCCCGGAACCCTCCATCTCAGATCAGTATAATCCTTATCCTAGTCTGCGTCCAGCGGTCGGGACGAAGCACCGCCCGCCGCGGCCTTCCAAGCCGGCTCGCGCTTCTCGAGGAAGGCGGCGATGCCCTCCTTCGCCTCGGGCGAGGCGAAGGCGACGGTGAAGGCCGCCCGCTCCTGGGCCAGGCCGGTCTCCAGCGAGCCCTCGAAGGCGGCCCCGACCGCGCGCTTGGCAAGCCGCTGCGCGAGCGGCGCCCGCGCCGCGACCTCAGCCGCCAGCGCCATCGCCACCTCCAGCCAGTCCTCGCCGGCGCGGCGCGAGACCAGGCCGGCGGCCTCGGCCTCGGCGGCGTCGAGCAGGCGGCCGCTGAGGATCACGTCCATCGTCCGCGCCTTGCCCAGCGCCCGGGTCAGCCGCTGGGTGCCACCGGCGCCGGGGATCAGGCCGAGTCCGGTCTCGGGCAGCCCGAAGCGGGCCGAGTCGGAGGCGACCAGGAGGTCGCAGGTGAGGGCGAGCTCGAAGCCGCCGCCGAGGCAGAAGCCGGAGACCGCCGCGACCAGCGGCGTCTCGGCCCGGCGCAACGCGTCCCAGAGCTGGAAGCGGCGGCCGAAGTAGACCTCGCCCGGCTCCTGCGCGGCCAGCGCCCGCACGTCGGCGCCGGAGGCGAAGACCTTGTCGGAGCCGGCGATCACCGCGCAGCGCAAGTCCGGGTCGGCGTCGACCTCGGCCAGCCGCGCCGCCAGCTGCTCGAGCAGCTCGTTGGAGAGCGCGTTGCGCGCCTGCGGCCGCTGCAGTTGCAGCAGGGCGACCCGGCCGCGGCGCTCGAAGGCGAGCGGGGTCTCCGTCGACGCCGCGATCAGGCCCGCCCCCCGCTCAGGGTCATGCCGCCGTCGACGGTGTAGACGGCGCCGGTGATCCAGGCCCCTTCGTCGCTGGCGAGGAAGGCGGCGACCCCGGCGACGTCCTCGAGGCTGCCGAGGCGGCCGAGCGGGACGCGGGCGCGCGAAGCCTCCATCGCCTCCTCCGCTTCTT
>DASUNU010000034.1:0-11326 GCA_036276995.1 Solirubrobacterales bacterium
CGGCGAGCTCCTGGTCGAGGCCCTGGAGCTCGAGGCCGCGGGCCGGCTCTCCTTCGCGGAGCAGGACGAGTCCCGGGTCACCTACGCGGAGAAGATCGAGGCGGGGGAGCGGCGGCTCGACCCGGCCCGGCCGGCCGCCGAGCTGGCGGCGAAGGTGCGCGCCCTGACCCCGCACATCGGCGCCTATCTGGAGCTGGCCGGCGGCGAGCGCCTCGGCGTCCGCCGCGCCCGGCCGCTCGCGACCGGCCCCGCGAGCGGCGAGGTGAGCGTGGAAGAAGGCGAGCTGCTGGTCGGCTGCGGCGAGGGCGCCCTGCGGCTGGAGGCGGTGCAGCCGCCGGGCGGCAAGGCGATGCCGGTCGACGCCTACCTGCGCGGCCACGATCCGCCCCGGCTCGCGTGAGCCGCGAGGTCACGCCCGCCCGGGCGCTCGCCTACGCAACCCTGAGGGAGACCTTCGAGGAGGGGGCCTTCACCGAGCGCGCCTTCCGCGCCGGTGCCGAGCGGGAGGGGCTGGAGGGCCGCGAGCGCGCCCAGGCGCAGCGCCTCGCCTACGGCGCCGTGCAGCGCCGCGGCACCGCCGACGCTGCGATCGAACGCCTCGCCAAGCGCTCGACCCGGCTGCTCGACCCGCCGGTGCTGGCCGCGCTGCGCCTCGGCCTCTACGAGCTGCTGTTCGCCGATGGCACCCCCGATCACGCCGCGGTCGACCAGGCGGTTGAGCTCTGCAAGCGGGGCGGCGCCGCCCACGCCTCCGGCCTCGTCAACGCGGTCCTGCGCCGCGCCGCGCGCGAGCGCGAGCAGCTGACCGCCGCGCTGCTCGGCGACGACTCGACCCCGGCCGCCGCCGCGGTCGCCCACTCGGTGCCGCCCTGGCTGGCGGAGATGTGGTGGCAGGAGCTCGGCCCCGACTCGGCCCGCTCGCTACTCGCCTCTTGCAATCAGCCCGCCCCGGTGGCGATGCGGGTCCGCGGCGAGCGCGATCCGCTGCTGGCGAAGCTGCGCGAGGCCGGGGTCGAGGCGGAGCCCGCCACCGGTCCCTGGCCGCTGGCGACTCCGGAGACGATCGCGATCACCGGCCGCACCGGCGACACCGTCCCGGCGCTGGTCGCGGCCGGCGAGCTGACCCCCCAGAGCCGCGGCTCCGCCGCCGTGGTCGAGGTGCTGGACCCCGCCCCCGGGGAGCACCTGCTCGACCTCTGCGCCGGGCCGGGGATCAAGACCGGCCAGATCGCCGCCCGCACCGACGACCGCGGCGAGCTGATCTCGGTCGAGCTCGACCCCGAGCGGGCCGGCGAAGTGGCGGCGCAGGCGCAGCGCCTCGGCCTGCGCAGCGTCACCGTGATCGAGGCCGACGCGACCAAGATGGAGCTGGCTCCCGAGTTCGACCGCGTCCTGCTCGATGCGCCCTGCTCGGACCTCGGCGCTCTCGCCTCGCGCCCCGACGCGCGCTGGCGCAAGTCGCCGAAGGCGATCGCGCGCATGGTCGAGGTCCAGGGCGCTGCCCTGCTTGCCGCCGCCCGTGTGCTTCGGCCCGGCGGCACCCTGGTCTACTCGACCTGCACGATCTCCCGACGCGAGAACGAGGAGCGGGTGGCCGCCCTGCTCGCCGCCAGCGCCACCGGCGAGGTGCCGCCGCTGCAGTTGGAGGACCTCGGCGCCCGCGCCCCCGAGCTGGCATCGGCGGCGGAGCCGCGCTGCCTCCAGCTGCGCCCGGACCGCGACCGCACGACCGGCTTCTTCATCGCCCGCCTGACCAGGCCAACCGCGTGAGCAGGCATAGTTAGTGCGATGAGCGACTCCCCCGACGCCGGCACCGGCGAAAAGACGGTCCTCGGCCGCGCTCCCTGCCCGAACTGCGGCGAGCCCTGGCTGCGCCCGACCCAGTTGCCCGGCCGGATGCGCTGCGTCAACTGCCTCAGCCGCTTCGAACTCGTCTCGCAGTGCCCGAACTGCGGCGAGCACCAAACGATCGCCCGCATGAGCCACACCGAGGACATGCAGTGCCAGTCCTGTGGCGCCTCGATGCTCCGCGCGGCCTGAAGCGCGTCCGCCCGCGCTCAGTAGGGTGGCCGCCATGACCGAGCGAATGCGGGACCTGATCACCGAGCGGCGGGTCGCGCCGTCGATCCTCTCCGCCGATTTCTCGCAGCTGGGGGCGCAGATCGAGGAGGTGATGGCGGCCGGGGCGCGGGTGATCCACTTCGACGTCATGGACGGCAACTTCGTCCCCCCGATCACGATCGGGCCGCTGGTCCTGAGCGGGATCGCCGACCAGGTGCACGCGGCCGGCGGCGCCGTCGACGTGCACCTGATGATCGCCGCGCCCGAGCGCCAGATCGAGGACTTCGCCAAGGCCGGCGCCGACTCGATCACCTTCCACCAGGAGGCGACCCCGCACACGAACCGCACCCTGCACGCGATCCGTGAGCTCGACTGCCTGGCCGGGATCGCGATCAACCCCGGCACCCCGGCCGAGGCGCTCGCGGAGCTGCGCGGCTACGCCGACATCGCCCTCTGCATGACCGTCAACCCGGGCTGGGGCGGGCAGGCCTTCATCCCTTCCGAGGCGAAGATCGAACGCCTGCGCGACCTCGTCGGCGAGGCCAGGATCGAGGTCGACGGCGGCATCGACCCGACCACCGCCGGCCCGGTCGCCGCCGCCGGCGCCTCCCTCTTCGTCGCCGGCTCCGCCGTCTTCGGCGCCGCCGATCCGGCCCAGGCCTACCGCGACATCGCGGCCGCCGCCGGCGCCGCCTGAGCTACATCTCGCGGCCGCGGGCGATCAAGGCGCCGGTGACCTCCTGCCACCAGGCGCGCTCGGCCGGCTCGACGTCGGCTCGCTCCGCGCGGCGCTCGCACCAGTCGGCCAGGGCCCGCCGGCCGCCGACAGCGATCACCGTCGTGCTGGTCACCGCGTAGCGCCCGTCGGCCAGGGCCAGCATCGCGCCGCTGCCGTCGCCCCGGGTGCGCATCACCGCCAGCACCGGGATGCCGTCCAGCTCGTCCTCCGGCTCGCGCTGCTCGTCCGCCCGCACCGGGCGCACCGTGAACACCTGGGAGGCGCCGCGCCGCGGCAGTGAGGGCGGTCGCTGCCGGCCGATCGGCCCCTTGGTCCAGATGTTGGTCAGCGCCTCGACCTCGTCGCGCAGCTCGCTGCGGACGAGGATGTGCAGCTCGTCGCCCTCCTGCAGCTCGGTCGAGCCGCGCGGCGGGATAGCGTGGCCGTCGCGGACGATCACGTTGACCAGCGCCTCGCGCGGCAGCTCCAGTTCCCGCACCGGGTGCCCGGCGGCGGCGGCGCCGGGCGGCAGTCGGTAGGCGATCACGTCGCCGCCCATGCGCCGGATCCGGCCCGACTCGAGCAGCCGCCGCGGCAGCGCCGGCTCGTCGGTGGTCAGTCCCAGTCGGGTCGCCAGCGGCTCGAAGCTGGCGCCCTGGATCAGGGTCGAGGTGACGACGACGAAGAAGACGATCGCGAACTCTTCCTGGCCGCCGGCGATCCCGGCGACGACGGGGAAGGTGGCGAGCCAGATCGGGGTCGCCCCGCGCAGCCCGGCCCAGCCGAGCATCGCTTTCTCGCGCACGTTCAGCGGCGAGAAGATGGTGGCGAGGAAGGTCGCGGCGGGGCGGGCGACGAGGATCAGCACGGCCGAGAGCGCCAGTCCCTCCAGCGCCACCTGGTCGAGCTGGCTGGGGAAGACGAGCAGGCCGAGCAGGATGAAGAGGGCGAGCTGGGCGACCCAGCCGAGCCCCTCATGGAAGGCGACGACGGTGCGCTGGGCGGGGATCCGGGCCGAGCCCAGGGCCAGCGCCGCCAGGTAGACGGCGAGCAGGCCGGAACCGTGGGCGGTCTCGGCGACCCCGTAGGCGAGCGCGGCGATCGCGATCGTCGCCACCGGGTAGATCCCGTCGGTCGGCAGCCGGGTCGCGTTCAGGGCCGTCACCGCGAGCCGCCCGATCGCGTAGCCGACCGCGATCCCGACCGCCAATTTCACCGCCAGCAGCCCGGCCATGTCGACCAGCCCGAAGCCCGGCTCCTGGATCCATTCGATGAACCCGATCACCAGCAGCAGCGCCACCGGGTCGTTCATCCCGGACTCGCCCTCGAGCGAGCGCGCCAGGCGCTTGTCGAGGGTCGAGCGCCGCAGCACGGCGAAGATCGCGGCCGAGTCGGTGGCGGCGATCGCGGCGCCGACGATCATCCCTTCCAGGGTGCTGAGGTCGAAGATCAGCTTCGCCGCCAGGCCGGCGATCACGGCGGTCGCGGTGGTCCCGATCGTCGCCAGCGAGGCGGCGGTCCCGAGCACCGGCCGGATCTCCGACCAGCCGGCGGTGAGGCCGCCCTCGAAGAGGATCAGGATCAGCGCGATCGTGCCCAGGGTCCGGGCCAGCTCCATGTTGGAGAAGTCGATGCCGCCGATCCCCTCCGAGCCGGCCAGCATCCCCAGGGCGAGGAAGAGCAGCAGCCCCGGCACCCGCACCTTGTCGGCGAGCAGCGCCCCGGCGATCCCAGCGGCCAGCAGGGCTCCCGCGACAAGAATCAGTTGAGCGTCATGGGCTCCCATCGGCGGACCCTAAATGAACCGTGCCGGTGCCTTCGCGTCCAGAGCCGATCGGCTAAGCGCCTAGACGTTCTCGTCGATCGAGGC
Organism: Solirubrobacterales bacterium; assembly: GCA_036276995.1. Lineage (GTDB taxonomy): Bacteria > Actinomycetota > Thermoleophilia > Solirubrobacterales > 70-9 > VAYN01. Next base: position 4,650 of record DASUNU010000034.1, read on the forward strand.
CAGTTTCGCCTCCAGCTCCTCCGGCGAGCCCGCCTCGGGCACGTCCTCGGCCCGTTCGTGGGGGCGGCGGTAGACCAGGTAGAGCAGGCAGAAGAGCAGGCCGGCGGTCAGCGCGAAGCCGATCTCGACCCGGCGGAACTCGTTCTCGACCAGGGGGATGAAGTTCCAGGCGACGAAGAAGGCGGCGCAGGAGATCCAGCGCACCGCCGCCCGCCGCACCTGTCCCTGCGCCAGGCAGGCCTGGTTGAGGGTGACCGCGCCGAGGTAGAGCCCCATCCCCAGCGTCGCCAGCAGCAGCCCGGGCCGGTCGTAGCTGAACTTGTCGCTGAAGGCGAGCTGCATCAGCTGCGGCCCGGCGGCGAGGACGACGACCGCGGTGAAGGCGGCGAAGCCGGCAACTCCGAGCAGGACGCCGCGGACCGAGCGATGGAACTCGCGCTCGCTGTCGGGGTCGGTCGAGGCGTGGAGGCTGGTGAGGTGGGGGAGGATGCTGGTCGAGACCGCCTGGAACAGCTGCAGCGGCGCCCGCGCCAGCATCAGCACGTTGAAGATGAACCCGGCCGCGGCGGCGCCGTCGAGGCTGCGCATGATCAGCGGCCCGGCGTTGAGGAAGGCCTGTTCGCTGAACATGATCACCATCACCGCCGCGGCGAAGCCACCGCCGTGTTTCATCGAAAAGTCGGCTTCGGACTTGCCCGCCGCCGCATGGGCGGCGGCCTGCTGGTGCTCCTTGCGCGCCCGCCGCGCCAGCGCCACCGGGACGATCAGCAGCGAGAGGCTCGGCGCCGCGACGATCCCGACCGCGACCGCCGACTGGCCGCTGAGCAGGCCGATCGCGACCAGGACCGCGAACGAGGTGCGGAAGACCGACTCGGAGAGGATCATCGCGGTGAAGACGCCGAAGGTCCGCTGGCCGGCGAGGAAGCCGCGGGCGAAGTAGCTGGCCGCGTAGAAGAGGGTGGCGCCGAAGAAGACCCAGTAGAGGTCTTCGTTGCCTTCCAGCAGGCCGTCCTGGATCGGGCCGCGCAGGGCCAGCGCCGCCACCGCGAAGGTGAGCGCCAGGCCGACCTGGATCGTCGCCGCCACCCGCATCTCCTGGGCGATCGGTTCGCGCTTCTCCAGCCGTTCGGAGATGTGGCGCGAGAGCAGCTGTTCGACCGGCCGGTAGAGGGTCGAGATGGTGATGAAGACGGCCGACCAGAGCACCGTGATCTGCCCGTAGTCGGGCTTGGAGAGGGTGTGCGAGGCGATCAGGAAGTAGGCGTAGGTGATCAGGCCGGTGAGGCCGACCCCGACCGCGAGGAAGCTCGCGGTCTTGCCGTACTCGGCCGAGGCCGAGCGCTCCTTGCCGCCCTCCATCAGTCGCGCGGCTGGCCGGGCTCGTAGTGGGAGGGCTCGACCCCGAGCGCCAGCTCGACCCGGCGCACCCGCTCGAAGACGCGCTGGGTCATCACCCGCTGCCCGGCCAGGAGGTCGCCGATCACCCCGAGCGCGAACAGCTGCACGGCGGCGATGAAGAGGACGGCGCCGAGGATCAGCGACTGTACGTGGCCGCCGCTGTCGCCGTTGACGATCCAGTCGAGCAGGAACGGCATCCAGGCCGCCAGGGCGAGCAGCAGGACGACGGCGCCGGCGGTGGCGAAGGCGCGCAGCGGCTCGTAGCGGGCGTAGATGCGGAGCAGCGCCGGGCCGTTGCGGCGCACGTAGGCGCCGGTCGAGTCGAACAGGCGCGACTCGCGCGTCTGCGGGTTGGTCGCGATCTTCACCTCGTCGACCGCGACCAGCATCTTGCCGGCCTGGATCAGGCTCTCCAGCGTGTAGGTGAAGTTGTCGACGACCGAGAGCTGCAGCGCCGCCTCGCGGTTGTAGGCGCGGAAGCCGGAGGTGGTGTCGGTGATCTCGGTCCCCGAGAGCCGCCGCACCGCCCAGCTGCCGAGCCGCTGCAGTCCCTTCTTGGCCCCGGAGAAGTGCTCGATCTGGCCGACCTGACGGTCGCCGACGACCATGTCGGCCTCGCCGGCGAGGATCGGGGCGACCAGCTTGGCGACGTCGGCGCCGCTGTACTGATTGTCGGCGTCGGTGTTGACGACGACGTCAGCGCCGAGCTTGAGGCAGGCGTCCAGCCCCGCCTGGAACCCGGCCGCCAGGCCCTTGTTGTTGGTCAGGCGGACGATGTGGTCGACCCCGTGCTCGCGGGCGACCGCGACCGTGCGGTCGGTCGAGCCGTCGTCGATGACGAGCAGCTCGACCGCGTCGAAGCCGTCGAGCCGGCGGGGCAGGTCGGCCAGCGTCGCGGGGAGCGTCGATTCCTCGTTCAAGCAGGGGATTTGGATGATCAGCTTCATTGGTCGGGCGGTCAGCAGGGTATCCGGGTGCTCCGGCGCGCGGGTCCTGTCGCCGGGATGGGGCGGGCGCTTGCCCTTCGCGCTGCTCGGGCAGAGGGATAACGCGTCGCTTGGGCGCCGACCTCGCCCTCCGCAGCCTCCGGGCTGCTCGCCCGCCCCACCCCGGCGCCACCCGCGCGAGGAGGCGTAGAATTCCCTGATTGACTCGTCAGTCAATGCAATGAAAAGCCAGCTCACAGCCACGGATCTAGGGCATCTGCGCCGGGCGTTGGAGTTGGCTGAGCGCGGGCGGGGGCGGGTGAGTCCGAATCCGCTCGTGGGTGCAGTCGTTGTGCGTGAGGATCGCGTGATCGGGGAGGGGTGGCACGCCGAACTCGGCGACCTGCATGCGGAGCGGGCGGCGCTCGCCGACTGCGCCTCGCGCGGCGAGGACCCGGCCGGGGCGACGATGTACGTGACCCTGGAGCCGTGCGCGCATCAGGGTCGGCAGCCGCCCTGCGTGGAGGCGGTGCTGGAGGCGGGGATCGGCCGCGTCGTGATCGCCTCCGAGGACCCGAGCGAGAAGGCCTCCGGGCGCGGCCCTGGCATTCTCCGCGACGGCGGCGTCGCGGTCGAGCTCGCCGCCGGCGCCGAGGCCGCGGCGGCGCGGCTGCAGAACCAGCCCTTCCGCAAGCACGCCCGCACCGGCCTGCCCCTGGTCACCCTGAAGCTCGCCATGTCCCTCGACGGCCAAACCGCCACCGCCCCCGGCGACTCGCCCTGGATCTCCGGCGAGCAGAGCCGCGCCCTGGTCCACCACTGGCGCGCCGAACACGACGCGATCGCCGCCGGCATCGGCACCGTCTTCGCCGACGACCCCCTGCTCACCGCCCGCCCGGGTGGTCGTCATTTCAACCGCATAGCGGGAGAAATGACGACCACGGTCGATCCGCGTCAGCCCCTCCGCGCCATCTTCGACTCCCAGGCCCGCCTCCCGCTCGACTCCAGGCTCCTAGCGACTCTCGACCAGTCCCCGGTCCTCGTCTTCACCTCCCCCGACGCCGCCCCATCCCGCGTCACCGCCCTGGAGGACGCAGGCGCCGAGGTCTTCGCCGTCTCCGGAGAGACCGAGGCCGCCCGCGTCACCTCCGCCCTCACCGAGCTCGGCGGCCGCAACATCACCAGCCTCTTCCTCGAGGGCGGCAAGACCCTCGCCTCCGCCTTCCAGTCCGCCGACCAACTCGACGAGTCCCGCACCTTCATCGCCCCGATCCTGCTGGGAGGCCAGGGGGTTCAGCAGGTTGACCCCGCCCCCCGCGTGACGGCTCTCCACTCTGAGGTCGAGCAGGTGGGAGAGGATGTGCTCGTGACGGCTAGATACAAGGAGTGGTGAGTTGTTCACCGGACTGATCCAAGACGTCGGCAGGGTCGAGTCGCTCGAGCGCGGCGCCGACGGCGCGCGGCTGCGCATCCTCACCGCTCTCGCCCCCGAGGTCGCCCTCGGCGACTCGGTCGCCGTGAACGGAATCTGTCTGACCGCGACCGCGACCGACGCCGCCGGCTTCGAAACCGAGGCGATGAACCAGACGCTGGAGGTGACCGCTCTCGGCGAGGTCGGCGATGGCTCGCCCGTCAACCTCGAGCTGGCGATGCAGGCCTCGGATCGGCTCGGCGGCCACATCGTCCAGGGGCACGTCGACGGGGTCGGCCAGGTCGTCCGGGTTTCCGACGACGGCTTTGCCCGCCGCGTCCGCGTCGCCCTCGCTCCAGAGCTGCTCCGCTACGCGGTCGACAAGGGCTCGATCACGCTCAGCGGGGTCAGCCTGACGATCGCTGCGCTGGGTCCCGAGTGGGTAGAGGTCTCGCTGATCCCCGAGACCCTGGAGCGGACCAACCTCGGCCAACTGGAGGCGGGAAGCAAGCTGAACGTCGAGTGCGACATCGTGGCGAAGTACGTGGAGCGGTTGCTGGCACCATTCGCGGGAAAGGACCAAGCGTGAGTCAAGAGACCGAAACCGAGAAAAGGGACGCGCCGGGGACGGGGGAGAGCCCGTTCTCGACGATCGAGGAAGCGATCGAGGAGATCCGCCGCGGCCGCATGGTCGTCGTCTGCGACGGCGAGGACCGCGAGAACGAGGGCGACCTGGTGATGGCGGCCCAGTTCGCCACCCCGGAGGCGGTCAACTTCATGGCCAAGGAGGCGCGCGGGCTGATCTGCCTGGCACTGACCGCACAGCGCTGCGAACGGCTCGGGCTGAACCTGATGGCGGCGAAGAACGAGGCGCCGCTGCAGACCGCCTTCACGGTCACGATCGAGGCTGCCGGCGGGGTCAGCACCGGGATCTCCGCCCACGACCGCGCCCACACGATCCAGGTCGCGATCGACCCCGAGTCGGGGCCGCGCGACATCGTCGTCCCCGGCCACATGTTCCCGTTGCGGGCGAAAGACGGCGGCGTGCTCGAGCGCACCGGCCACACCGAGGCCAGCGTCGACCTCGCCCGCCTCGCCGGCCTCACCCCGGCCGGGGTGATCTGCGAGGTGATGAACGACGACGGCACCATGGCCCGCGTCCCAGACCTGATCCCCTACTGCCAGAAGCACGGGCTGAAGATGATCACCGTGGCGGAGCTGATCGCCTACCGCCGCCGCACCGAGAAACTGGTCGAGCGGGTCGTCGACACTGCCCTGCCGACCTCCTTCGGCGACTTCACCGCGGTCGGCTACCGCTCTTTGGTCGACGACAAACACCACGTGGCGATGGTCAAGGGCGAGGTCGACGGGGCCGAGGACGTGCTCGTCCGCGTCCACAGCGAGTGCCTCACCGGCGACGTCTTCCACAGCATGCGCTGCGACTGCGGCGAGCAGCTCGCCTCGGCTCTGGCGATGATCGAGGAGGAGGGCCGCGGCGTCCTCCTCTACCTCTCTCAGGAGGGGCGCGGGATCGGCCTGCTCAACAAGCTCAAGGCCTACAAGCTGCAGGAGGAGGGGGCGGACACGGTCGAGGCCAACCTCAAGCTGGGCCTGCCCGCCGACCTGCGCGACTACGGGATCGGCGCCCAGATCCTCGTCGACCTCGGCCTCAGCAGCATCCGCATCCTCACCAACAACCCGAAAAAGATCGTCGGCCTCGAGGGCTACGGCCTCTCTGTCAGCGAGCAGGTGCCGATCGAGTCCGACCCCAACGTCCACAACGAGGCCTACCTGCGGGCCAAGCGCGACAAGATGGGCCACTCGCTGCACCATCAGGGGCTCGCCCTCGACGAGGAGATGATCCGCGACGAGGAGGAACGCGACGCGAAGGCCGCCGATGTCTGAGCCCGGCGCCTTCCTCGAGAGCTTCGGCGAGGAGGAGCGCGAGACCCTGGCGCCGCTGCACTTCGGCGTCTGCGTCGGCCGCTTCTACGAGGACCTCGCGCAGCGGCTGCTGGGCGGCGCCCGCGAAGGCTTCGAGCTGGCCGGCGTGCCCACCGCCTCGGTCACCGAGGTCTCGGTCCCCGGCGCCTACGAGCTGCCCTTTGCGGCGAAGAGCTTCGCCGCCGCCGGTTACGACGGCGTCGCCTGCCTCGGCGTCGTGATCCGCGGCGAGACCGACCACTACGACTTCGTCTGCGCCGAGGCCGCCCGCGGGATCCAGGACGTGCAGCTGGAGACCGGCGTCCCCTGCGCCTTCGGCGTGATCACCTGCGACACGATGGAGCAGGCCCTGGCCCGGGCCGGCGGTGGCAAGCGCGACCAGGGCCGCAACGCCGCCCTCACCGTCGCCCGCATGGCCGTGCTCAAGCGCCAGATCTCCTGAAGGCCCCGCGTCCCGGCGCTTCTGTACCATCCACGATCCCGATGGCCAAGGTATGTCACAGCTGCGGCAAGGGACCGGCGTTCGGCCAGTCCCGAAGCCACTCGATGGTCGCCACCAAGCGCCGCTTCGACCCGAACCTGCAGAAGGTCCGGATTACGGAGAACGGGCGGCCGCTGCGGACCTACGTCTGCACTCGCTGCTTGAAGAGCAACAAGGTCACCAAGGCCGCTTAGTTCGACTGGTTGCAGGGGGAGGGGTCAGGTGACCCTCGCCCTCACGAACAGCAGGGAGGTTCGGTCGAGGATCACCTGACCCCTCCCTGAAGTCGTAGGACGCTGCGCGATGCCGCGCCGTCGGCTTCGCGTCGTGCGAAGCACTGCCGCTTCGCCGCCGCCACGCCCTCGCTTGGTCCTACGACTTCAGGCCCCGATTTATTGCTGAAAACAGCCGAGCAGCAGCGAATCAACCGGAGCGGCTGTGCGGAAGGGGGCGATGCCCCTCCCCGGGAATGTCGCGAAGCGGCGGAAATGCAATCCGATTCCTGCGCGCCATAGGC
>DASUNU010000035.1:0-15910 GCA_036276995.1 Solirubrobacterales bacterium
CTGCTTCGCTTCGCGCGCCCGCCGCTTCTCTTCCCGCTCCAAGCGCCGCTGCTCCCGCTCCCGCGCCGCCGGGTCCTCCGGATCTGCAAATGGGTCGTCGCCGAGCCAGTCGTCACTCATCGCCCGGCTCCGCCGTCCTCGGGGTCAGATCCTCGACCGCCGCCGCCCCCGCCAGGTAGGCCTCGAGCAGGTGCGCCGCGGCCAGCGAGTCGGGCGCCGCGGTTGCGCCGCCGCGGCGGCTCATCTCCGCCATCCGCGTGGTCAGCCGCTCGTCGTAGGTCTCAACCGGGATCGAGAGCATCGCCTCCAGCTCGGCGGCGAAGCCGCGGGCCAGCGCGGCCTGGCTGCCTTCCTCGCCGCTCAGGTGCAGCGGCAGCCCCACCACCACCCGCTCGACCCCATGCTCGGCGACGAGCTCGGCGACCGTTTTCGCCGCCGGCGGTTCGACCACCGGCAGCGGCGTCGCCAGGGTCCCGGTCGGGTCGGAAAGCGCGCAGCCGATGCGGGCAGTGCCGTGGTCGAGGGCGAGCACGCGCACGGCTCAGCCGAGCTCCCGCTCGATCGCGGTGCGGGCCGTCTCCAGCGCCTCCGCAAGCCCGTCCGGATCCTTGCCGCCGGCCTGGGCCATGTCGTCGCGGCCGCCCCCGCCACCACCGACCAGCGGCGCGATCTCGCGGATCACCGATCCGGCGGAGAGGCCGGCCGCAACCGCCTCCTTGGCGAAGAGCGCGACCAGGCCGACCTTGCCCTCGCCGGCCCCGCCAAGCACGATCGCCGTCGTCCCGCCCAGCTTCGACTGCAGCCGGTTGGCCAGCTCCAGCAGTTGCTTCGGATTGTTGGCGCCGGGCGCCTTCGCCTCGGCGATCAGGAGCTTGCCGCCGGCGCCGAACGCGGCCGCGTCCACGGCCGCCTCGGCCAGGCGCTCGGCCTCGCCGCCCAGCGCCTCGCGCTGTGCGCGCTCCTCGCCCTTGCCCGCCTCCTTCAGCTTCTCGGCCGCGCGGCGGGCGCCGGCCAGCGGGTCCTGGGCGCTGCCGAGCAGCTCCCCGGCCTCGCGCAGCTGCGCCTCGCGCTCGCGGAAGAAGTCGATCGCCGCGGGTCCGGTGATCGCCTCGACCCGGCGCACGTTGGCGGCGCTGGAGCCCTCGGAGACGATCTTGAAGATCCCGATCTCGCCCGTGTTGGCGACGTGGGTGCCGCCACAGAGCTCGCGCGAGACCCCCTCGACCTCGACCACCCGCACCCACTCACCGTATTTCTCGCCGAACAGGGCCATCGCGCCGAGCTTCTCGGCCTCCTCGCGCTCCATATTGAGCCAGCGCACCGGCCGGCTCGCCTTCACCCACTCGTTGACCCGATCCTCGACCTCGCGCAGCTCCTCGGGGCTGAGCCCCTGGCCGTGGGTGAAGTCGAAGCGCAGCTTGTCGGGGCGGACGGCGGAGCCGGCCTGGCGCACGTGGGTGCCGAGCCGCTCACGCAGGGCCGCGTGCAGGAGGTGGGTCGCGGTGTGGTTGCGCATCGTCGCGTAGCGGGTCTCGTGATCGACGACGGCCTCGACCGCGACACCCGGCGCGATCTCCCCGCCCGGCTCGACCTCCAGCGCCTGGTCTTCGCCGACCCGGTAGACGTCGACCACCCGCGCCTCCACCCCGTCCCAGCGCAGCACGCCCGAGTCGGCGACCTGGCCGCCGCCCTCGGCGTAGAAGGGGCTCTGCTCGAGCTTGACCAGGGCGCGGCCGTCGTCGGCCTCGACCGCGGCGAGGCCGGTGGTGGTCGCCAGCGTCTCGTAGCCGACGAACTCGGTCGGCGGCGCCGAGTCGGTGAAGGCGAGCACCTTCTCGTGGCTGTTCTCCGAGCCGTGGGCGGTGGCGGCGCCGCTGCGGGCGCGCTGGCGCTGCTCCTCCATCAGCTCCTGAAAGCCCTGGTCGTCGACCGCGAGGCCCTGCTCGGCCAGCAGCTCCTTGGTCAGGTCGTAGGGAAAGCCGAAGGTGTCATGGAGCTGGAAGGCATCGGCGGCCTCGATCCAGGAGGTCTCCGACTCCTTCGCCGTGGCGATCAGCCGGTCCAGCAGCTCGCTGCCGCGCTCCAGCGTGCGCCCGAAGCTCTCCTCCTCGTCGTTGACCCAGCGGGCGATCGTGTCGCGCTCGACAGTCAGCTCGGGGTAGACGTCGCCCATCAGCTCGACCGTGCGCTCCGCGAAGCGGCCGATCCAGGGTGCCTCCAGGCCCAGCGTCCGGCCCTGCTGGATCGCCCGCCGCATGATCCGGCGCAGGATGTAGCCGCGGTCCTCGTTCGAGGGCACGACGCCGTCGGCGATCAGGAAGGCGGCTCCGCGCGAGTGGTCGGCGACGATCCGCATCGCCCGCGTCACCGCGCCGCCCTCGTCGTAGCGGCGACCGGAGAGCTCCTCGGCAAGATCGAGCAGGGGCCGCACGTGGTCGGTCTCGAAGACCGAGGGCACGTCCTGCAGCACCGCCGCCATCCGGTCCAGGCCCATGCCGGTGTCGATGTTCTTCATCGGCAGCTCGGTCAGGGACCCGTCCTCGGCCAGGTCGTAGCTCATGAAGACGTGGTTCCAGAACTCGAGGAAGCGGTCGCTGTCGCTGCCGGGCAGGTCGTCCTCGGCGCCGAACTCGAGGCCGCGGTCGAGGTAGAGCTCCGAGCACGGCCCGCAGGGCCCGGTCGGCCCTGCCTGCCAGAAGTTGTCCTTGCGGCCGAGCTGGACGATGCGCTCGTCCGGCACCCCCACCCCGCGCCAGATCTTGATCGCCTCCTCGTCGGGGCCGAGCCCGAGCTCCTCGTCGCCGCCGAAGACGGTGACCCAGATCCGCTCCGGGTCCATCCCGAAGCCCGCGGTCGAGAGCTCCCAGCCCCAGGGGATCGACTCCGCCTTGAAGTAGTCGCCGAAGCTCCAGTTGCCGAGCATCTCGAAGAAGGTCATGTGGCGGGCGGTGTTGCCGACCTCCTCGATGTCGGTGGTGCGGAAGCACTTCTGGACGTCGGCGAGGCGCGGCGCCGGCGGCGTCTCGCGGCCGAGGAAGTAGGGCTTGAAGGGCTGCATCCCGGCCGTGGTCAGCAGCACCGAGGGGTCGTGGGCGGAGGGGATCAGCGAGGCCGAGGGGACGATCTTGTGCCCGCGCTCGGCGAAGAACGAGAGGTAGGTGTCGCGGATCTCCTGTGCCTTCATGTGAGCAAGCCTAAATATCTCGGCGGGGAAACGGAGTGCGTGGGAACCCTGACGTCTGCGGGCCTCAGGCCGCAGACGCGATCGTGCCGTGACCGACGATCGTCTCGCCCGCGAGCAGAACCGCCGTCTGGCCCGGCGAGGCGCCGACGAACTCCTCCCCCAGCTCGACCTCCAGGGCCGCGTGGCGGCCGGCGGTGGCGGCGCCGACGGAGGCCGGCAGGGCACGCGAGTGGTAGCGCAGACGGACCGCGTCGACGCGGGCGCCGTCGCGGTGCAGGACGGCGTCGCGGACGTGGACGCGGCGGGTCTCCAGCTCGGCCCTGGTCCCGACCGTGACCGTGTTGGCGGCGGCGTCGGTGGCGAGCACGTAGAGCGGCTCCGGGGCGGAGACACCGATCCCGCGGCGCTGGCCGACGGTGTAGTTGTGATGGCCCTGATGGCTGCCGACCGTGCTGCCGGCGGCGTCGAGCACGGCGCCCTCGCGGTCCTCGAGCCCGCCATGGCGGCGCAGGAAGCCGCGCTTGCCCTGGCCGGCGAGGAAGCAGAGGTCCTGGCTCTCGGCCTTACGCGCGACCGGCAGCTCGTGCCGCTCGGCGATCGCCCGCACCTCGGGCTTGGTCAGCTCGGTCAGCGGGAAGGAGAGCCGACCGAGCAGGTCCGGTGGCAGCGCCGCCAGCATGTAGCTCTGGTCCTTGGCAGCGTCGGCGGCGGCGGCCAGCAGCGGCCCGTCGCCGTCCTCGACGATGCGGGCGTAGTGGCCGGTGACGAGGCGGTCGGCGCCGAGCCGCTGGGCCAGGTCGATCATCGCCGCGAGCCGGACCTCGCCGTTGCAGAGCACGCAGGGGTTGGGGGTCTTGCCGGCGGCGTAGCCGTCGACGAAGCGGGCGACGACGCGGCGGCGGAATTCCTCCTCCAGGTCAAGCGTGAAGTGCGGGATCCCGAGCGAGTGCGCGAGGGCGCGGGCGGAGAGCACCGCCTCCGGCGAGCAGCAGGCCTTGGCCCCGTCGGTGTCCGGGTCGGCCCAGAGCTTGACCGTGATCCCGACCACCTCGGCCCCGCGCTCGCGCTCCAGCAGGGCGGCGACGGCGCTGTCGACCCCGCCGGACATTGCGACGGCGACGCGCTCCTGCTGGGGCGGAGGGGTTGCCAGGAAGACGCGAGATGCGGCCGCAGCGCTCAGGGCTCGGTGCAGAGCATCGGTGGCGAGGACGGCCGCGTGGCGCTTCGCAGGAGTGAGGCCGCCGATCGTGGCGTCGATCGCGTCCACGTCGATCGCGGCCGCCTCGAGGACCGGCGCGCCATCGATCGTCTCGGCGACGGCCGCGGTGGCCGCCTTGGTCGCCCCGCAGCCCTCGGCGTCGAAGGTCACCTCGGCGATCCGCTCGTCCTCGACCAGAAAAGAAATTCGGGAGAGATCGCCGCAGGCGACCCCACCCGCCGCACCCGTAAAAGCGTCAGCGGCCGGCGTCCCACGCCGACTCTCGTCGCTCAGGTAGTGCTCGAACAGCTCACGCTCCATGTCTACAGGGTAGGAGCCCGCAACTGCGCCCGCAGGTCGGCGGCGATCGCGGCCGGTTCGTCGCGCAGTTGCCGCCAGGTGATCCGGGTCGAGCGCCAGCCCTCGGCGAGGAGGATTCGGTCGCGCTGGCGATCGCCCTCGAAGGCACTGGGGGTCCCGTGCGAGGCGCGGCCGTCGAGCTCGGCGATCAGTCGCTGGTCCGGCCACATGCAGTCCGGCCTGAGCAGCCGCCCGCGCAGCGGCAGCGTCGCGTTGAACAGCGGCCGCGGCAGCCCGTGCGCAGCAAGGAAGACGGCGAAGTCCTCCTCGAAATCGCTCTCGGTGACGCCAATCGGAGCGCGCCGGTCGAGGATCGAGCGAACCGCTTCGATGCCGCGGCGCCCGCGATGACGGTCCAGCAGTTGCGGCAGCGAAACCCTGCTCGTCAGCCGCTTCACCTCCGCCTCGTGGAAGGCCCGTTCCACCGCCCGTTCCGGGAGGATCGCGGCCAGATCGAGGATGGTCCGGGAGACGCAGGTCACCGGGATCCCGTCGACCTCCTCGACTTCGTCCGGCAGCAGCCGCGCCTGCCGCAACAGGATCGGGCCCCGCTTCGTCCACCCAGGCCTGTCCCGGCTCACTTCGACCCGCCCCGGCTCGTATGGAGCGATGCCCAAAGCCCGCGCCGCTGACCGGTGGCTCAGCACAGCACCGGGACCACAGGCGAGCACCGCCGCCAATCGCCGCCCGTTCGGCGTTAGCCCCGCTCCGCCAAGCGCGTAGACACCGCGATGGACGGTACGAAGCAGACCTCTTCGCCCCCTCTCCTTGACTGTTTCAGCACTCATCCCGAGCGCGAGCAGCTGCCCTCGCGTCACCACGCCATGCTGCCGCCGCGCCAACTCAGCCATTCGGCGGTCCCGCAAAGATCGAGCCAAGCCTTTGGTTTGCACAGGAACCCAAAGGCTTGGGTCAACCCAAACTCTCCCCCCGAGAACGAAACAAGGCTCCAGCCCGCCGTTGCCGCCTCTGGCTTTGATCCCTTCAATTGAAGGTGGGTGCCTGCTCCGGATCCCAAGAGACCAAGAGACTTTCCGGCTCCCGCGCCGTTTGTGTTGGGTCAAACGGTGAGACGGCTCTCGCACGGGCTCGAGCCTTGGCCCAACCGTACCACCCCCGGCGCGCTCTCAAACACCGGATCTCGCAAAGCGAGCTGGGATCCGAAATCCGCCCGGCTAATAGTCCTCGGTGTCGAGGTTGGAGAGGTGCAGCTCGGCCTCGCTCCAGCGGTCGGCGGGGACGCGCAGGGCGATGTCGCCGATGCCGAAGCGGTCGAGCGGCCAGTCGGAGGTGAGCACCGCCTCGATCCCGGCCTCGACCAAGGCCTGGTGCCAGGCCCGGGCCGTACGCAGGTCGGCGAAGTCCCGCACCACCTCCCAGCTATCGAAGCTGGGGTCGTCGACGAAGACGGGCGTCTGGCCGGGGCCGGGATCCGGGCGCCACTTGCGCGGAAGCCAGTCCCGGAGCCCCATCTCAGTGCCCCGCGAGTTTTCGCTGGTGGATCGAGACGCCGAGGTCGCGTAGCTGCACGTCGTCGACCGGGGCGGGAGCACCAACCAGCAGGTCGAAGCCCGAGGCGGTCTTGGGGAAGGCGATCACGTCGCGGATCGTCTCGGCGCCGCTGAGGCGCTGGACGATGCGGTCGACGCCGTAGGCGATGCCGCCGTGCGGCGGTGCCCCGTAGCGCAGCGCCTCGAGCAGGAAGCCGAAGCGGGCCTCTGCCGTCTCGGCGTCGATTCCGAGCGCGGCGAAGACCGCCTGCTGGGTCTCGGCGTCGTGGATACGGATCGAGCCGCCGCCCAGCTCCTGGCCGTTCCAGACCACGTCGTAGGCGACCGCCCGCGCCGCCCCGGGCTTCTCGGGGTCGAACTCGCCGGCCGGCGCCGTGAACGGGTGGTGCAGGGCGTCCCAGCGCTGCTCCTCCTCGTTCCACTCCATCAGCGGCCAGTCGACGATCCAGACCAGGCGGTGCTCGTTCGGGTCGATCAGGCCGAACTTCTCGGCCAGGTCGAGCCGCATCTGGCCCAGCACCGTGTCGGTGACGGAGCGCTCATCGGCGACCAGCAGCAGCAGGTCTCCCTCCTCCGCCCCGAGCCGCTGGTTCAGGTCGGTGAGCTCGCCCGCGCTGAGGAACTTGGCGGTCGGCGAGCGCCAGCCCTCGCCCTCGCGGAAGGCCCAGACCAAGCCCTTCGCCCCCAGCTCCTGCGCCCGCGAGATCAGCCCGTCGAGCTCGGAGCGGGCCATCTCCCGCTTGCCGGCGTTGATGCCGCGAATCGCGCCGCCCCCGTCGAGGACGGAACGGAAGACCTTGAACTCGGTCTCGCGCAGGGCGTCGCCGAGGTCGACCAGCTCCAGCCCGAAGCGTAGATCGGGGCGGTCGGTGCCGAACCGGCCCATCGCCTCGTCGTAACACATGCGCTGCATCGGCAGCTCGATCTCGGGACCGCCGGCGCGCTCGAAGACGTGGGCCAGCAGCCGCTCGTTGACCTCGATGATGTCCTCGCCGTCGACGAAAGACATCTCGATGTCGAGCTGGGTGAACTCGGCCTGACGGTCGGCCCGGGTCGCCTCGTCGCGGAAGCAGCGCGCCACCTGGTAGTAGCGCTCGAACCCGGCCACCATCAGTAGCTGCTTGAACAGCTGCGGCGACTGCGGCAGCGCGTAGAAGGAGCCCTGCTGCTGGCGGCTGGGGACGAGGAAGTCGCGGGCGCCCTCCGGCGTGGAGCGGGTCAGGACCGGGGTCTCGACGTCGAGGAAGCCCTCGCGGTCGAGGAACTCGCGCATCGCCGCGGTCACCCGGTGGCGCAGGGTCAGCGCCTCGCGCATCTGCTCGCGGCGCAGGTCGAGGTAGCGGTAGCGCAGGCGCGCGTCCTCGCCGACCTCGCCGGAGAAGCCCTCGATCTGGAACGGCGGCGTCTCCGCGTCGGCGAGGCGCTCGGCGCCTTCGACCCGGAGCTCCACCGCGCCGGTCGGCAGGTCCGGGTTGACCGTCTCCTCGGAGCGCTGGACCACGGTCCCGGCCGCGCTCAGCACATCCTCGGCCCGGAGCTGGTGCGCCAGCTCAAACGACTCGCCTGAACTGTCGGGGTGAAAGACGAGCTGGACGATGCCGCTGCGGTCGCGCAGGTCGATGAAGATCAGGCCGCCGTGGTCGCGGCGGCGGTGGACCCAGCCGGCGACCCGCACCTGCGAGTCGACCCGGTCGCCCAGGACCTCCCCGCACCAGGTGTCGCGGAACCCGTTCGGGCGCAGCGGCGCTCCCGCGCCGGCCCCGGCCTGCTCGGCCTCGCTCACGATTCTCCTCCAGTCATCTCGTCGACAAGATTGCCGGGGTCGGCCGCGCGCTGCTCGCCGCTCTCCATATCGCGCAGCTGGGCGCTGCCGTCGGCCTCGAGAATGAGGACGCGGCGCGCACCGATCCGGTTGGCGTGCTTGAGCTGACCCTTGAGAGCGCGGCCGGCGAGGTCGATCTCGGCCGAGAGCCCGGCGTGGCGCAGCTCGACCGCCAGCGCCATCGCCCGCTGCCGCTGGCCCTCGTCGGCGATCGCGACGAAGGCGTCGCGCCCGGCCGGCTCGGGCACCTCGTCCAGGGCCAGCAGGATCCGCTCGATCCCCGCCGCCCAGCCGATCGCCGGCGTCGCCGGCCCGCCGAGCTGCTCGATAAGGCCGTCGTAGCGGCCACCGCCGCCGACCTCCGACTGCGCCCCGAGCTGGTCGCAGACGAAGGAGAAGATCGTGCGCGTGTAGTAGTCGAGGCCGCGGACCAGGGTCGGGTCGACCGTGTAGGCGATGCCGGCGGCGTCGAGCAGCTCCCGCACCGCGGCGAAGTGCTCGGCGTCCTCGCCCTCCAGCGCCCCCACGATCGTCGGCGCGCTCGCCATCACCCCCCGCGTCCCCTCGTCGTCGGAGTCGAAGGCGCGCAACGGGTTGATGTCGATCCGCTCCCGCACGTCCTTGGAGAGCTCGCCCTCGTGCGCGTGCAGGTGCGCTTTCAGCTCCTCCAGGTAGGCGCGCCGTGCCTCCAGCGAGCCGAGGCTGCCCAGCCTCAACTCCACACCCGGCACCCCGAGCTCGCCGAGCAGGTCGGAGAGCAGCATGATCACCTCAGCGTCTGCCAGCGGCGAGTCGGTGCCGATGCACTCGGCCCCGAGCTGGTGGAACTGGCGGTAGCGGCCGGCCTGCGGGCGCTCGTGGCGGAAGAACGGCCCGGCGTAGCTGAGCTTGACCGGCTGCGCCAGTTTGTGCATCCCGTGCTCGACGTAGGCGCGGCAGATCGGCGCCGTCCCCTCCGGCCGCAGGGTGAGGCTGCGCCCGCCCTTGTCCTCGAAGGTGAACATCTCCTTGCGGACGATGTCGGTGGACTTGCCGACCCCGCGCTCGAACAGCTCGGTGTCCTCGAAGGCCGGCGTCGCCAGCGGCTCGTAGCCGGCACGGGCGAAGATCGCCGCGGCGGTGGCCTCGATCCGCGCCCGTCCGCGCGCCGCCTCGGGGAGCACGTCGAAGGTGCCGCGCGGCGCCTGGAACTTGCCGGCCATCGCTACCGCGCCAGCGAGGTGAGGAAGGGGTTGGAGGCGCGCTCGGCGCCGAGAGTGGTGATCCCCATGTGGCCGGGATGGACGACGGTCTCGTCGGAGTGGGAGTCGAGCAGGGTCGCGATCGACTGCATCAGGGTCGGGCCGTCGCCCCCGGGCAGGTCGACGCGGCCGACCGAGCCCTGGAAGAGCACGTCGCCGGAGAAGAGCGCGTCCTCGCCGCGGACCGAGTAGGTGACGTGGCCCGGGCTGTGCCCCGGCGTGAAGATGACGTCGAGCTCGAGCCCAGCCAGCTCCAAGGTCTCGCCGCCGGCGACGGTCTCGTCCGCCGCATAGCTCTCGTAGGGACCGAAGCCCTCCCAGGGGACGAAGGCCATGATGTCGGCCAGCACCGGCACCTCGATCTCGGGGCAGTAGACCGGCGCCCCGGTCGCCGCCGCCAGCGGCGCCACCGCGCCGATGTGGTCGAAGTGGCAGTGGGTGAGCAGGATCGCCTCGACCTCGCCCATCTCCTTGGCCGCGGCGAGAATCCGCTCCGCCTCCTCACCCGGGTCGACGACGAGGACACGGTCAGAGCCCTGCCTACGCAGCAGGAAGCAGTTCTCGGCGATCGCGCCGACCGTGAGCATCTCGACGTCGAGCGCCACTACTCGCTCCGGGCGCGGATCCGAGCCCGCTCGCGCCGCCGCCACAGGGTCATGTCGATGAAGTAACCGGCGGGGATGTAGAAGGCGAGCATGAAGGCCGCGAGCGCCAGCGAGGCGCTGAGCGGACGGCTGAAGATCAGCAGCAGGGCGACGAAGAAGACGACCGCCGCGACCAGGCCGCGAATGATCGAGCCGCGCCAGGTCGGCGGCAGGTCTTGACGCTGGGCCGGATTTCGTTTAGCGCTGGCCCGCTGTTTCGCCTCGGCCCGGCTGCGGGGGCGGGAACGGGGCTTGCTGTCGATGCGGCCACCCTGGGTGCCGCGGTGCTTGCGCTGACGCTTCTTCTTGGTTTGTGCCATCGGCTGAATTTAGTCGGTCACGGCCGCCAGCCGCCGCTCGATCAGGTGCTGCTCGGGGTCGAAGCCGCGCATCGGCACGTCGGCCGGGTAGTCGGCGAGGGCCGCGGCCGGGACCAGGCCGACCAGCTCGGCTTCCACGGGGCGAGCGCCGAGCGGCGCCGCCAGCTCCCGCACCCGCTCGACCACGGCGCCCAGCGGCACCGCCAGCGGGTCGTGGACGTTGGTCGAGACCTGGCCGCGGCCGCTGCTCAGGACCAGGCCGATCGCCCGCACCCCCGGCAGCCCCCCGCCCGACTCACGCAGGCCGGCGGCGACCGCCCGCGCCAGCTCGAGGTCGCCGCTGTCGAGCTCGACGTTGAAGGCGGCCAGCGGCGGCCGCGCGGTGACCAGGGTGGCGCCGCCGTCGCGGTGCGGCAGCGCCGGGCCGAAGTCGGGGCGTAGCTCGCCGGCCTCCATCCGCAGCCAGAGCTCGGGCAGGCCGCCGTTGCGGAAGTAGGCGCGCTCGGCCCGTCCCGGGTCGCGGGCCAGCTCGCCGTAGAGGAAGACCGGCAGGCCGAGGCCGCCGATCTGCTCCGCCAGCGCCACCGCCTCGCGGCGCGCCGTCCCGCGATCGGCGGGATCGAGCCAGACCACGGGACAGACGTCGAGCGCCCCGATCGCCGGGTGCGCCCCCCTGTACTCGCCCATCGCGATCGTCTCCAGTGCCTCCTCAGCGCCGGCGACCAGCGCCTCCAGCAACCGTCCCGGCTGGCCAGCGAGGGTAAAGACGGTGCGGTCGTGGTCGGAGTCGGTGTGCCGGTCGAGCAGCTTCACCCCGCGCCCGAAGGCTGTCCGCAGCCGCGCCAGGCGCTCCTGGTCGGACCCCTCGGAGACGTTGGGAACGGCGAGCAGGGTCGGCATGGCCCGCCGCGCTCAGACCAACAGGTCGCCGCCGCTGACCACGGTCTCGCCGTCGATTTCAACCGTCGGTTCGAGCACGACGCAGTCGAGGTGGACCGGAACCTGAACCGTGCCGCCAATCGCCGCCGAGGCGCCGAAGGCAACGTGGCAGGTGCCGAGAATCTTCTCGTCCTCGAGGATGTTGCCGGTCAGCAGCGCCTCTTCGTTGGTGCCGATGCCGAGCTCGGCGACGTTGGTGCCGTCCGGCCCGTGGGCGCTCAGCAGCTCCATCAGGACGGCGCCGTCGGTGCCGGTGGTGTCGGTCAGGTGACCGTCGCGGACGGTGAGCGAGACCGGCGTCTCCAGCAGGCCGACGCCGGCGATCGAGCCGTCGACGACCAGCGTGCCCTCGGCCGTCCCCTCGACCGGGGCGATGAAGGTCTCCCCGCAGGGCAGGTTGCCGAAGGCGCCGCGGTTGCCGAGTTCGCCGGCATCGACGATCGAGAGCCGCTGCTCGAGCCCGAGCCGCAGGTCACTGCCGTGGCGGCAGGTGATCCGCGCTTCCGAGGCACCGTTGAGGTGGCCGCTCAGCGCCC
Source organism: Solirubrobacterales bacterium (assembly GCA_036276995.1). Classification (GTDB taxonomy): domain Bacteria; phylum Actinomycetota; class Thermoleophilia; order Solirubrobacterales; family 70-9; genus VAYN01. Next base: position 11,756 of record DASUNU010000035.1, read on the forward strand.
AGCCCCGGCGCCGCACCTCCGAGAGGTCGCCGGTCATCAGCCGCGTCAGCATGTCCTCGGTGACGCCGGGCAGGCTGGCGATGCGCACGCCGGCTTCGCTGGCCGCGTTGCGGGCCGCGGTGTGGGAGATCGACTGGATCGTCGGCGCCAGCACCACGTCGGCCTCCTTCATCGCGGCCGCGACCACCATCGGCGGCTCGGCCGCGGCCGATTCCCGCTCCGACATCACCGCCAGCGTCGCGCTGGCCCCGTCGCCCTGCGCCTCGATCCGCATCAACGCCCCGATCTCTTCCGTGACCGGGTTGCAGACGACCAGCACCTCCTCGCCCGGGGAGATGCTCATGCACTCGCGGACCACCGCCCTCACTGCCCTGTCCAAGTCCGCGCTCACGCTCGCAACCCTAGCCCCCGCGGCCGATCAATGCGTTGCTTTTCTGCTGCAACTCCCAGTCGAGGGAATTGGATTCAAGGTCGCTACCATGCCGTCCCCGGCCGGAGTAGCTCAGCTGGTTAGAGCAGCGGAATCATAATCCGCGTGTCGGGGGTTCGAGTCCCTCCTCCGGCATCGCAGTACAGAGCGGAACGCTGTCAATACGACTCTCCCCCAGCCCTTAAATCAGTCGAAGGGTGGCAAGGACAGTGGCAAGGGTTGGTGGAGAGCGTCTAATTGGAGTGATGGACGGCCGTCTAACTCGGTCGCTTAGGACGAGACGTGGAGCTTCATTAGCGCGAAGTACCACCGGCCTCGCTGGGACGCCCACTGGTCGGCGATTTCCAATGCACTGGCACCGATGCCGAGTAGCGAGCCGGCGAAGGGTATGAACGAGAGACCTGCCTTCGCGGCCTCGGCGGCCAAAGCATCGCCGAAGTTGATCTTCGTCTCCGCGAGGGCTGCCATCAGGTCTTTGGTGATCGAAGTGCTGACCTTCGCGAGAAAGTCGGCGGCGTCCGCTGGTTCTTGATCCAATGCCTGCCGCTCAAACTCGCGGAGCTTGTCTCTTGCCTCGCTGCTCGCCGGGTGCTGGCGATACTCGGCGATGTTTTCCCAAGTCAGAGCTTCAAGATTTGGGACCAGGATGCCGAGGGCGTCGGCACCGCTTCCCAATCCAGACGCCTCGGGAGCGACGAATGGCTCAAATAGCGACGTCAGATTCATGGCCGCATCGATCCTCCTGGCGACAACGGCGTCGTGTGCCAGTGCCTCGGCCGCCCATGTCGCTTGAAAAGTCGGGAGGCCAGTGGTGGCCACCTGATCCTTGAAGTGACGGCCGACCTCGCGGATCGGCTCAGCCAGCTTTGCCAGTTCATCGTCTGAGAGTCCACCGTGTTTGGCCCAGTCAACGTCGAGGGTTTCTAATTCCCGGATTGCTGACGTGTGCCACTCTGCGGCGTAGCGCTCGATTGCCTTCGTATTAATGACCTCTCGCATCTCGGCGGCCGGTGCTCCCGGTGAGTCCTCACTCCCCACCGCGATGACGAAGTTGTCGCCAGGCTTGGCGGCATTTCCAACATCGGTCAAGTCCTCAGGGCCGAGTTCGTGGCGCGGGCGGTAGATCGTGAAACTGGCATCCTCGCCGACGTTCGCAATCACCATGCCGGACTCAAACCAGACTTCGTCGAAGAGGACTGCGCCCTCTTTCGCGCGAGTGCCGGCGGCGACCGAGGTTGGACCGGCGAAGAACTCCACGCTCGACCGGAGGGGGAAGTAGAGGCGCCTCACCAATTCCCTAGACGCCTTGGGGGTCGCCGTCATCTTGTGCATCCACCACTACGCCTTTAGGGTCGCGTCGACGCCCTCGTCGCTGCGATCAGACTTGCAGCTAGTGATGGCTCCTGGGCCATCAGGGCGTGGCCGCAGCCTTCGAGGATCTCGACCTGGGCGCCGGGCCAGTGGGCCGCCAGGGGCTCGGAGTTGGCGGCGGGGATCACCTGGTCGAGGTCGCCGTGGAGGATCAGAGTGGGCGGGGTTTCACCATGGTTGGGAGCAGGAGCGCCGTCGCGATGCCAGGCCTCCATCGCCGCCTCCTGGGCGCGGAGGACGGCGGGGTCGAGGGCGGCGCGGGCGGCGGCGACGAGGTCGCCGAACTCGGCGTCGATCTGCTCGGCCAGGGGCGATGGGAAGAGCAGGGAGATCAGGCGCGTGGCCTGCTCACGTGGGCTGCCGCTGTGGTCGGTGAGGCGGGACCAGACCGCCGGGTCGGCGGAGACGGAGTCGGGACCGCCGGGATCAGTCGCAAGCAGGGTCAGGGACGTCACTCGGGCCGGCGCTCGCAGGGTCAGCTGCTGGGCGATGAAGCCGCCCATCGACCAGCCCGCGACGGCGCAGCGCTCGATCCCAGCTCGTCGAGCAGGGCTTCCAGGTCCGCGGCCATGGCCGCGATCGTCAGCTCGCCCTCCCCCGGCCCGGAACCGCCGACGCCGCGGTTATCGGGGCAGATCACCTGGAACGACACCGCCAGCGCCGCCAGGAAGGTCGGGTCCCAGTCCTCCCCGGTGGCGGCGTAGCCGTTGATCAGCAACAGCGGCGGGCCGGAGCCGACGGTGCCGTGGGCCAGCACTAGCGCGGGCCCTCGACCTCGAGCATCAGGGTGACCGGACCGTCGTTGACCAGCGCCACCCCCATGCACGCCCCGAACACGCCCTTCTTCGCCCCGAGCCGCTCGCAGAAGCGGTCGTAGAGCGGCTCGGCAACCTCTGGCCGGGCGGCCCCGACGTAACTGGGCCGGTTGCCCTTGCGGGCGTCGCCGTAGAGGGTGAACTGGCTGACGCAGAGGATCTCGCGCTCGCCCAGCGGCTCGTTCATCCGGCCCTCGGCGTCGTCGAAGATCCGCAGCGCCCGCACCTTGTCGGCCAGGCGGTCGACCTGCTCCTCCCCGTCGCCGACCCCGACCCCGAGCAGGACCAGCATCCCCGGCCCGATCTGAGCGACCCGCTCGCCCTCGACGTCGACCGCCGCCTGGCTCACCCGCTGGACCAGTGCCCGCATCCGGCCGAACCTACCGGGACCCGCGCGCCGCCCCCGCCCGCCGGCTCAGCGGGCGGAATGGCGGGGCATGGCGCTGCGCTTGATCTTCTTCACGCACTTCGCCTTGCCCTTCCGTTTGACCAGGCGCTTTCCTTTGGGGCACCGCACTTTCGGCCGCATCTTGGCCACGGGGGGCTTGACCACGGCGGTTCCGACCGGCGGCGCCGAAGCGGACGGTGCGGGCGGGGACGGCGGCGCATGGCGGCTGCTGAGGCGAGCGTCGATGCCCGCCACGATGCCGGGCGCGACCACGGCCACCGCGGTCGCCCCGGCAAAGCTGGACGCGCCGTTGTAGTACTGCTGGAAGTAGTCGTCTTCCTCTTCCCATTCCGGGACGTCGGGCGAGAACCAGGCCTTGTAGGTCCCGGTTGGGAGGGCGCCGATCGCGTAGTGACCGGCGCCTTCGGTGTAGTCGCAGCCGTAGATCTCGCCGTCGAGGGCATCCCGGGCGCAGACCAGACTGAAGCGGATCGCCGCCCCGCTCAGCGCGTCGGTGACCGTGCCGGCGATCTGCCCGCCCGCGCCCATCTCGATGTCGACCCCCGGGGTCGCCGTTCCGGCGAAGACGGAGACCGGGTCCGGATAGGCGGCTTCCTGGTACACCCCCGCTTCGTCCCAGGCGAAGACTTCGTAGGAGCCCGGCAACAGATGACGCACGGCGTAGTCGCCGTCGCCGTCGGCCCAGGTGCAGCGACCGGTGGCTTCCCCGCCGATCGAAAGGGCGCAGACTTCGGCTCCTCCGATCCCGGCTTTGGTCGCGGCGTCGACGACCCGTCCGGTGATCCTGCCGCCGCTCAGCAGCGCCGCGTCGATTTCATCGGCGTCGGCGCCGTCGCTGACCGTAACCGGATCGGCATCGCTCCAGCGCGACGCTCCGTCGAAGTACTGACGCACGTAATCGTTGTCGCCGTAGGGCCAGAATTCGACCAGGTAGTCGCCGGGCTCGAGTTCGGCGATCGTGTAGGTGCCGTCCGCCTCGGGCGCGGCGCATTCGAACGATTCTTCGTTGACCGCTTCCGCGCAGACTTCGACCATGGTCAGAGGCGCGCCGCCGGTCGCGGCGGTCACCGTTCCCGAGATCGAGCCCACCGCCAGCGCCGAGGCCGGCACCGCGCAGACGAAAACGAACA
>DASUNU010000036.1:0-8291 GCA_036276995.1 Solirubrobacterales bacterium
GGCAGACGTGCAGATGAGCGGGCAAAACGGGCGAGCTCACAACACGAGGCCGGTGGTGAAGACGTCCTGCAAGAAGGGGAAGCCCGGGAAGGCGAAGGGCAAAGGCAAGGGCGGGAAGAAGGGGCGCTAGGGGGCGCTTCATCGCGCCCGCCGATCGGCGCAAGCGGCGATTGCTCATACGCCGTTTGCGGGGACCAACCAAGTCGGGTAGGAGCGCTCCTACCTGACACACCCACCCAGCTTGACCTCGCGGTGATGCTTCCATTATCGATTGCGCAAGGGCCATATGGCCTAACCAGTCAATCGAAAGGAAAGCATGATGAGGAAAGCAAAGATGCTTGGGCTCGCGCTGGTGGCGATGTTCTCGATGAGCGCTGTGATGGCGGCGGGGGCTTCCGCGGACACGTTGACAGCGACTCAGTATCCGTGGACACTGACAGGCACATCAGACGGTGAATTCAAAGACACGCTCACCACGACATCTGGATCCGTGATATGCCCTCACGTCGTGTACCACGCGACAATTGGCGCCCCGATTCCTACAGGCGCTCGAATCAGAGTAACCGTCAATTACACAGATGAAGGGTGCACGGGCTTCGGCTTTCCCGGGACAGTCGACATGAACGGATGTGAATATTCATTCGGCGTTTTGGCGGGAACAGCCGGTGACGTCGACTTGGAGTGTGCGGGTGCAAACGAAGTCACAATGACAGCGCGAAGTGCCGGTATCCTCAAGTGTACCGTCCACGTGAAAACCCAGACAGACATCGGCGGTACGGTCAAATATACGAACATCGCCGGTGGTCAAGTAACAGTAGAAGCCAACCTGACCGGCATCGACTACACCCATACACAGGGCACGGGTCTCGGTTCCTGTCCGAGCGGCAGCGCTACCAACGGAACCCTCGTCGCGAAGGCAATCTTCAGTGCCGAGAGTGACGGACCGCCTTATTCCCCATACTCGACCCTTTTTAGCTCCTAGCGCTGCGCGATTGCCGAATCATTAGAGGGGCTGGCTGGCGTCGGCCCCTCTAATCGGCAAAGGCGACTTCAACGCCCTGGCACGCTCGCTTCTTCGGTAGATGGCGCCGAGATCGCAGGCGGGAAGAGGGGCGTTGGCTTCACCTTCTTCGCGCCCGCGGATCGGCGCGGACGGTAATTGATCGCGCGTGGTTTGCGGGGCTGAATCTCTGCGAGTAGGAACACGCCTGCTTGGCGCGCATTATTCCTTGACCCATAGTCACGCTTCCTCTATCGGTTGGCGAGGCCACAAGGCCTCGATCACTCAAATGGAGGAAGCACGATGAGAAACATCAAGACTCTCGGGCTCGCGCTGATGGCGGTGCTCTCGATGGGCGCGGTCATGGCGGTGGCGGCTCAGGCGGACACGCTTACAGCCCAAGCCTATCCGGCGGTGCTGACAGGGACAGCGGAGCCAGGATTCACCGATGAATTCAAAACCACAGCCGGAGTCGCGAAATGCCCTGATACCAAATACGATGCGACAATCACTGGACCGATCAATACAGCAGGCAAAGTCTTGGTGACACCTACATATCCCCATGTAGGCTGCACCTATGCTGGATTCCCGGCGACAATCGACCATAAAAGCTGCACATTCGAGTTCAAAGTATTGGCGCTCACAGGAGGCACAGTCAACCTGGAGTGCGTCACGCCTGGGGACGAAATCACAATTACAGCCCTAAGCGCCGGAGTGGCTAAGTGCACGGCTCATGTGAAACCTCAGACAGATGTTCCCGGTCTGATCAAATACTCAAACATCTCCGGGGAAGTTACAGTCGAAGTCAGCTTGACCGAAATCCACTACACCCATACACAAGGCACGGGTCTCGGTTCCTGTCCGAGCGGCACAGCAAACAATGGCACTTTGGTTGCAAAAGCGACCGTCTCCGCTGAGACGCACGCTGGTACGTCCACATCGCTCATCCTGAGCAACTAGAGCCTCCGCGCGATTGGTTCACAATAGGGGTCGACGGACTGGCCCCTATTGACATTAGCGGGCGCGGGCCAGCAGTGGGGCGAGGCGGTCGCGGCTCTCGCTGAGGACGCGGCGGGGGATCGCCAGGGGTTGGCGAGGAGGTGGGGGGACGTGGCTGGGGTCGACGGCGTCGGCCGGGTGGAGCTCGACGGTGACGGTGCTGCCGGGGGCGACGGCGAGGGGTTGGTCGAGGCGCTGGGGGAGACCGTTGACGAGGAGATGGGAGTCGAGGTTGCCGGCCTCTGGTGGCAGCGTGACCAGGAGCTGTTCGGCGGTGGCGGGGATCTCGACGATGGCGCGCCTGGTCAGGAGGCGCAGGGCCAGCTGGGCGCCGGCCTGGCGGCGTTCGTAGTTGCTTGCCGCAAGCTCGGAGAGGGAGCCCCACTGGACCGGGCCGAGGCGGCGCACGTCGGCGGCAGCTGCGGCGAGGACCCCGAGCCCGTCGAGCAGGTCCTCCTGGTGCCCGTAGAGGATCAGTGGCTGGCCGAGGAAGGCGCGGAGGGTCAGCTCGGCCTGGGAGCGGCCGGGGAAGGGGTGGCGGAGGAAGACCGGGAGGCCGTCGACGAGGTCGGCGGGGCGCCAGCCGGCCAGGGGGCCGACCTCTGCGGGGCGGGCGAGCCAGCGCTGCGGGGGCTGGGCCAGCCAGGGGTAGGGCGTGGTCATCGTGATCCCGGCGAAGCCGCAGCGGCGCAGGCCGCTCAGGGTTGTCTCCGAGCAGCGCTCGTGCGGCGGGACCATTACCGGGTCGACGGGGACCCCGGTGCGGCGCTCGAAGGCCCGCATCCGTCGCAGGGCCTGGGCGCCGAGGGCGACCGCATCGGACTCGTTGCGTAGCTGCCCGAGCTCGGCACCGTAGTGGTCGTTGCCGTGGACCGAGAGCGAGATCGCGCCGCCGCTCTGGCGCAGTGTCCGCAGCGCCCCCGGGTGGGCGAACCAGGCGTCGAGCGGAACCGTCGCCAGCGAGGCGTGGTAGCCGTGGGTGCGGGCGTGTCGCCCCAGCGCGTCGAGCTTGACGAAGCCGTAGGAGGGCCAGTGCAGGTTCGGATCGTCGAAGAGGAAGCTGGCGCGCAGCGGCGGCGGCTGCCAGCCGCCCCCGAGCTGGCGCAGGAAGTGGACCAGGGGCAGCAGGGCGGCGCTGCGGCCGTCACGCAGCCGGTCGCGCAGGGCCTCCTCGGGCTCAAGCTCCAGCGGGTGGAGCAGCGACACCTCGTGGTTGCCACGCCGCGCCCAGGCCGGCGTGCCGCCGGCGCTTGCGAGCACCGCGGCGCCCGGCGAGGGCACCAGGGCGACGCCGGCGGCGATCGCCGCTCCCAGCCGCTCGTCCGGCAGCTGTGCGTGGTGCAGGCAGCGCTCCAGCGCCGTCTCGCCGAGCTCGAGCACGGCTGGAGCACCGGCGACGGCCGGCTCCGGAGCCAGCAGCGAGAGCGCCGGGGTGCCGGTGCCGCCGGCCGCCGCGCCCTGAGTGACGGTGCCGAGCTCGAGCACCGCGTCGAGGTCGCGCAGGGCGCCGTCGCGCCGGCCCTCGAAGTGGACCGGGAAGGCCGCTTCCAGGGCGCCGAAGAGGAGGCGCAGCCGCTCGCGCTCGGCGGCCGGGAAGACGCCGACGATCAGAGTCGGCCCGGCGCCGCTCACGGCTGCCGCGGGGCGGACCCCTGCAGCTCGTAGACCGCGAAGGAGGTCGCCGGGTTGGTGCCGCCGACGCGGGTGCCGTCGCCGAAGCTCGCGACCGGCGGTCCCTGGCGCTCGATCCGCGCCGCCAGCAGCTGGTCGTAGTCGCCGCCGAAGCGCTGGAAGCCGTAGCCGTTGAAGCTGCGCTCGCCGACGATCGCGTAGCGGACGCCGGCCGCGTCGAGCTGGGCGATCGCTTCCCGCTCGTCGGCGCGGGTCTCGAGCAGGCCGGGCAGGAACATCACGTTGTAGAGCGCCGCCGGGCGGCCGGTCATGAAATGCAGGCCGGCGTCGGAGGGAACGGCGAGGATCGGCTCGCCGGGCGCGGTGTGGCTGTCGATGAAGTCGATCGCGCCCTGCAGGCCGGGGGCCGCGGCAGCGGTGGTGACGAAGTCGCCGCGCGGGGTGTGCACGGTGGCGCTGTCGTCGGGGTAGAGGGCGACCTGGGCGTAGGCGATCAACCCGACCGCGACCCCGGCCAGGGCGGCGAGGGAGGCCCGGCGGGCCTGCGGCCAGCGCTCGGCCGCGTAGTTGTGCAGCAGGGCCAGCAGCAGGACCAGCGGCGCCGCGTAGTAGGGGGCGTAGGAGGCCTCGGCGGTGAAGGCGTCGTAGGCACGGGCGCCGAGCGCCGCCGCAGCGGCGACGAGCGCGAGGTCGAAGCCCCAGGAGCCCGAGATCGGAGCCGAGCCGCGACGCAGGAAGCGGACCGCGAGCACGGCGCAGGCGGCGAACCCGAGCGCCGGCAGCCAGCTCATCCCGATCAGCAGGTGGGTCAGCTCGTACTGGACCGAGGAGCGGGCGTCGTCCCAGACTCCCAGCACGCGCCAGGCGCCGAAAGCGAGTAGCAGCGCGGCCAGCGCCGCCGGAATCGGCCACAGCGCCTTCAACCGCTCGCGGGTCTCCGTCTCCCGCGAGACCGTGACCGCGGCGGCGATCAGCGAACCGACCAGCAGGCAGTAGGCGCCGGCGCGGGCGAGGGTGGAGACGACGCTTTCGAGGTCGAACGGGGTCCAGGTCTCCTGCGAGCTGAAGCCGCCGACCCGGAGGAAGTCGACCGGCCAGAGGTTCTCGGTGAAGAGGTTGGAGGTGCCCGCCCCGGAGGCGAGCAGGGCCAGCACCGGGACCGCGACCGCGACCGCCGGCAGGGCCAGCCGCGGCAGCGCGCGCAGGGCGGGGCGGAGGCCCTCCTGGCGCCACACGCCGACCAGGTAGGCGGCTCCGATGAGGACCCCGATCGCGGCGAATTCGGGCCGGGTCAGGCAGAGCACGCCGGCCGCCAGCCCGGCCGGGATCAGCCGCTCGCGCCGCAGCGCCAGCAGCATCAAGAGCACGAAGAGGACGCCGAAGGTGGCCGAGTTGGTGTGGGGGAGGACGAAGTTGAAGGCGGTGCCGGAGAACCCGATCGCGGCGACGACCGCGCTCGCCAGGAAAGAGGGCAGCGGAGCAAGGAGCTGGCGGGCCAGGGCGTAGAAGGTGCCGACGATCGCTGCCGCCAGAGCCAGCCCGAAGCCGAAGGCGGTGCCGAACCCGGTGCCGAAGACCGCGAACGCCCCAGCCAGCCCGTAGACACCGGCGGGGCCGTAGAAGTAGCGGATGTCGCGGTAGGGCTCGCCGCCTTCGGCGATCGCCGCGGCCACGGTCAGCTCGTGGCCGGCATCGACCCCGGGCACGCCCCACTTGCGCCAGCTCAGCGCAGCGAGCAGGGCGAAGAGGAAGGCGAGCGCGGCCAGCGCCCTCGCGTCGGCGTTGGCAGCGATGCGGCGGGCCCGTGAGAGCTCCTCCGCCGTCCCCGGGGCCGGCGCGGCCGAGGGGGTGCGGACGGCGACGTTCATGCCGAGCTGGAGGCTGAGGCTGGGCGGATCGCCCCGAGCAGCAACCGCACCTGTTCCGGCGCCAGCCAGGGGGTGAGGGCGACGTAGAGAGCCGAGCCGAGCGCGATCGTGACCAGCGGCGCCAGCAGCCCGGAGGCGATGGCGCCACCGACCAGGGCACCGATGCCGAAGCAGACGGCCGCGGCGAGGCTGAAGCGGAGGCCGTCGCGGGTCAGCTCGGCGGCGATCGGGGCGCTGCCGCGACCGGCTCCGACCAGCAGCAGCACGACCGCGAAGGCGCTGGGGACGACGAAGAAGGCGCCGACCACGCCGTTAACTCCCCACAGTGCCCCGCCGAGCGCGGTGACGCCGATGTGGAGGACGACGATCAAGGGGGCGAGCACGTTGACCAGCTTGGCGCGGCCGAGCGCGAACATCGCCGGCAGCAGCAGGTTGACCAATAGCGCCGCCACGGTCCAGGCGCAGAGCAGGGCGGCGAAGACCTCGAGCTGGTCGATCTGGGCGGGGCTGAAGCTGTCAGGTAGGACCTCGCCGATCAGGCTGGCGCCGCCGGCGATCAGGGCCGCGAGGGCGGGGGCGCCGATCAGCATCGAGTAGCGGAAGCCGGGCGGGACGGTGTCGGCGATCACCGCGCGCCAGTCGGCGAGGGCGCCGCGGCGCATGTCGGCGATCCGCGACATCCCCAGCGCGAAGCCGGTGGCGGCGACCAGGTAGCTGGCGAAGAGGTAGGCGTAGGAGAGCACGGTGGCACCGCCGGCGCCGTAGTTGCTGGCGAAGGCGAGGGTGATCACGTAGAGGCCGTTGAAGGCGAGGTAGATCGCGGTGCTGCCGAGCACCAGCCAGACGCTGCGGCCGAAGCGGCGCAGGCTGAGGGCCGGGCGCGGCGCCGAGCTGGGCGCGGCGCGGCTGGCGCGGACCCCGTCGAGCATGGTGGCGCTGGTGACCACGGCCATCGCCAGCATCGACCAGCCCAGCGAGAGCTCGCCGGCCGGGCCGGAGACCGCGAGGTAGACGACGAGGCCGGAGAGGGCGCCGGCGATGTAGGCGAAGGCGATCCGGTCGAAGCGGTCGCGCACGGCGAGCAGGGTGGCCCCGCCGGCGGCCCAGAGCTGCAGGACCATCGCCAGGCCGAGGATCGGCAGGGCCGATTCGGCGACGCCGCGGCCCGCGTCGCCGACCCCCGGAGCCAGGAGGCCGGCGAGCGGTGCGGCCAGCGGGATCGTCGCCAGTGCCACCGGGACCGCAATCGCGATCAGGGCGAGGGCGAACTCGCGCGGGGCCAGGCGTGGCCGGGCCCCGACCAGGAGCGGCGCCGAGGTGACCCTGATGCTCTGGCTGAAGACCCCGAAGCTGGCGTAGAGGGCGAAGGCGACGAAGAAGCCGTCGGTGCGGGCGTTGACCCCGAAGGAGCTGAGGTAGAGCAGCGACTGGATGCCCGAGGTCGCGGCCATCGCCAGCGTCGCCACGGCCATCGCCATGCCGGCGTGCGCGTGCTTCTCGCGCAGATCCTCCTTATGGCTTGGGGCCTGGGAGATCGGCGTACTGGGCGTCGCGACCGTGGTGGCGCTCATAACTGACCAACGGGCGAACTGCCTCAATACTTTTCGTCCGGATTCAGGGCCCGTAGTGCTGGCCGGCGGGCGCCCAGGTCACGCCCGGCCCGCCCTCGACCCGGTAGTCGTCTTTGGCCGGGTCGAGGAAGCCCGGTCGGCAACTGCGCCGCGACTGCGAGCTCAGCCGCGGCAGCGTGCTTTCCCATCGGCAGACCAGGTTGCCGGCCTCGCGGAAGCGCGGAAAACCGCCCTCCCAGTCGCTCCAGCCGCGGAAGATCACGTTGTCGCGGACCGCGACCGCCCCGAACGGACCCTCGCGCAGGGCGACGGGGGAGTCGTCCTCCGGGGTCCAGACCGTGTTGCGGGCGAGCCTGATGCCGCGGGTCGGGCCGATGATCTGGAGGATCAGCGGCGGCCCGCACTGGCTGCCGGGCGGGTCGCAGGGAGCGGCGTTGCGCAGCATCAGGTTGTTTTCGATCACGACCTTGCGCACGGGCGCGGGCTGGTCGTTGATGAAGAAGCCCTGACAGCGGTTGTCGTGCAGGTAGTTACGGCGGAAGTAGAGGCTGTTGCCGCCCCAGACCGACTGCAGGCAGTCGCTGTGGTTGCCGTTCTCCCGCACGTTGGTGATCTCGTTGCCTTCGATCAGCACCCCGTATGGATCTGGGTCGCCGCTGTCGTGGTAGCGGTTGAGCCGGATCGCGTCCTCACCGAAGGGGCCGACGAACTTGTTGCCGCGGATCGTCGTGTCGGCGATGTTGACGTTCGTGGTCGGGCCGGCTTCGACCCCGAAGTAGCCGTCGTGGATGCGGTTGTGGAGGACCGAGATCTTGCGCGAGCCGGGCTCGATCGTGACTCCACCGGCGATGTCGAAGTGGGCGAGGGCGAGGTGGGAGCCGCGTAGGTCGGCGCCCGCGAGGGTCGCCTTGCCCGGGTTCTCGGCCCGCACGACGACGTCGCCACCGCTCTTCTCGGCGCTGAGCGAGAGCTCCCCGTACTCGCCGTCGCGCAGGCAGACGGAGCTGCCCGGCTCAGCCGCGTCGACCGCCGCCTGGACCGCGCCGAGGCTGGCGACGGTGGCCGCGCAGGCGGGCGTGCGGGCGGCGGCGCTGCTGGCCGAGATCGGGGCGCTGTCCTCGTCGCGCAGGGCGAGCAGCAGGGTCAGCGCAACCGCCGCGCCGAGCAGCAGCAGGGCGAGCAGGGTCAGCGAGCGGCCGGGGCGGCGTCTGGAGTCCATGC
>DASUNU010000037.1:0-4622 GCA_036276995.1 Solirubrobacterales bacterium
GTCTTGTCGAGGCGGCCGCCGGGTGCGGCGCCGGTCAGGACCGGGCCGGCGACGACGGGCGCGCCTTCCTTGTAGCGGTCGAGGCTGACCGGCTGCGGCAGCCCCAGCTGCTTGGCGATGGTCGAAACGACCGGTGCGTTGACTACCTGTGAGTAGCGGTCACTCATTTGCTGCCTCCAGCGCTCTCGAGGATGGCGACGACACCCTGGCCGCCGGCGGCGCAGATGCTGATCACGCCGCGGCCCTTGCCGTCTTCGTGCAGTTGCTTCGCGAGGCCGGCGACGATGCGGCCGCCGGTCGCCGCGAAGGGGTGGGCGGCGGCCAGGGAGCCGCCGTTGACGTTGAGCTTCTTGCGGTCGATCGCGCCGAGCGGTTTGGGTCGACCCAGCTTCTCCTTGCAGAACTCGGCGTCTTCCCAGGCCTTGAGCGTGCAGAGCACCTGCGCCGCGAAGGCCTCGTGGATCTCGTAGTAGTCGAAGTCCTGCAGTTTCAGCCCGGCCCGGTCGAGCATCGTCGGCATCGCGTAGGCAGGAGCCATCAGCAGGCCTTCGCGCTTGTGGACGTGGTCGACCGCCGCGGTCTGGCCCTCGCTGATGTAGGCGAGGATCGGCAGGCCGCGCTCCTTCGCCCACTCCTCGGAGGCGAGCAGCACCGCCGAGGCGCCGTCGCTGAGCGGGGTCGAGTTGGCCGCGGTCATCGTCCCCTCGGGGCCGCCGAAGACCGGTTTCAGCTTCGCCAGCTTCTCGAGGCTGGAGCCTGGGCGCAGGTTCTGGTCCTGCTCAAGCCCGAGGTAGGGGGTGATCAGGTCATCGAGGAAGCCGCGCTCGTAGGCGGCGGCGAGGTTCTCGTGGCTGGCCAGGGTGAGCTCGTCCTGCTCGGTCCGGCCGACCTCCCATTCCTCGGCCATGATCGCGCAGTGCTCGCCCATCGAGAGGCCGGTGCGGGGCTCCTCGTTGCGGGGGATCGCCGGCACGATGTGGCCCGGACGGACGCCGGTCAGGGTGCGCAGTTTGCCCAGCGTGGAGCGCTGGCGGTTGGCGTCCAGCAGGGTCTCGCGCAGCTGCTCGTTGAGCGCGATCGGGGCGTCGGAGGTGGTGTCGGCGCCGCAGGCGATGCCGGAGTCGATCTGCCCGAGGGCGATCTTGTTGGCGACCAGGATCGTCGTCTCGAGCCCGGTGCCGCAGGCCTGCTGGACGTCGTAGGCCGGGGTCTCCGGGGCGAGGCGGGTGCTGAGCACGCTCTCGCGGGCGAGGTCGCGGTCGCGGGAGTGCTTGAGGACGGCGCCGCCGGCGACCTCGCCGAGCGTCTCGCCCTCGAGGTTGTAGCGGTCGATCAGCCCGTCGAGGGCTGCGGTGAGCATGTCCTGGTTGGACGCGTGGGAATAGACGCTGTTGGAGCGCGCGAACGGGATCCGGTTGCCGCCAACGACGGCAACCCGACGGGTTTTGCTGTTCATGGGGTGGGGGTTCCTTTGTCTTCTGGGGTGTTGGAAGTGGGGGAGCCCGAGCGGGCGCGCAGCCCTGGCTCGATCGTCGAGATCAGCAGCTCGGCGGCCTCGCCGGCGCTGATCTCCTCGGTCCGCAGCCACCAGCGCGCGAGCGCCTCGGCGGCGCCGAGCAGGGCGGTGGAGAGGGCCTCGAATTCGACCCGGACCGCGTCGCGGCGCTCCTGGGGCAGCTGGGCGAGCAGCGAGCCGGAGACCAGCTCGACGATCACGCCGCGGTAGTCGGCGACCCGCTCGGCGATCTCGCCGCCGCGGGGGAGGGTCTCGTCGAACAGCACCGCCCAGGCGGCGCGGTCGCTATCGAGAAACTCGAAGAAGGCCCTGACCCCGGCCCCGAGCGCCTCGCCCGGGTTGGCGCTCTCGACGACCGAGTCGGCGACCGTCTTGGTCAGCGAGTCGCCCGCCCGCTCCATGCAGGTGATGTAGAGCTGCTCCTTGTTGCCGAAGTAGTTGTAGAGCAGCGGCTTCGTCACCCCGACCGCGGCCGCGATGTCATCCATCTTCACCGCCGCGTAGCCGCGCGCCGCAAACAGGTCGTGAGCAGCCAGCAGCGTCTGCTCCATCCGGTCCTCCTTGGGGAGGCGCGATCGGGCTACCGATGCATCCATTGGTGCATACGTTACCCAGATATAAATTTATATGTGGGTATCTGTGACGAACGCACGCTTGGGCGCCCTGTGAATCGCTCGATTGCGCTGTGCGAAATGGTCGCTATAGCGACCAAAAGGCGCAGGGCGTTGCTGGGCACGGGCCGAGGTCGTGTCCCGTGACACGCTCGGCCCGTAGGCGCTGCTTTGGGAGAAGTCAGGCCTCGGAGAAGCCGAAACGGAGCTGGAGGCGGCGCAGGGGGGCGGGCGCCCACCAGTTCCAGGTGCCGAAGAGGCGCATCAGGGCGGGGACGAGGAGGGCGCGGACGATGGTGGCGTCGATCATCACTCCCACGGCCATGCCGATCGCGATCTGCTTGACGAAGAAGACCGAGCTGACCGCGAAGGCGAGGAAGACGACGGCGATCGCGAGGGCGGCGGCGGTGATTACGCGGCCGGTGCGGCCGATCCCGATTGCCACCGCCTCCTCGTTGCTGGCGCCGTTGTCGTAGTGCTCTTTGATCCGCGCCATCACCAGCACCGCGTAGTCGGTCGCGAGGCCGAAAAGGATCGCGAAGAGGAAGACGACGCTGGTCACCTCGATCGCGGCTGGCCCGGTGTAGTCGAGCGGCGACTTCAGCCAGCCCTCCTGGAAGGCGAGGACGAGGATGCCGAGGGTGGCGCCGAGCGTCAGCGTGTTCATCACCAGCGTCTTCAGCGGCAGCAGCACCGAGCCGGTCAGGAGGAAGAGCAGGACCAGGGTGGTGAGGGCGATGATCATCACCACCAGCGGCGCGTGTTCGATCAGGCTCTGCTTCTGGTCGATGAAGCCGGCGGTGTTGCCGGAGACGAGCGTGACCGTCCCGGTTGGCGGGCCGAGGTCGCGGATCGTGTGGACCGAGTCCTGCGACTCGCCGCTGAGCGCGGGCCCGCTGAGCGCAAAGTTGGCGTAGGCAACCGTCTCCGAGGCGGGGAGGAAGGGGGTGCCGCGGACGACGCCGGGAACCGCTTCGACCCGGCGCTGGAGAGCGGCCAACTCACCCGGCTTGGCGCCGCCGTCGACGGTGACCGTGACCGCCTCGGTGACGTCGCGCGGGTAGTGCGCCTCGAGGTAACGGTAGGCGTCGTAGGAGGGCTGGCCGGGCGGCACGGCTTCGGCGCTGGGGCCGGTCAGCGTCGTCCACAGCAGCGGCGAGGCCGCGGCCAGAAGCAGGGCGGAGCTGGCGAGGGCGACGGCGACCGGGCGCCGCATCACCCCGCGGGCCAGCCGGTACCAGCCGTCGGAGTTGTCGGAGACGGCCGGGCCGCGGCGGATCGAGAGCGCGTCGATGCGGGTCCCGAGCAGGGCCAGCATCGAGGGCACGACGAGGATCGCGATCAGCGCCGAGAGCAGCGCCACCGAGGTGCCAGCGACCGCCATCGAGTAGAGGAAGCGCTGCGGCATCACGATCAGCGCCGCCATCGCCGCCGCCACGGTGAGGCCGGAGAAGACCGCGGTGCGCCCGGCCGTCTGCACCGTGCGCCGGTGCGCCTCGCGCAGGTCCTTGCCGGCGCCGAGTTCCTCGCGATAGCGCGAGACCATCAGCAATGCGTAGTCGACCGCGAGGCCGAGGCTGAGCCCGGTGGCGATGTTGAGCGCGAACAGCGAGGTGTCGGCGAAGCCTGCCATCACCCGCAGGACCAGCAGCGTGCCGACGATCGAGATCACCCCGAGCAGCAGCGGGATCGCCGCCGCGATCACGCCTCGGAAGACGAACAGCAACAGCAGGGCGAGGATCGGGAAGGCGATCAGCTCGGCCTTGGTCAGGTCCTTGCGGGTCTGGTCGTTGGTCTCGTTGAAGCCCGCCGCGTAGCCGCCGACCGCGGCGTCGAGCGAGCTCGCCGCGGCCAGCTCGGCGACGTCTTCGGAGGCGTAGCCGCCAGCGTCCTGGATGTCGTCGGTGGAGAGGTTGGCGGCGAGGGTCAGCGACTCCCCGTCGCGGGCGACGAGGGTCGCGGCGGCGCGACGGTCCTGCAGCGGATTGACGACGCGGCCGACGTACTCGACCTGCGACATCTCGTTGCTGAGCCGGGCGACCTCGGCCCGCACCGCCGGGTCGGCGATGTCGAGCTTGCCCCCGTCGGGGGCGCGGACGACGACCACCAATCCAGGGTTGGGGTCGTAGCCAAGCGCGTCGCGCAGGACGGCGCCGCCGCGCTCGCTCTCGGAGGCGCTGTCGGTGAAGCCGGCGGCCTTGAGGTGGCTCTCGACGTCGCGACCGACCCCGATCGCGATCAGGACGAAGACGCCGACCGCCGCGAGAACCAGCTTCGGGTGCTTCCAGGTCAGGTCGGCGACTCGGTTCATTTTGCGGGACCGTACCAGATTTCCAAGCAGTTGCTTTGAGAATCAAAGTAAATGCTAAAATCGCCTGATGCCAAGGCGAAAGTACGACCAGGCTTGCAGCGTCGCCGCTGCCCTCGACCGGATCGGGGAGCGCTGGGCGATGCTGATCGTGCGTGAGCTCTCGCTTGGCCCGATGCGCTTCTCG
>DASUNU010000038.1:0-24356 GCA_036276995.1 Solirubrobacterales bacterium
GACCAGCTCCGCCAGGGCCGGCGGGATCTCGGCCCGCTCGCCGGTCGTGCCGACGGTGGAGACGACGTAGACGAAGCCCTGGGCGACGGCGCAGATCCGGGCCCGCCGCTCGGCCGGCGTCGTCGGCGCGACCAGCGGCACCAGCGCCAGCCCCTGCGCCGCGAACTCCTCCCGCACCTCCTCGGCCTCCCCCAGCGGCAGATCCGGCACGATCACCCCAGCCGCCCCGGCAGCCACCGCCATCCGCGCAAACTCCCCCGCCCCACCCTGGGCCAGGACCATGTTCGAGTAAGCCATCAGCACCACCGGCACCCGCTCCGCCACCGACCGGCAAACCTCGAGCGCAGTGGCAAACGTAGCCCCGGCCTCAAGGGCCGCGGTGGCCGCCGCATGAATAGTCGGCCCGTCAGCGAGAGGATCAGAGAACGGAACCCCCAGCTCGATCAAATCCGCACCCGTATCCGCGTAAGCGGCCGCTACCGCAAGCGACGTATCCCGATCCGGATACCCGGCCATCATGTACGGCATCAACGCTGCGCGGTTTTCTGCCCGCGCCGCCTCGAACGCCGCGGCGATCCGCTCTTCGCCGCTCACGCACCCACCTGCGCGACAACCTCTGCCAGGTCCTTGTCGCCCCTCCCCGAGAGACACAGCACATCGAATCCCTCCGCCCCCGGGTTCTCCAGCAACCAGGCAATCGCGTGCGAGGACTCCAGCGCCGGGATGATCCCCTCCAGCCGGGCCAGCTCGCCAAACGCCGCCAGCGCCTGCCGGTCCGTGATCGAGACGTAGCTGGCCCGCCCCGTGTCGCGCAGATGGGCGTGCTCCGGACCCACGCCCGGGTAGTCGAGCCCGGCCGAGACCGAGTGCGCCTCGAGGATCTGCCCCTCCTCGTCGGCGATCACCGAGGAGAGCGAGCCGTGCAGGACCCCCGTCGCGCCGGCGGCGAGCGAGGCGCCGTGGCGGGGCGTGTCGAGTCCCTCGCCCGCCGCCTCGACCCCGACCAGGGCGACCTCGGCGTCCTCGACGAAGGGGGCGAAGATGCCGATCGCGTTGGAGCCACCGCCGACGCAGGCGATCACCCGGGCCGGCAGCGCGCCCTCGACGTCGAGCGCCTGCTGGCGCGCCTCTTCGCCGATCACCCGCTGCAGGTCCCGCACCAGGGCCGGGTAGGGCGCCGGGCCGACGGCGGAGCCGATCACGTAATGGGTCGTCTCGACGTTGGCGACCCAGTCGCGGATCGCGGCTGAGACCGCCTCCTTGAGCGTGCGGGCGCCGGCCTCGACCGCGGCCACCTCGGCCCCCAGCAGCTTCATCCGCTCGACGTTCGGGGCCTGGCGGCGGATGTCCTCGCTGCCCATGTAGACGACGCACTCGAGCCCGAGCAGGGCGCAGGCGCAGGCGGTGGCGACCCCGTGCTGGCCGGCCCCGGTCTCGGCGATGATCCGGGTCTTGCCCATCCGCTGCGCCAGCAGCGCCTGGCCGACCGCGTTGTTGATCTTGTGGGCGCCGGTGTGGGCGAGGTCCTCGCGCTTCAGGTAGACCCGCGAGCCGACCCGCTCGGAGAGCCGCTCGGCCAGGTAGAGCGGGGTCGGGCGGCCGATGAAGTCACGCCGCAGGCGTTCCAGCCGGACCATGAAATCGGCGTCCTCGCGCGCCTCCGCCCAGGCCGCGCTCAGCTCGTCGAGCGCCGCGATCAGGGTCTCCGGCACGTAGCGGCCCCCGTAGGGGCCGAAGCGCTCCTCGATCGCGCTCATCGGCCGGCTACACCGCTGGGCTGGGCGGCCTCGAAGAAGGCCGACATCGCCGCGTGGTCCTTGCGGCCGGGCTCAAGCTCGACGCCGCTGGCAACGTCGACCGCGTAGGGCTGGGTGACGGCGACCGCCGCCGCCACGTTGTCGGGGCGCAGGCCGCCGGCGAGGATGTCCGGCACGTCGGAGCGGTGCCCGCGCAGCAGCTCCCAGTCGAAGCTCTCGCCGGTCCCGCCCCAGAGGCCCTTGCCGCGGCGGTCGAAGAGGTGGAAGTCGGTGCGGTAGGCCTCGGCGGCATGGATATCGGCGGCGGAGGCGACATGAATCGCCTTGATCACCTTGACCCCGGTGCGCCGCGCCACCTCGGCGCAGAACTGGGCGCCCTCGGCGCCATTGAGCTGCACCATCGTCAGCTCGGCGTTGGCGACCGCCTGGTCGACCTCCTCCAGGGTCGGGTTGACGAAGACGCCGACCACCTCGCACTTGCGCTTGAAGGCGGCCCCGATCTCGGCCGCCGCACCCGCCTCGACGCAGCGCGGGCTGCCGTCGAAATGGATCAGCCCGATCGCCCAGGCGCCCAGCCGGACCGCCTCAGCCGCATCGTCGAGATTGGTAATCCCACAGAACTTGACCCGCATCTACCCAGCGTACGTGAAGGGAGGGTCGGGACTCCCTCCGAACGTTTTGCGCATCTCCGATGCGAGTGAGGAGGGAGTCGCGACCCTCCCTATTCGCCCGCCCCTTCGGTGGAATCGGGCCGATCGCCCAAGGTCACGGTCACGGTCTTGGTCGAGTCGCCGCGGTGCAGCTCCAGCTCGAGCTTGTCGCCGGGCTCCGCTTCGTTGATGATTTCGACCATCTGGTCCATGCTGGTCACCTTCTTGCCGTCGACCTCTGTGACGATGTCGCCGCCGAGGCTGACTTCGGCCCCGTCGATCGTCGCCGAGGTATCGCCGCCCTTGATCCCGGCCTTGTCGGCAGGGCCGTCGGGCACGACGGTCTGAACGAGGACACCCTCCTCGACCGACAGGTTGAGCGCCTGCGCCAGGTCGGGGGTGACCGTGCCGCCGCTGATGCCGATGAAGGCGTGGTCGACCTCGCCCTCGGTCTTGAGCTGGTCGAGCTCGGACTTGACCGTGTCGATCGGGATCGCGAAGCCGATGCCGACGTTGCCGGAACCGTTGCCCCCGGTCGCGATCTGGGAGTTGATCCCGATCACTTCGCCGGCCGCGTTGATCAGCGGACCGCCGGAGTTGCCGGGGTTGATCGCCGCGTCGGTCTGGATCACGTCGGTGATCGAGAAGCCGTCGGGGGCTTCGATCTGCCGCTGCAGGGCGGAGACAATGCCGCTGGTGACGGTCCGGTCGAGCCCGAACGGGTTGCCGATCGCGACCACCGGGTCGCCGACCTCCATCTCGGCGGAGCGACCGAGGGTGAGCGGATGCAGTTGGTCGGCCGGCGCTTCGACGTCGAGGAGCGCAAGGTCCATCGCCGGGTCCGCGCCGACCAACTTGGCCGGGTAAGGGGTTTCGGAGTCGCCGAGTTTGACCTGGACCTCGGTGGCGCCTTCGACCACGTGGTTGTTGGTCAGCATGTGCCCTTCGGTGTCGATCACGAAGCCGGAGCCGGTGGCGGTGCCGCCGCCTTCGGATTCCGGTTCGCCGAAGGGCGAGAAGCTCTGGGTTTCTTCAGAGGGGGCGATCTCGGCTTCGATGAAGCCGACACCGTCACCGTCGTCCTTGTAGATCCGGTTGACGATGTTGGTGTCGCCGTTACCGCTGTTGTCGGCGACGGGCGCCGTCATCGGTGCAGAAACGGTGGTCGTCGTGCCACCCTCGGACTGGATCCAACCGGCCGCGATCGCGACCCAGCCGAAGATGGCAACGACGGCACCGCCGAGCAACGCCGAGGAGAAAGGGTTACGGAGGACTCGTCGCGCTCTGTTCATGCACCCATAGTGCACCCCAGCGCTGTCTCCGTTCTAAAACCTCTCGAAAGGTTTTCTAAAGGCCGGCGCCGCGACGCGCGCGCCGATCGGCGCGTCAGTAGAGGTGCTCGCGGGTGCCTTCGTCAGCCCCGGCCAGCTCGCGCGTCTTCGCCTCTGGATCGGGAGCGGTCATCAGCGCGCCGCCGATCAGGACCGCGTCGACCCCAACCCGGTCGAGCTCGTCGAGCTCGGCCCGGCCGGAGATGCCGCTCTCGGCGACCACGGTCTTGCCGGCGGGGACGTCGGGCATCAGCTCGAAGGTGGTGGCGAGGTCGATCGTGCCGTGGTCGAGATCGCGGTTGTTGATCCCGATCACCTCGGCGTCGGCCGCCAGCGCCCGCTCCAGCTCCTCGCCGTCATGGACCTCGACCAGGCAGTCGAGGTCGAGTGAGCGCGCCTCCTCGTAGAGCGCCCGCAGCTGCTCGTCCTCAAGCGCGCGGACGATCAGCAGCACCGCGTCGGCGCCATTCACCGCCGCCTCGTAGAGCTGGTACGGATCGACGATGAAGTCCTTGCGGATGATCGGCAGGCCGCAGGCTGCGCGGGCCGCGCGCAGGTCCTCCAGCGAACCGCCGAAGTGGGGTTCGTCGGTGAGCACCGAGAGCGCCGCCGCGCCGCCGCGCTCGTAGGCGCCGACCTGCTCGGGAACGGTCGCCGTCGCTGAGATCTCACCGGCGCTGGGGGAGCGCCGCTTGAACTCGGCGATCAGCGAGAGACCGGGGCGGGTCAGCGCCTCGCTGAACGGGCGGTCTTCGCCGCGGCCGGAGAGGCGCGCTTCGAGATCGGCCTGCGGAAGCTCGCGGCGACGCGCCTCGACTCCCTGCCTGGCCCCGGCAATCAGCTGCTCGATCATTCCCACTGGACTACCAGAGCCTAGTCGGCGCCGCCGGCCGTCGCCGCGATCAGCTCATTGAGCACATTTCCTGCCGCGCCTGAGTCGACCGCCTCAGCCGCCTTGGCGACGCCCGCATCGAGGTCGGGAGCGAGGCCGCCAAGGTAGATCGCGGCCGCGGCATTGAGCAGGGTGAGATCGCGCGGCGGCCCCGGCTCGCCGGCGAGGACGGCACGCACCAGGGCGGCGTTCTGCTCCGGGGTCCCCCCCGCCACCGCGTCCAGATCGGCCGGCGCGATCCCGAACTGGGCCGGCTCCACGAACCACTCCGAGGTGCCCCCGTCGGCGACCTCGATCACACGGGTGCGGGCGCCGAGCGAGATCTCGTCGAGCCCGTCCTCGGCGGCGACCACCAGGGCCCGCACCGATCCAAGCCCGACCAGCGCCTCGGCGATCGTCTCCTGGTAGTGCCGGTCGGCGACGCCGAGAAGCTGCCGGCTGGCCCCGGCGGGGTTGGTCAGGGGGCCGAGGAAGTTGAAGATCGTGCGCACGCCGAGCGCCTTGCGGGCGGGGATGACGTGGGCCATCGCGGCGTGGTGGCGGGGCGCGAACATGAAGCCGAAGCCGACCTCGTCGATGCAGCGCCCGACCCGCTCCGGGTCGATCTCGATGTTGACCCCGAGGGCCTCCAGCAGGTCGGCGGAGCCGCACTTGCTGGTGGCGGAGCGATTGCCGTGCTTGGCGACGGCGCAGCCGGCCCCGGCGGCGACCAGGGCGGCGGCCGTGGAGACGTTGAAGGTCGTCGGCCCGCCGCCGGTGCCGGCGGTGTCGACCAGGTCGGGACGGGCGCTGGAGACCGGCGTCGCCAGCGAGCGCATCGTCCGCGCCAGCCCGACCAGCTCCGGCACCGTCTCCCCCTTCGCCCGCAGGGCGATCAGGAAGGCGCCGGTCTGGACCGGGTCGGCCCGCCCCTCCATGATCTCCGAGAGCACCGCCGAGGCGTGGTCGGCGGTGAGGTGGTCACCGGCGCAGACCGCGTCGATCGCTCGGCTGACGATGTCGTTGGGCATCCCTAGCCCTCCCCGAGGAAGTTCTTCAGCAGGTGCTTGCCCTGAGGGGTGAGCACGCTCTCGGGGTGGAACTGGACGCCCTCGGCCGGCAGCTCGCGGTGGCGGGCGCCCATCACCACGTCGCCGAGCGAGGCGGTCAGCTCGAGCTCGTCCGGCAGCTCCGGATCGGCGACCAGCGAGTGGTAGCGGCCGGCGACCATCGGGCTCGGCAGGCCGGCGTAGATCGCCTTGCCGTCGTGCTCGATCTCGGCCTCCTTGCCGTGGATCGGCTCGCCCTGCACGACCTTCCCGCCGAAGACCTCGACCATCGCCTGGTGGCCGAGGCAGACCCCGAGCACCGGTGTGCCGGCCTCGGCGAAGGCGCGGATCGCCGCGCCCGAGATCCCGGCCTCGGCCGGGGTGCAGGGGCCGGGCGAGACGACCAGCCGGTCGGCCCCGCGCCTCAGCAGATCCGCCACCTCGGCCTTGTCGTTGCGCACGACCTCGACCTCCGCCCCGAGCTCGCCCAGGTACTGGACCAGGTTGTAGGTGAAGGAGTCGTAGTTGTCGATCACTAGGACGCGCATCGCTAAGCCCAGTCCGGCTGTTCGCAGGCGACCTCGACGGCGCGGAAGACCGCCTTCGCCTTGTTCACCGACTCGTTGTACTCGTAGGCCGGCTTGGCGTCGGCGACGGTGCCGCCGCCGGCCTGGACGTGCATCTGGCCGTCCTTGACGACGACGGTGCGGATGTGAATCGCGGTGTCGAGGTCGCCGTCCCAGGAGAGGTAGCCGACCGCGCCGCCGTAGGAGCAGCGCTTGACCCGCTCGAGCTCGTCGATGATCTGCATCGCCCGCACCTTCGGCGCCCCCGAGAGGGTGCCGGCCGGCAGCGCCGAGCGCAGCACGTCGAGGGCGCTGACCCCCTCGCGCAGCCTGCCCGAGACCTGGCTGACGATGTGGAGCACGTGCGAGTAGGTCTCAACCGCCATCAGCTCGTCGACCTTGACCGACCCGTACTCGCAGACCCGGCCGAGGTCATTGCGGCCGAGGTCGACCAGCATCACGTGCTCGGCCCGCTCCTTCGGGTCGTTGATCAGGCGCTCGGCGAAGCGGCGGTCCTCGTCCTCGCTGCGGCCGCGCGGCGAGGTGCCGGCGATCGGCCGCGTCTCGACCCGGTCGCCGCTGACCTTGACCAGGGGCTCCGGCGAGGCACCGGCGATCTGGAAGTCGCCGAACTCGAGGAAGTACATATAGGGCGAGGGGTTGACCGCGCGCAGGCCACGGTAGATCGAGAAGGCCTCGACCGGGGCCGGAGCGGAAAAGCGCTGAGACGGGACAACCTGGAAGGCATCGCCGGCGTGCACGTACTCGACGATCCGTTCGACCGCCGCTTCGAACTCCTCGCGCTCGACGTTGGAGACGAACTGGGGCGGCTCGCTGACGCGCGGGTGCTCGGGCGCCGGCACCGGGCCGCGCAGGCGCTCGCGCATCTCGGCGATTGTCGCCGCCGCCCGCGCGTAGGCGGCGTCGATGCCGCCCTCGGAGTCGGCGAAGGCACAGGCGAGCAGGGTCAGCTCGTGCCGTAGGTGGTCGAAGACGACCATCGCGTCGGTGACCATCAGCGCCATGTCGGGCAGCCCGAGCGGGTCGGGATTGGGCTCGCCCAGCGGCTCCACAGTGCGGACCAGGTCGTAGCCGAAGAAGCCGACGGCGCCGCCGGCGAACGGCGGCAGGCCCTCGACCGGGGCCGGGCTGAACTCGCCCAGCCGGGCGGCGACGGCGGCGTAGGGATCGGGCGCGGGCTCGCTGCGGCTGGGCGGGCTGCCCGCGGCCGCCTCCTCCCCGCTCCACTCCGAGAGCGTCCCCTCGCTCCAGCGCAGCAGCGCCCGCGGGCGCAGGCCGACGAACGAGTAGCGCCCGACCTGGCCCTGCTCGGCCGACTCGAGCAGGAAGGCGGGGGCGCCCTCGGGCTCACCGGCGCGCAGCTTGAGGAAGGCCGAGACCGGCGTCTCGCAGTCGTCGACGAGGCGGGCGCGGACCGGCACCACGTTGCCCTCGCGGGCCAGCTCGCGGGCGCGCTCGAGGCTGGGCTCGAGCTTCAGCTCGAAATCAGCCGCTACGGTCATTCAGCACTTCCATCACCGCCGACTGGGAGACGCCGCGGGAGACCAGCAGCACGCTGAGGTGGTAGAGCAGGTCGGCCGCCTCTTCGGCGACGCGCTTGTCCGTCTCTTCGCGGGCGGCGCGGATCACCTCCTCGGCCTCCTCCTCGACCTTGGCGCCGATCAGCTCGCGATCGTCGAGCAGCTTCACCGTGTAGCTGCCGTCGGGGCGTTCGACCGCGCGGCTGCGCAGGGTCCGCTCCAGCGCCGACAGCGCTTCGTGGGTGACCGGGAACGGCTCGCCCGGCGCTGGCGGCGCGTCCTTGCGGCTCGAGGCCGAGCCGAGCACCTCGCGATAGAAGCAGCTGCGCTGGCCGGTGTGACAGGCCGGGCCGGCCGGGTCGACCATTGCCACCAGAGCGTCGCCGTCGCAGTCGTAGCGCAGCTGGCGCAGGTGCATGAAGCTGCCCGAGGTTTCGCCTTTTTTCCAGATTTCATCGCGGGAGCGGCTGTGGAAGTGCAGGTCGCCTGTCTCCAGCGTCATCTCCAGGGATTCCGCGCTGACGTAGGCCAGCATCAGCACCTCGCCGGTGGTCCAGTCCTGGACCACACAGGGAGCAAGGCCCCTTTGGTCGAATTCGATTTCGCTGAACATCGGTCCCATCGTAGTAGCGCCGGCGCTGCTACTCGATTCCAAGCCGGTCCAGCATGTCCTCGTCGCGGCGCCAGTTGCGGCGCACGCGGACGCTGAGGTCGAGGTGCACCTGCTCGCCCAGCTCACGCTCCAGCGAGCGCCGGGCCGCGGTCCCGATCTCGCCGATCTTGGCGCCTCCCCTGCCGATCAGGATCCCCTTCTGCGACTCGGTCTCGGCCCAGATCTCAGCCGCGACCACGACCAGGTCGTCGCCCTCACGGGGTGCCACCTCCTTGACGACCACCTCGACCGAGTGCGGGATCTCCTGGCGGGTCCGGTTCAGCACCTGCTCGCGGATCAGCTCGGCCAGCAGCAGCTCGCTCGACTGGTCGCTGCTGTCCTCCGGCGGGTACATGTAGGGGCCTTCCGGGACCAGTTCGCCGAGCCGGGCGACCAGCGGCTCCAGTCCCTCGCCGCTGCGGGCGCTGATCGGGAAGACCTCGTCCACCCCCTCCATCTCGGCCGCGGCGGCAAGTACCGGCACGATCTCGTTCGGGCCGAGCTTGTCGGCCTTGTTGACCGCGCAGATCACCGGCAGCCGGGCACCGGCCTCGAGCAGGGCACGGACGATGAAGCGGTCGCCGGGCCCGACCCCCTCCTCGCCGTTGACCACGACCAGGGCGATGTCGGAATCGGCCAGCTCGCGCTGGACCCGCTGCTGCATGCGCTCGGTGAGCACGTCGCGCGGGCGCTGCACCCCGGGTAGATCGACCAGGATCAGCTGGCGCCCGGCCTCGGTGTCGGTGGAGACGCCGCGGATCGCCCGGCGCGTCGTCTGCGGCCGCACCGAGGCGATCGCCACGTGCGAGCCGACGATCGCGTTGACCAGGGTCGACTTGCCGGCGTTGGGGCGGCCGGCGAGGCCGATGAAGCCAGACCGGGTCACCGCAGCCCCGCCAGGACCTGGCCCTGCAGGGCGAGCATCTCGCCCTCGTCGACCTCATGGTCGTAGCCGCAGAGGTGGAGGACGCCGTGGACCGCGGCCTCGGTCACGTCGCTGCAGTGCTCGGGGCAGATCGCGACGTCGCCGAGCTCGCGCGGGCCGGCGACCGGGCCGCTGCCGTCGAGCGGGAAGGCGAGCACGTCGGTCGGGGCGTCCTTGCCGCGGTGCTCGCGGTTGAGCGCCTGGATCCGCTCGGCGTCGACCAGCTCGACCCCGAGGTGGCCGTCCCCGACGCCGGCCGCAGCCAACGCCGCCGCGACCGCGGCGCGCAGATCGGCAGGGACGTCGTCGAGGTCGGGGCTCAAGGGCGCGGGGTCGGACCGTGTTCGCTGCGCGCCGCCGCCTCGCGGCCGCCGTGGGCGTCGTAGGCGGCGACGATGCGCTGGACCAGCTTGTGGCGGACCACGTCCTCGCCGCCGAACTCAACAAAGGAG
Organism: Solirubrobacterales bacterium; assembly: GCA_036276995.1. Classification (GTDB taxonomy): domain Bacteria; phylum Actinomycetota; class Thermoleophilia; order Solirubrobacterales; family 70-9; genus VAYN01. The sequence continues at coordinate 9,795 of DASUNU010000038.1, forward strand.
ATGTCCTGGACCTGGTCGAGGATGTCGCGGACGGCGATCAGGCCCGAGCGCTGGTCGCTGGGCAGGTCGATCTGGGTGACGTCGCCGGTGACGACCATGCGCGAGTTGAAGCCAAGCCGGGTCAAGAACATCTTCATCTGCTCGGGGCTGGTGTTCTGCGCCTCGTCGAGGATCACGAAGGAGTCGTTGAGGGTGCGGCCGCGCATGAAGGCGAGCGGCGCCACCTCGATCACGTCACGCTCGAAGTAGCCGTTGACCCGGTCGGGGTCGATCATGTCGTAGAGGGCGTCGAAGAGCGGGCGCAGGTAGGGGTCGACCTTGGCCTGGATGTCGCCGGGCAGGAAGCCGAGCCGCTCGCCGGCCTCGACCGCGGGCCGGGTGAGGATGATCCGCTGCACCTTGCGTTCGGTCAGCGCCGCCGCCGCCATCGCGACCGCAAGAAAGGTCTTGCCGGTGCCGGCCGGCCCGATCCCGAAGGTGATCGTGTGGCGGCGGATCGAGTCGACGTAGCGCTTCTGGTTCAGCGTCTTCGGCGCGACCTTGGTGTTGCGGTGGCGCCAGACGATGTCGTCGAGGATCTCGGCCGGGCTCTCGTCGGCGTCGAGGGCGCCGGTCACCGCCTGAATCGTGCCCGGAGCGACGTCGTGCCCCTGCTCGATCAGCTCGACCAGCTCGTCGACCACGGTCGCCGCCTCCTGCACGTCGCCGGAGTCGCCGTCGAGGGTGAGCACGTTGCCGCGCAGGTGCAGGTCGCAGTCGAGCCGCTCACGCAGCGCCCGCAGGACGCCGTCCTCGGAACCGGCCAGCTCGGCCGCAACGGTGTTGTCGAGGGTCAGCTGCCTACGCGCCAAGTCGCTCACGCACCGCCGCGCTGACCCGCTTGCCGTCGGCCCGGCCGCCCAGCTTGGGCATCAGCGCCGACATCACCTGCCCCATCTGCTTCTGCTCACTGGCACCGGTCTCGGCGATCGCCTCGTCGACCAGCCCCGCCAGCTCCGCATCGGTGAGCTGCTGCGGCAGGTAGCCCTCGATCAGCTCCGCCTCGAAGCGCTCGCTGGCGGCCTGCTCGGCCCGCCCGGCATCCTCGTAGGCCGTCGCCGCCTCGACCCGCTTCTTGCGCTCGCGCTGCAGCACCGCGACCTCGTCGCCCTTGCCCAGCTTCGCGTCCTGCTGCAGCACGTCGACGATCAGGCGCAGCGCCGCCGCGCGCTCGCGCTCGCGCGCCTTCATCGCCGTCCGCACGTCGTCCTGAACCTGCTCGAGAACGCTCATCGGACCCAAGGTTAGACGGCGTCGCCGGGCGTGACCGCGAGCCCCTTGGAGACGAGGTCTGCGATGTCGACGCTGACCAGAGTCCAGTCGTGCCGCCGCGCTGCGGCGACATAGGCCGCGTCGTAGGCCGAAAGACCATGTTCCGCTGCTACTGCAATGGTCGGGTCGATCAGATCTGTCCCCACCGAAGAGATCCTTTCGGCGCAGCGCAGCTGGATCGTGCGACAGAGCTCACGCGCCCACTCCGGCCGGCCCCAACGGGCACCGACGACGTTGGCAACCTCATAGAGGGTTAGGTCCAAAGCGGTGACCTGGAGGCCAGTGGAGAGGATAAGAGCTCGTGCCGCCTCAGAGTGCCGCTCGTCGGCATCCTTGGCCGCGATCCAGATGCTGGAGTCCAATAGCAGCATCAGTGGGATTCGCGGTCTTCGCGGACCAGCCTCGCCACGTCGCCACCCATATGAACAGGTGGCCCAAGTAGATCTTCCAACTCCTTACGCCTGCCGTCTCCCTGCTCTTTTAGCTCCCGCTCGGCCAGGCGCTGCAGAAAGCCACTGCGGGTCTCCCGGTTAGCGCGCGCCTGGGCGTCCAGGCGCCCAAGGAGGTCGTCGGGAATGGAGATCATCACCTTTGCCACGGGGTGAGTATATACGGTATTGCCAGCGGTGAGAGTGGTCATGGGCGAGATGCTCGCGGACGCCGACGCACGCGTGGCGCGCGGAATGTGCCAACTCAGCGCAAGCTATGACGCGAGATCTGCGCCAGCGGCGATCTCGATCCGCTCGACCTCGCCCAGGGGCATCTGCAGGAAGCGGGTGCCGAGGTCGCGGAAAGAATCGGTGTCGCCGGTGCAGAGGAAGCGGTAGTCGCCCTCGCCGTCGCGCGCGCGGGCGAGTCCGTCGCGCTCCAGGGTGCGCTGGACGGCGGCGGCGACAGCGTGACCGCCGCTGACCAGGCGGATGTCGCGGCCGAGGATGCGCTGCAGCATCGGCGCCACCAGCGGGTAGTGGGTGCAGCCGAGGATCAGGGTGTCGACCTCAGCCCGCTTCAGCGGCTCGCAGTAGCGCCGTGCCATCGCCATCGTGTCCTCATCAAAGGCGAGCCCGTCCTGGATGAAGGGGGCGAGGTCGGGCGCCGCCACCTCGGTCACCTCCAGGGGCCGCCCCTCCGCTTCGAGCGCCCGGCGATAGGCGCCGCTCTCGACCGTGTTCGGCGTCGCCAGGACACCGACCTGCCCGTTGTCGGTGATCGCCGCCGCGATCTCGGCCTGGGGCTGAACCACCGGCACCACCTCCACCCCGCGCTCGCCGGAGACCGTCCGCGCCACGTCGGCGCCGATCGCCGTCGCGGTGTTGCAGGCGATCACCAGCAGCTTGGCGCCGTCGTCGAGCAGTAGCTCGGCGATCCGGGCGATCCGTTCCCGCAACCGCTCGGGATCGCGGCTGCCGTACGGAAACATCGCCGTGTCGCCGAGGTAGACGAAGTCCTCCTCCGGCAGCGAGACCAGGCACTCGTGCAGAACAGTGAGCCCGCCGACGCCGGAGTCGAACATCGCCACCGGCAGCGAGGGGTCGAGCTGGCCCACGCGGGCTACAGGAACGGCTTGTAAGTCATGAAGAAGATCGCGACGACGACGATCAGCCCGGCCAGTTTCCCGACGCTGGCGATCCGTTCGCTGACCGCTTCGAACTCGGGGCTGAGCGTGTCGCCCGCCTTCAGATCGCGCTCAGCGATCTCTTTCGCCTTCTCCGTCTGCGGCCGGAAGAACCCGTGCTGGAGACCGAACAAGACGAAGATCGCGAGGAAGCCGACCCCGACGAAGACGTCGCTGGTGTCCCAAGCCCCGTCGCTCATCGCCAACAACCCGATCCCGGCGATCAGGGCCACGACCATCCCCGGCACAACCAGGTAACGGTCGGACATCTGGATCCCGCTGAGGATCGCCGGAGTCGCCCGCGGATTCTGCTGTGCGACGGCCCCGAAGATCGCGTAGGCAAACGTGGGTCCAAACGCCAGGACCACCGCCAGGATGTGCAGGAACAAGGTGATCTTGTAGCCGGGATCGACTATCGAGCCGAAAAGCATCGCCCGGAACCCTATATCCCGCTAGCGACGGAGCAACAGCGCCGCCCAATCGCCATCTCGGCGCCGGTCCTCCTCCGCCAACCCAGCCTCTCCGAAGGCCACCGCGACCTCGTCGAGCTCCCCCGGCAGGATCCCCGAGCAGATAAGCGTTGAGGGAGCGTTCGTGAGCTGAGCGGCGACTGCCCTGAGGATGGGGGCGGTCATGTTGGCTACGGCGGTCGGAGCGAGGGACGGGAGCTGTTCGCGGAGGTTCACGCGTTTCAGGTGAAGCTCGACGCCGTTCGCCTCAGCGTTGACCGCCGCCGCCTCGAGCGCGGGCTTCTCATGGTCGTAGGCATCGACCGGGCCCCAGCCGAGCTTCGCCGCCGCGATCGCGAGGACGCCGGAGCCGGTGCCCAGGTCGGTCAACGGGCCCGATGCCTCTCCCCCCGCCTCCAGCTCCAGCAGGTACCCCAGACAGAGCCGGGTGGTCGGGTGGGCGCCGGTGCCGAAGGCCTGGCCGGGGTCGACGACGACGTCGATCGCGCCCTCCTTGGGCGGCTCCCAGGAGGGGCGCAGCCAGAGGCGGTCGCCGACCAGCAGCGGCTTGTGGAAGTCGCGCCAGCGGTCGGCCCAGTCGTCGGGGATCTCGGTGCTGCTGACCTCGATTCGGCCCCCGCCGACCACGGCGTCGAGCTGGCCCAGCTCCGGCAGCTCGCCCTCGCCGCCGTAGATCGCGTACTCGACATAGCCGGGACCGCGCTCCTCCTCGACCCCGTTCGGGGCCAGCACGGTCAGCTCGGCCAGGACCAGCTCGGCCTGCTCGGGCGGGCAGCGGACCGCGAGCCGGATCAACCGAAGGCGCGGCGGACGCGGCTGAACAGGCCCTCGCCATGCTGGGGCTCGAGGTTCTCCTCGCCCAGCGAGTCGTCGAGCCGTTCGACCGTCTCGCGCTGCTCCTCGCCGAGGTTGGCGGGGATGACGACGTTGAGGATCACCCGCTGGTTGCCGCGCCGGCGCGAGCCGAGGCGGGGCAGGCCGGCGCCGCGCAGGACCTCTTCGTGGCCGGGCTGGGTGCCCGCCGCGACCTCGATCTCGCGCTCGCCGTCGAGGGTCGGCACCGTCACCTCGGTCCCCAGCATCGCCTCGGTGGCGGGGATCGAGACGACGCTGATCAGGTCGGTGCCGTCGCGCTCGAAGCGCTCGTCGGCGGCGACCGTGACCTCGACGTAGAGGTCGCCGGCCGGGGCGCCGGGGTCGCCGGCGTGGGCGGCGCCGGAGACGCGCAGCCGCTGGCCGCTTTCGATCCCGGCCGGGATCTCGACCGCGTGAGCTTTGCTGCCGCGGGTGCGGCCGCTGCCGGCGCACTCGCCGCAGGGGGTCTGCGGGATCTTGCCGGCGCCGCCGCAGGCGTCGCAGGGGACGCCGCGCACCATCTGCCCGAACGGGGTCCGGCTCACCTGGCGCAGCTGGCCGGCGCCGCCGCAGCGCTCGCAGGTGGTGATCGGCGTGCCCGGCTCGGCGCCGTTGCCGTGGCAGTGCTCGCAGGCAGTGACCGCGGCGAAGGAGATCTCGCGGCGGACCCCGGTCGCCACCTCCTCCAGCTCGATCTCGGTCTCGACCAGGACGTCGCCGCCGGGCGCCGGCCCGGCGCCGGGGCCGCCGAACCCGAACTGGGCTCCGCCCGCGCCGAAAAAGGCCTGGAGAATGTCGTCGATCGATCCGAATGAGGCGCTGCGCGGGTCGAACCCGCCCGAGCGCAGGCCCTCGTGCCCGTAGGCGTCATACGTGCGCCGCCGCTCCGGGTCGGAGAGCACCTCGTAGGCCTCGGCTGCGGCCTTGAACTTCTCCTCCGCCTCGGGATCGTGGTCGTTGACATCGGGGTGCAGTTCGCGAGCGAGCCGGCGGAACGCTTTCTTGATCTCTGCCTCGCCGGCATCGCGGCCTACGCCGAGCACGTCGTAGTAATCGTTCGGCATTCGGGCTCAGTCGTCGTACACGGTCTCGAAGTAGCGGGAGAGCTCCCGGGCGGCGCCCCGCACCGAGGCGATCGCGGTCGCGTAGTCCATCCGCAGCGGCCCGACCACCCCGACCGAGCCGAGGTTGCGGTGCCCGAGCCCGTAGTTGGCCCCGACGACGCTGACCGAGCGCAGCTCCGGCTGCGGGTTCTCGGCCCCGATCCAGAGGAAGACCGAGCGCTGATCGAGCGAGGAGCGCAGCATCTGCAGGACGCCGGCGCGCCGCTCCAGCGCGGTCATCAGCCGATCGGCCTGCGGCAGATCGGGCAGGTGGGCTTCGGAGAGCAGGCGCGAGGTGCCATCCATGTAAAGGTCGGCGGCGGTCTCACCCTCGAGCTGGGTGAAGGCAGAGCCGAGGGTGGCGACGAACTCGGCCTCGACTCGGTCCAGCTCGGGATCGGCGAGGCGGCCGGCGATCAGGCGCGAGCCGACGCCGAGCCCGGAGAGCGACTCGTTCAGGTAGCTCGAGGCCCACTCGACCAGGCCGGGGTCGACCGGGTAGTCGAACTCGAAGACGCGCCGGGCGACGTCGCCGGTGGAGGCGATCGCGATCACCACGACCTTGTGCGGCTGCAGCCGCAGGACCTCGACCCGGTGGATCGTCGCCGCCACGCTCGGTGCCGGCGCCGTCGCCATCGCGACCAGGTCGGTGACCCGGGCCAGGGCCGCGGTCGTCTCCCGCATCGCCTCGTCGACCTCGCGCCGCAGCCGCGAGAGCTCCAGCTCGACCCGCATCTCGGCCGGCGCGCCGGAGGCCAGCAGCAGGTCGACGTAGCGGCGGTAGCCGGAGTCGGTCGGGATCCGGCCGGCCGAGGTGTGCGGGTGGGTCAGGTAGCCAGCCGCCTCCAGCGCGGCCAGCTCGGCCCGCACCGTGGAGGCGCCCCAGGCCACCTCGGGCCGCTCGGCGACCTCCTTCGAGGGCACGGGCCGGGCCGACGCCAGGTAGGCATCGACGACCAGCCGCAGGATCAGCTCTTGGCGCGCGGAGAGCACGCCGCGAAGTCTAGGAGAGCCGGACTTCGGCCTCGGCGTTCTTGATGATCTCGGTCTCGCCCTGGGCGGCGACGGTGTCGAGGATCGCGGTCTCGCCCTCGACCGACTTGACCGTGCCGGAGACGACGACCTCCTGCTCGGGCAGGCCCATGCCGCGCATCTGCACCGAGAGGCGCTTGAGCGCGCGCGGGTCGCCGCCGGCAACCGCCGTGCTCGCCCGCGCCACCAGGCCCATCGAGTAGAGGCCGTGGAGGATGTTGCTCGGCAGGCCGACCGCTTTCGCCAGGTCGGCGTCGATGTGGATCGGGTTGAAGTCGCCCGAGGCACCGGCATAGCGGTGCGGCAGGTACTTGTCCGGGGTCACCCGCAGCTCAGTGATCTGGTCACCGGCGTTCAGCTCGCTCATCTCAGACTCCCCTCACGATCAAGGTCCAGGTCCCGCGCGCCACCTGGGCGCCGTCCTGGTTGACCGAGTTGGTCTCGAACACGTAGAAGCCCTTACCGTCCTTCTCTTCAATCGAGAGGCACTTGGAGCTGGTGGTGATCACGTCGCCCGAGCAGGCGGGCTCGTCCCACTCGAAGACCTGACCGCCGTGGACCATCGCGGCGAAGTTGAGCTCGACCTCGGGGTCGAGGATCGCCGGACCGACCGCCGGGCTGCTGTAGACCACGGCGAACATCGGCGGCGCGACGACGTCGCGGTAGCCGGCCGCGCGGGCCGCCTCGACGTCGAAGTGCACCGGGTTGTCGAGGCCCAGCACGGTCGCGTACTCCTTGATCTTCTCCCGCCCGACCTGGTAGGTCGTCCCGGGCCACTCCTTACCTACTGCATCAGTCTTGATTGGCATGGCCGGGCACTCTAACTGGCCGGACAGCCAGGAGGTGTGACGATCACTCGTCGATCTGCAGGACGGCCAGGAACGCCTCCTGCGGCACTTCCACCCGGCCCACCGACTTCATCCGCTTCTTGCCCGCTTTCTGCTTCTTCAGCAGCTTGTTCTTGCGGGTGACGTCGCCGCCGTAGAGCTTCGCGGTGACGTCCTTGCGCAGCGCCTTGACGGTCTCGCGGGCGAGGATGTTGGAGCCGATCGCCGCCTGCACGGGAACGTCGAAGAGCTGGCGCGGGATCGTCTTCTTCAGCCGCTCGACCAGGCGCTTGCCCTGTTCGTAGGAGAAGTCGCGGTGGACGATGATCGAGAGCGCGTCGACCTTGTCGCCGGCGAGCAGGATGTCGACCTTGACCAGGTCGGAGGCGCGGTTGCCGATCGGCTCGTAGTCGAGCGAGGCGTAACCACGCGTCGAAGACTTGAGCAGGTCGAAGAAGTCGAGGACGATCTCCGCCAGCGGCATGTCGTAACGGATCTGCACCCGCTGCGGGCTGAGGTAGTTCATGTCAACGTGGGTGCCGCGGCGCTGCTGGCAGAGCTCCATCACGGCGCCGACCTGCTCGGAGGGGCAGATGATCGTGGCCCGGATGTAGGGCTCTTCGACCGACTCGATCGTGCCGGGGTCGGGGAGGTCGGTCGGGCTGCGGACCTCCTTCGATTCACCGTTGGTCAGGTGCACCTCGTAGCGCACGTTCGGCGTGGTCGAGAGCAGGTCGAGGCCGTACTCGCGTTCCAGCCGCTCGCGCACGATCTCCATGTGCAGGAGGCCGAGGAAGCCGCAGCGGAAGCCGAACCCAAGCGCCTCCGAGGTCTCCGGCTCCCAGGAGAGCGCGGCATCGTTGAGCGAGAGCTTCTCGAGCGCGTCGCGCAGGTCTTCGAAGCGGTCGGTGTCGATCGGGAAGACGCCGCAGAAGACCATCGGCCGGACCTCGCGGTAACCCTCCAGCGCCTCCGCCGCGGGCCGGTCGCGAGCGGTCAGGGTGTCGCCGACGCGCAGCTTGGTCACGTCCTTGATCCCGGTGATCAGGTAGCCAACGTCGCCGGACTCCATGCCCTGGACCGCGGTCATCGCCGGGCGGAAGAAGCCGAGGTCATCGATTTCGGCCTCGGTGCCGTTCTGCATCGCCAGGATCCGCTCGTGCTTGCGGAACGAGCCGTCGACCATCCGCACGTAGGCGATCACGCCGCGGTACTGGTCGAACTCGGAGTCGAAGATCAGCGCCCGGCTCGGCGCCTCCGGCTCGCCTTTGGGGGCGGGGATGCGCTCGACGATCGCCTCCAGCACCTCCGGCACCCCCATCCCGGTCTTGGCCGAGATCCAGAGCGCTTCCTCGGGGTCGCCACCGGTCAGGTCGGCGATTTCGGTCGCGACCCGGTCCGGTTCGGCCCCCGGGAGGTCGACCTTGTTGATCACCGGGATCAGCTCCAGCCCGGCGTCGATCGCGAGGTAGGTGTTGGCGACGGTCTGCGCCTCGACCCCCTGGGCCGCGTCGACGACCAGCAGCGCCCCCTCGCAGGCGGCGAGGCTGCGCGAGACCTCGTAGGAGAAGTCGACGTGCCCCGGCGTGTCGATCAGGTGCAGGTGGTAGGTCTCGCCGTCCTCGGCCTTGTACTCGACCCGCACGGCCTGGGCCTTGATCGTGATCCCGCGCTCGCGCTCGAGGTCCATCGAGTCGAGCATCTGCGCCTGCATTTTCTTCGGGTCGACGGCGCCGGTGACCTCGAGGATGCGGTCGGCCAGGGTCGACTTGCCGTGGTCGATGTGGGCGATGATCGAGAAGTTGCGGATGTGGTCCATCGGGGGCAGGAGTATGCCGGGCTGCTCCGGCCGGCGGGTCCCACCGGGCGAGCTCTGGCCGGCGGGGCCTGTCATCAGGGGAGGCGCCTGCGGGCGAGGTTTTCGTTCTCGGCACCTCCCCTGACGCCACCCGCCGGAGGAGCGGGAGAAAGGGACCCGCCGGAGGGGTCAGTGGGTCAGCGGCACGCCGATGGATCCAGCTTGCCGTTGAGCTGGAAAACCACCGTCGGCGGGACCTTCAGGATCGGCTTGGCTGCGGGGCCTTCGGTCCACCTTGCCTGCGCCGGGTAGGTCGGCTTGCCTTTTTCGAGGCGGTCGCGGCTGGCGACGACGTAGTCGTAGTCGCCCTCGTTCAGCGCTTCGCGCCAGGCCCTGCACGTCGCCAGGGCCTCGAAGCCGCCGTGGGGCTGCTCCTCGCCGATGAACTCGACATGGTTGGAGAGGTCGGTGCCGAAGAGGGGGTACTGGCGGGTGCTGGTGGTGGCGATGCGGGCATCCTCGACATCGCGGGACCAAGCGAAGGTGGCGTTGAGACCCGGCGTCGTGAACGAGGGATCCGCGTAGCGGTTCTCCAGGTAGTTCCGCTGGACCGGGTAGCCGACCGCGACCGCCGCAAGCAGGAGCGTCGCAACCGCACCAATCACCCACCCACGCCCCGCCGTCCCACCGTTGCCGAGGGCTGCGAGGCGGCTGCGAAGAATGGGCGCCGCGGGCAGCAGGGCCAGGCCGAGGACGAGGGCCGGGGCGAGGTAGCGCAGGCCCGACTCGAAGCCGCGCGGCATGCCCTCGGGGCCGGAGGCCGAGGTCGGGGCGACCAGCCAGGCGAGGGCGGTGGCGAGACCGACCAGGCCGACGAGCGGCAGCATCAGGTCCACCTCCCCAACCCGCGGTTCCTTTTGGACACCCTGCTTCCAAAAAGAACCACGGGATCGCCAGCCGCGGGGATCGAGGGCGAGGACGAGGCCGGCGAGCGCGGCGAGGCCGAGCAGCGGCCAGACGAACCAGAGGCCGTCGTGGAGACCGGGCAGGAGCCAGTCCGACCAGACCGCGCCGTCGCCGAGGTAGCCGAGCACGCTGTGCGCTTCGCGCCCGCCCAGCGCCTGCTCCGGCGCCGGCAGATCGATCGGGCCGAGGTGGTGGATCCAGGGCAGCGGGTTGCCGGAGTGCGCGAGGTTGCGCAGGTACCAGTAGCCGCCCCCGGCCAGGGCGGCGAGGCCCGCAGCGCCGAGGGCTCCCAAGCGCGCCCCGCGCGGCGCGATCGCCGCCAGGCCGAGCACGAGGACGCCGGCCGGGAGCAGGAAGTTGAGCTTGGTCCCGGCGGCCAGGCCGGCGGCGAGGCCGATGACGGCAAGTGACCCGGTGGCGAGCCCCCTCTCCCCCTCGCCCCGCGCGGCCCAGGCGTTGAGCGCGATGGCCACGGCGGCAAGCAGGAAGAAGATGCCGACGATGTCGTTGCGCGCCTCGCCGGCCTGGTCGGCGAGCGCCGGCACGCTCAGGGCAATCGCCCCGAGCCCCAGCGACCAGGGCGCGACCCGGTACGGACGCCCGATGCACCAGCACGCCACCAGGCAACCGACGAACCAGCCGAGGTTGAGCAGCGGTGAGAGCAGATCCCGCCCGAACGCCTGCATCCCCGCCGCGTGGAAGACCTCGCTGTTGGCCGGGTAGAACCAGGCGAGGAACTGCGGGGCGATGAAGTGCAGGCTCCACGTATCGCCGCTCTGGAAGAAGCCCGCCGCGAAAGGCCCGTGGTACCAGGTGCTGTCGAACCCGGTCATTCCGGTCGAGAGATGCGGCCTGGTCTCCAGCGCAAAGCGAACCAGAGCGATCGCGGCGACCAGCAGCGCCGCCAAGGTCGGAAGCGAGTCCCGCCACCCGCGCCCGTCCCGTCCCAGGAGGGGGATCCCCACCCCACCCGGCAGGTATGGGTGGGGATGCCCCTCCTGGGACGAGCGCGGCGCAAACTTCCAAAGCCCGAGCCCGATGACGCCGACGAGCAGCAGATACGGCACCGGCTCCCAAGCCCCGAATGAGCCCAGCAGCTCCGCCGCCCAGAGCAACACGGCCAGCGCCAGCACCGCACTCGCCAGAAACGCCGGAGCTCCCTCGAACCGCGGCAGCAGCCAGGCCCGCAGCGCGCTCGCGCCCAGCCAGGCAAACCCGACGAGCAAAGCCAGCTCCGCCACGCCCAGCAGATACCGCCCCGGCCCGAGCATCTAGCGGCGGCCCGGGAGCAGGCGCAGGATCTGCTCCAGCTCGGCGACGCGAAGGACCCTGGCAGCCGCGACGTAGACGGCGCCGCCGAGGGCGAGGCCGGCGCCGAGCGAGGCGATCTGGCCAAGCAGGCCCCGGCCTAGCGCCTCGTCGAGCAGGTCCCAGACGAGCCAGCTGACCCCGGCCAGAGCGGCGGCGGCGAGCGTGATCCGGGCGGCGGCCGAGAACAGCGAGCCGAGCTCGAGGCCGCCGAGCAGGCGGCGCAGGATCACCGCCTGGGCGACGACGCTGGCGGTGGTCGCGATCGCGGTCGAGGCGACGATGCCGCCGACCCCGAGGTGGTACAGGGCGAGCGCGCCGAGCCCGGTCACGGCGAGGTTGCCGAGCGCGATCCAGGTCGGGATCCAGGGCCGCTGCAGGCCGAAGAAAGTCCGGGTCAGGAGCAGGAAGAGGCCGTTGGTCGGCAGCGAGAAGGCGAACCAGAAGAGCGCCGTCGCGACCACCGACGTCTCCGCCGCGTCGAAGGCGCCGCGTTGGTAGACGAGCCGGATCATCGGCTCCGAGAGGGCGAGAATCGCGGCCGCCGCCGGGATCAGGACGAAGAGGATCTGGCGCATCCCGTTCGCCATCGTCGAGCGCAGGCTGTCGTATTCGCGCGCGTTGGCGAAGCGGGCCAGGGTCGGGAACAGCACCGTCGCGATCGCGACCGAGAAGATCCCCTGCGGCAATTGGTAGATGCGGAAGGCTTTGTCGATCGCGGCCGGCGCCTGCTCGGAGACGAGGCTGCCGAAGAAGCTGTTGATGATCAGGTTGAAGTTGATCAGGCCGAGACTGAGCGTCACCGGCAGCATCAGCAGCAGCACCCGCCGCAGCCCCGGGTGGCGCCAGTCGAAGCTGAAGCTGAAGCGGAAGGGCGTGTTGCGCAGGTCCCAGGCCGGGATCATCAGCTGGACCAGGGTGCCGACGAGGATCCCGATCGCGTAGGCGTAGATCCGGTCCTGGCCGCTGAACAACGGCTCGATCGCGACCAGCACGGCGATGATCGTCAGGTTCCAGAACAGCGGCGAGATCGCGAAGGCGCCGAAGCGGTCGTAGCTGTTGAGGATCCCGACCACGACGCCGCTGACCCCGAGCATGACCAGGATCGGGAAGAGAACCTGGGAGAGGGCGACGGTGAGGTCGAGGATCTCGCCCTCGAAGCCGGGCGCGAACACGGGCATGATCACCGGCGCCAGCAGCACGAAGAGGGCGGTGATCGCGCCCAGCACCATCGTCACCAGCAGCAGCAGGGTCGAGGCGAGGCGGAAGGCCTCTTTGAAGCGCTTCTCGCCGATCAGTTCGGTGAAGATCGGGACGAAGGCCGGCTGCAGGGCGGCGTCGGCGAAGAGGGCGCGGATCAGGTTCGGGACCTGGAAGGCGATCGTGAAGGCCGACATCGGGCCGCTGATCCCGTAGTAGCCGGCGGCGACGACTTCACGGCCGAGACCGGCGACGCGCGAGGCGGCGGTCGCAACCGAGAAAAACGCCGTTGAGCGGGCGATTCGTCCCGCCTGGCGGCCGGGAGCCGGATCGCCCTCGAGTTCCTCGCCGGGCTCGAAGGCCTCGGCCGCGCGCAGGGCCGCGTCGGCGTCAGCCGCCGCGCGCTTGTCCCCCTCGGGGCTGTCGGGTGCCTTGGGCGTCTCCAAGCTGGTTCTACGTCTCAGTCGCTATAGTCGGCGGCCGCTTGGAGCCGGCAAGGCGTCGGCTCGGGCAGATGACTCATGGCCAACATAGCCTCACAGAAGAAGCGGATACTCCGCAGCGAGCGCGAGCGCGTCGAGAACCGGTTGCTGACCAGCACGGTCAAGACCCATTTCCGCCGCCTGGAAAGCGCGGTCGAGTCCGGCGACGCGAGCGCGATCGAGACCGAGCAGCGCGATCTCGTCTCGAAGATCGACAAGGCCGTGCAGAAGGGCGCCCTCCACCTCAACACGGGCTCCCGCAAGAAGGCCAAAGCGGCGCGAATCGCCGCCAGCGCCTCGAAGTAGCTAAACCGCCGCTTCAGCTCCCGCCGCCCGCCGCAGCGCCAGCGTCAGCGCCAGCTCGTCGCCGTAGTCGGCCTCACCGCGGCACCACAGCTCCAGCTGCGCCAGCACCTCGGTGGCGGCGCGCAGGTCGGCGACGTCGGCGTCGCGCAGCTTCGCGACCAGCTGCTTGGCCGCGTAGGGGTGCATCTTCAGCGACGATTCGACCTGGTTGGGCGGGACCCCCTCGGCCAGCTGGCCGGCGGCGGCGCAGGCGCCGCGCAGGCGCGAGGCGAGGCCGTAGATCAGGCCGGTGACGTTCTCGCCCTGGTCGATCAGGCGCTCGCCGATCCGCAGCGCCGCGGCGGCGTCGCGTTCGAGCAGGGCGTCGGAGAGCGACCAGACCGCGGCTTCGGAGGTGTCGGCGATCATCGCCTCGAGGTCGGCTGCGCGCACCTCGCCCCCCTCCCCGGCCCACAGCGCCAGCCGCTCCAGCTCGTGCCGCAGTCGCACCGGACTGGCGCCCATGCGGTCGACCAGCAGGCGGGCCGCCGCCGGCTCCAGCCGGAATCCCAGCCCCTGGGCTTCGGAGACCAGCACACGCGGCATCTCGCGCGCTTTCGGCGCCTCGAACTGGTGGATCTCGCCCTTCGCGGCCTTCACCGCTTTGACCAGCTTCGGCGGCGCTTTGGCGCGGGCGATCAGGACCAGGGTCAGGTCCGGCGGCAGCTCCGCCACCGCGGCGGAGACGGCCTCGAGCTGGCGGTCGCGCCAGCGCTCGACCCCGTCGGCGAGCAGGTAGCGGCGCGACTCCATCAGCGACATCGCCGGGATCGCCGCCAGCAGCGCCTCGTGGTCTGGCATCCCCTTGCCCTCGCCGGGCTCGAACACCTCGAGCGCCTCCGCCCCGGCCTCACGCTCGGCCCGGGCACGCAGGCGCGCCCGCGTGGCGTCGATCTTCGCCCCGTCGGTACCGGCGATCAGGTACAGCGGTCGCATCTCCTCGGCCACGGCGGCGAGTCTAGTGACGGACCTGGCCGGCGCCCGTCAGCCGCCCCCGACCGCGACCTCTCCCCGGTCGACGTCCAGGGCCACCGTCCCGTCGCGGTCGGTGCGGAGGGTGCGAATGCCGTGGGAGTCGAGGGTCGCCAAGGTCGCGGCGGTGGGATGACCGTAGGGATTGCCGTCGCCGGCCGAGATCACCGCCAGCCCCGGGCGCGTCCGCTCGAGCAGCGCGGCGAGGCCGGCGTCGTCGCTGCCGTGGTGGGCGACCTTGAGCACGTCTACCGGGCCGGGGTCGAGCGGCACCGCCT
>DASUNU010000039.1:0-9596 GCA_036276995.1 Solirubrobacterales bacterium
AGAGTAGCGCGCCTCGTCCCGTCGCGCCACTCGTCGGGAATCGCTTCCTCTCCAGTCGCTGGGGGCGTGCCCCCCGACGCCTACTCGCCGAGCTCGCGAACGATCTCGGCGATGATGTCGAAGCCTTCCTGCACCCCGTCCTCCATCTGGCCGGCCATCAGGTCGCGGGTCTCGGTGCTGCCCATCTCGATCAACATCCGCAGCGTCGTGCGGCCATCCTGCTCCTCGAAGGTGACCGTGGTCAGCATCTCTTCCTGCGGCTGCGCCTCGAAGATCTCGGTATAGACGAGGCGCTCGTTCGCCACCACCTCCTTGAAGGTGCCGCGGAAGGCGACCTCGCGGAAGGCGGCCTCGAAGCCCTCCTCGAAGTCCTCTTTGGCGCTCGCCGCGTAGCGGTAGGAGCCGCCAACCCGGAGGTCGGACTCGACCGCGGTAACGGTGGCGCGCCGGCCGGCCCACCAGCGCCGGATCAGGTCGGGCTCGGTGTAGGCGCGGTAGACAAGGTGCTTGGGCGCGTCGAACTCCCGCACCACTTCGATCTGCCTATCGCCGATCGTCGTCACCACCGCCTTGCCGCTGTTCGCCACCTCGGGGCTATTCATCTGACGCTCCTTCCTCTTCCTTTTTCAGTTCCTGGACGACCTCCCCGAGCAGGTCGAGGCGCTCCTGCCAGAGCGGCTCGAAGCGCTGCGCCCACTCGTGGATCTGCTTCAGCCCCTCCGCCTCGAGGCGGTAGAGCCGGTGCCGGCCCTCGCGGCGCACGCTCACCAGCTCGACCTCCAGCAGCACCCGCAAATGCTTGGAGACCTGGGGCTGCGAGCTCCCCAGCTCCGCCACCAGTTCGCCGACCGAGCGCTCCCCACCAGCAAGCAGTTCGATCACCTCCCGCCGCCGTGGCTCCGCCACCGCGTTGAAGACGTCACTGGTAGTCGCCGCTCTTGCCATGGCGAAGACGATACATACCCATATAGGAATATGTCAAGCGCCGGCTCGCACACCCATCGAGAAACTGCGAGAGGCAGGTCGATGCAATCCCATGCTTCCTCAGGGCATTTTTGGCCGATCTTGAGGTCGTCCCAAAGCGCGAAACCGGGCTTCGAGCGGTATTCGCGAGATCGAGATCGGCAGGATCTGTGGAGCCTGTTGCCTCATTTGTTGCCCACAGAGCGATCGACGGGCCTCGTAGATCGTTGGTCATATTGGCGACATAAAGAAGGTTGTTGTCTGCTCTGCCCTATCTCGCTGGGACGACCGACAATCGAACTAGTGTTCGTATCCCACGAGTTCCGGCAGAAACGCTGGTGCCGACGATAGTTTGTGCAAAGGAGCCATCATGCGACAGGAGCCAATAATCGACCTCCCTCTCTTTGATCCATTCGACCGTGTAACCGATCCAACACGGAAGCCGGCGTTCACGACCCATCACGGCGCGCTCTTCAACGAAGACTGCATCAACTTCTTGGGGCGCGTCGATGACGAATCAGTCGACACGGTCTTTGCCGATCCGCCATTCAACTTGGGGAAGGTTTACGGACCTCGCGTCGATGACGAGATAAGCGAAGCCGAATACGTGGACTGGGGGAAAACCTGGCTTAGCGAGTGCGTCCGGGTCCTCAAGCCCGGAGGCTCGCTCTTCCTCTACAACCTTCCTCGCTGGAACATTCTGTTTGGCGCCCACCTCATGAATGAGGGCCTGGAATTCAGACATTGGATCGCAATAAGCATGAAGGCAGGGTTACCGATTCCAAGAAAGCTCTACCCCGCTCACTACAGCCTCCTCTACTACTCCAAGGGCAAGCCGAAGACTTTTCGAAAGATTCGCACGCCAATCGAGACCTGTCGGCATTGCGGTGGTGAGATAAAGGACTACGGGGGCCATCGAGGAGCGATGAACCCGGATGGGGTCAACCTGACGGACGTCTGGACTGACGTTCCTCCCGTCCGCCATTGGAAATTCAAGAGTAAGAAGCGCAGCGCCAACCAACTTTCAACCAAGATCCTCGAGCGGATCGTCCATCTCTCAACCGACGAAGGCGATCTTGTCTTAGACCCATTTGGTGGAAGTGGCACTACCTTCGATGTCGCAGAGCAGCATGGTCGCTACTGGATTGGCTCAGAGATTGAGAACTGTGACGTGATTATCGAGCGGCTTTGCGAGGCAGATCTCCATCGTCACCCCAACAGTGATTGGGTTGAACCGGTCGAACGTCTGGCCGCCTAGCGAAACGCGCGGCCGTCTTTGCCCTTCGGTATATGGGGTACCGAGGGATCGAGTTCATCATGGCCGACCCCGTAGACCCTCAAGACGCCATCTGGGACTGGATAGCGGTTCCAGAATTCAAAATATGGGGCGACCTCCTCGAAATTGCCGACTCGGTCAGTCAAATAGCGCTGGGTGGCTCGCATCGCGAGCACTAGGATGCCCCCGCTCAACGTGCCTCGGGTGATGCCGTCAAGGAGCTTGTTGATCGCTCTGTGAGTCGAGGAGACATTTCCAGTCTCCCACTCAAAACCAACATAGCGGCCACGATCGAACAAAAGGGCATCGAGATCACCGGTCGCTAGAACGTCCCGCCCCTCGAATCCGACAGGTAGCTCGGGCAGGGTCTCCGTTTCCCACCCGCACGACTCAAGGTGTCCGATCATCGGAACCTTGATCGGTACCACCCCATTTGGGTGGCGATCCGGTCGCCCTTTCCTGTCAACGATTGGCTCTGGATTTAGAGAGAAGCTTCCTGAACCAAATGGCCAGTCAGCCTTCTCTATTGCTGCCTCAACCTCCATCGTTGCCCGGCGCCAAGTCTGAGTCCGCGGAAAGCGACCAGCGCTGACAATGTCGAGCGCTTCGACAATTTTCATCGCGTGAGACTCCCATAAGTCTTCGGCTTCTGCCTGCCGAGCTGCTCATAGATTCGGTCAATCTCCGTGTCGCAGGAATACCGGCAGGCCTTGAAATGGGGCCCCGTCAGACTTCATGTGGCCCCACAGGCCACTTTGAACGTTCTTGTCTGCACCTGAAAACCACGAAAGACCCGCAGATGCGGGGCTTCGTCTTATAGCGGGGGCAGGATTCGAACCTGCGACCTTCGGGTTATGAGCCCGACGAGCTACCTGGCTGCTCCACCCCGCGGCGGACTAGCGATAGTAGCAATGGGGGTCGGGTTGGCGGCGGGCTGAGGGGGGATTGCGCAAGGGACTTCCCGCCGTGGGGGCGGTCTAGAGTGCCGGCCTCATGTCTGAGGGCCGAAAGCGGGTGGCGGTGATCGACGTCGGGACGAACTCGGCGCGGATGCTGGTCGCCGATGTGGCCGAGGGCCGGGTGGCGCCGGTGGAGCGGCGCAGCACGGTGACGCGGCTGGGCCGGGGAGTGGATCTCTCCGGACGGCTCTCGGCGGAGGCGATCGAGGACGCGTGCGCGGCGATCGCCGGCTACGTCGCCACGGTCGAGGAGCTGGGCGCCGAGACGGTCGACGCGATCGCGACCAGCGCCGTGCGCGACGCCGAGAACGGCAGCGCCTTCATCGCCGAGCTGCGCGAGCGCTTCGCGCTCTCGGCCCGGGTGCTCGACGGCGAGGAGGAGGCTCGCCTCACTTACCTGGGCGCGACCTCGGAGCAGCCGCCGAGCGAGCCGACGCTGGTGGTCGACATCGGCGGCGGCTCGACCGAGCTGATCGTCGGCACCGGGGCCGAGATCTCCTTCCACGCCTCGCTGCAGGCCGGGGTCGTCCGCCACAGCGAGCGCCACGTCGCTTCCGACCCGCCGACCGCGGTCGAGCTGGAAGCCCTGGCCGCCGACATCCGCGGCCTGATCGAGGGAGCGGTCCCGGCCGGAGTCAGCGCCAGTGCCGGCATAGCCGTCGCCGGCACCCCGACCTCGCTGGCCGCGGTCGAGATGGAGCTCGAGCCCTATGACCCGTCCCGGGTCCACGGCCACACGCTCTCGCTGACCGCGATCCAGCGCATGCTCTCGCGCCTCGCCTCCGCCCCGCTCGCCGAGCGCGTGCAGATCCCCGGCATGCACCCCGATCGCGCCCCGACGATCGTCGCCGGCGTTGTCATCCTGGTCGAGACGATGCGCGCTTTTGAGCTCGAGCGGATTGGGGTATCGGAGCACGACATCCTTTACGGCACGGCGATCGCAGCCGCGAGCCGCGCCTAAGTACCAACTAATTCACTCGAAGAACTTCGAGGTACTGCATGGACAGTCGGGTACCAGTTCCCCGGACAGGTGGGTAATGCGTCGAGGCGATCCCCAAGAATTAGGTAGTATGCACCTAATCGATTATTAGTAGCGGGGTTGTCAGCGACTAGACGCAACGGATAGTCCCGCAGATAATCGGCTCACCGGGGAAGAGTTGTGGATCGTCCGCAGCTTCCCACCCGGTTACAGGGCTTAGGCGATTGCCGCATCATGGCGCCTCCCGCCGTCTGGGCCCATCAAATACACACTGGTCCCTGAAGACGTACCCCTGCCCGTCCTGAGGGACCAGCTTGAATCGGCCGCCAGCGATGGCGGCCGATTCTGGTTTTGGGACCAGGCCCGGTCAGACCCCGGCCGAGATCGGGAAAATCCGCTTTCCTAAGCCAGATTCGACTTGCGCGGGTAGGCCACGTCCGGATCGGTGAGCACGTTGACCAGGGTCGGCCGGCCCGAAGAGAAGGCGCGCTCGAGCGCCGGCTTCAGCTCGTTCGGGTCGCGGACCAGGATGCCGTCGCAGCCCAGCGATTCGACCAGCTCGTCGTAGCGCGTTTCCGGCTGCAGCTCCGCCGCAACGGAGTATCCGTAGAGGAATTTCATCGGGTGGTGCTCCAGCGCCCAGATCCCGTTGTTGCCCATCACCCCGACCACGCCGAGCCCGTGACGCGCCATAGTGTCGAACTCCATGCCGGCGAAGCCGAAGGCGCCGTCGCCGAGCAACAGGCATACCTGCCGGTCCGGATAAGCGACCTTGGCTCCGATCGCCTGGCCCGGCCCGGCGCCTAGGCAGCCGAACGGCCCCGGGTCCATCCAGCAGCCCGGCTCGTAGGTGTCGATGAAGCGCCCAGCGTAGGAGACGAAGTCGCCGCCGTCGCCGATCACGATCGCGTCGCGGTCGAGCACCTCCCCCAGCTCCTTGTAAACCCGGACCGGGTGCAGCGGCGAGCGCGGGTCGTTCAGCTCCTCCTGCTCGGCCGCCCGCTTCTCGGCCTCGACCACGCGCAGTTGCTCGAGCCAGGCGTCGCTGCGGCGCTCGCCGCCGGCCGCCGCGCGGATCGCCGCCAGGCTCGCCCGCACGTCGCCGACCAGGTCGACCTCGGGGGCGCGGTTGGCGGTCAGCCTGTTCTCCTCGACGTCGAGGCGGACGATCTTCGTCTCCTCGCCGAAGCTGCCGCCGAAGCCGAGCCGGAAGTCCATCGGCACCCCGACCACCAGCGCCACGTCGGCGCCCTTCAGCGCCGTGCCGCGGGCGCGGCTGAAGGCGAGCTCGTGGTCGGCCGCGACACAGCCGCGGCCCAGGCCGTTGAGGAAGACCGGGATCCCGAGCGCCTCGGCGAGCGCCTGCAGCTCCCCCTCGCCGCGGCTCCAGTAGAGGCCGGTGCCGGCCATGATCGCCGGCCGCTCGGCCGCGGCCAGCAGCGCCGCCGCCTCCTCCACCCCGGCCGCCGGCTCGGCCGTGGCCGCCACCGGCGCCGGAATATCGACCTCGGCCTCCGTGAAAACGACGTCAAGCGGGTAATCGACGAAGGTCGGGCCGCTCGGCGCCGCCAGGGCCAGGTCCAGGGCCGCCGCGGTCGCCGCGGCGATCGCGCCCGGCTCCTTCACCGTCTGCGCCGACTTGACCAGCGGCGAGACGAACGGCAGGTGGTCGATCTCCTGCAGCGAGCCCGAGCCCCAGCGCAGCTCCGGCGCCCGCCCACCGAGCACGCAGACCGGCGAGCCGTTGGCCTGGGCGCCGGCGATCGCGCTGAGCCCGTTGGTCACGCCCGGCCCCGCGGTCAGCGCCGCCACCCCGATCCCGCGGGTCGCCTTCGCGATCCCCTCGGCGGCGAAGGCGGCGGTCTGCTCGTGGCGGACGTCGACGAGCCCGATCCCCTCCTCTTTACAGCCGTCGTAGATCGAGAACAGGTGTCCCCCCGACAGCGTGAAGAGATGGTCGACCCCGCGCGACTTCAGCGCCTTAGCGACGATTCGCCCCCCGTGCTCCATCGCGCGAGCCTATATGTAGTGCCCGGAGCGGGACTCGAACCCGCAAGCCCCTTTCGGGGCAGCGCCTTTTAAGGGCGCCGCTTTTGCCAGTTTCGCCATCCGGGCACGCCGATGGTATCCCGCTTGCACACTGATAAAACCGCCCTAAAAGTTGGCGGGCCGCAACTCCGCCGCTGTTACGGTGTCTGTAGCGATAAGGAAACGCGCCTTCCCTGGAGGAAAGCTTGGAGGCATCGGCTCTAACCCACGCCAGTCGCCGCGGACTGCTCGCCCGCCGCTCACCCCTGCTGAAGCTGCAGGGAGACGAAAAACTGATCGCGATGGTGCGCAACGGCAACCCCGGCGCCTTCGAGACGATCGTCGATCGCTACCAGGGCCGGCTGCTCGGTTTCTGCCGCCAGATGCTCGGCTCCACCGAGGATGCCGAAGACGTGCTGCAGGAGGTCTTCGTCAACGCCTACAAAGCGATGCTCGCCGACGAGCGCGAGATCAACCTGCGCCCCTGGCTGTACCGGATCGCCCGCAACCGCTGCCTCAACCACCTGCGCAAGCCGACCGCCGACGCGCAGGAATCGATGGACATGGTGCCCGCCGTCGAGGCCTCCTCGACCGCCGAGCGGGTCCACAACCGCGAGGAGTTCCGCCAGCTCCTCGCCGACGTCAAAAAACTTCCCGAGACCCAGCGCTCCGCCCTGCTGTTGCGCGAGATGGACGCCCTCTCCTACGAGGAGATCGCGGCGGCGATGGAAACCACGGTGCCCTCGGTCAAGTCGCTGCTGGTGCGGGCGCGGATCTCGCTGGCCGAGGCCAGCCAGGCCCGCCTGCTGACCTGCGGCGAGGTCCGGATCGAGCTCTCCGAAGCGGCCGAGGGCCTGGTCAAGAAGGTCTCCGCCCCGGTCCGCCGCCACGTCCGCGAGTGCGAGGAGTGCGCTGACTTCCGCTCCCAGGTCCGCTCCAACGAGAAGGCCATGGCCGCCCTCTTCCCGGTCGGTGGCCTGATCGCGCTGAAAGGCTTCATCCTCACCAAGCTCGGCCTCGGTGGCGGCGGTGCCGCCGGCGGCACCGCAGGCGCGGGCGCTGCGGGCGCCGGAGCAGCCGGGGCCGGCGCGGCCGGCGTCGGCGCCGCGATCAGCGGCGGCAGCGCCGCCGGCGGGCTCGGCGCGATCGGCGGCGCGATCGGCACCAAGGCGGTCGCCGGCGTCGTCACCGCAGCGGTGATCACCGCCGGCGCGGTCGAGGTCAACAAGCACCAGTCCACCGGCCCGGTCGACCCCCCCGCCGCCAAGATCTCCCATGTCCAGGTGCAGGAGCCAACCGCCCCTGCGATCGCCCCGGCGGTGGTCAGCGAGCCCCAGGCCGTCGTCCACGAGCCCGAGGCGGCCACGGCGCCCGCGGTTGAGGAGACTCCGGCCGAGCCCGCCGCCGAGCCGGCGCCGGTTGCGCTCGATGACGAAGCTTCCGCCCAGGCCGCCCCCGCCGAAGAAACCGTCGGGGGCACCAACCCCACCGTCGAAGCCGTCACCGTGGCGACCCCGCCCGCCGGCACCGGGACCACCGCCGGCGCCCACGGCAGCGGCAACACCGTCGTCGTCACCGTGGTCAGTACCACCCCGCCCCCGGCGGCCGCTCCGCCCGCGGAACCGGCCCCCGCCCCGGTCGCGCCGCCCGCCGAAGAAGTGCCGGCCGAAGAAGTGCCCGCCGGCGACGGCGAAGCGCCGATCGCCGAAGAACCCGTCCTGCCTTAGCGCCGCCGCTTCAGGCGCTGTACGACTCGCCCGGCTTCAGCACCACGACCTGCGAGGAGGTCTCGGCCTCGACGTCGGCCTTGAACGCCTCGGCGTCGGTCTCGATCGGGGGGAAGGTGTCGTAGTGCATCGGGATCACCGTGCCGGCGCCGACGAACTTGGCGGCGACGACGGCATCGTGGCGGTCCATCGTGTAGTGGCCGCCGATCGGCAGCAGGGCGATGTCGACCGGGTTGCGTTCGGCGATCAGCTTCATGTCGCTGAACAGGCAGGTGTCACCCGCGTGGTAGATCGTCTTGCCGCCGATCTTGATCAGCAGCCCCGTCGCGGTCCCGATCGCGGTCCCGTGCTCGGCGCTGAACGGGGCCTCTTCGGAGCCGGGGATCGTGCTCGTGTGCCAGGCCGGCACCAGCTTGATCCAGCCCCAGCCGAAGGTCACGGTGCCGCCAAGGTTGGGGTCGCTGAGCGCCTCCACGCCCGCTCCTTTGAGCCATTCCGCCAGCTCGACGATCGCCACGCAGTGGGCGCCGGTCCGGGTCGCGACCGGGATCGCGTCGGCGACGTGGTCGGCGTGGCCGTGGGTGAGCGCGATGTGGGTCGGCTCGACTTCCTCCCCCGTCGTCACCGCGGCCGGGTTGTTCGGCTTCAGGAACGGGTCAACCAGCAGCCGGGTCTCGCCCTCGCTCAGTTCGAAACAGGACTGACCGTGAAATTTGATCTCCATCTTCAGCGCTCTCCCTTGGTCTCGGCGGAATCGGTCATCTCTTCCTTCAGCGCCCAGCCGACGGCGACGCCGACCATCATCCCCATCCTCGCCTCCTCGGCGAGCAGGGCGCGAACGGCGGCGATGCGCTCGTCGGGGTCGGGAACGGTCGCCGCCCGCAGCGTCTCTGCCTCGTGCGGCTCGCCGAACC
This sequence comes from Solirubrobacterales bacterium, assembly GCA_036276995.1. GTDB lineage: Bacteria > Actinomycetota > Thermoleophilia > Solirubrobacterales > 70-9 > VAYN01. The sequence continues at coordinate 8,847 of DASUNU010000039.1, forward strand.
AGCCGCCCTCGGCCATCGCCGCCGCCAGCACCTTCTGCAGCTGCGGCGCCGCCCGGGCAACGATGCGCTCGGCCTCGGAGAACCGCTCCGGGTCGAGCAGCCGCTCGATCGCGGCTTCGAACTCGCTCTCGTCGGGCACCCGCCCAGACTAGTCAGTCCCGCTCAGTCGGCGGAGCGAAGGGCCGAGCTCGCCAGCCCGGCGAGCCCTCCCACGGCGCCGCCGACCAGGCCGGCGACGAGGTCGGCGCTGGGGACGAACAGCGGCAGCGCGATCAGCACCACGGCCGCGACGACGACCCCGATCCAGTCGTACTCCTCGTCGATCGCGCCCTGCGCCTCGGCGCGGCGGATCGCGAACCAGGCGGCGAGGGCGCCGAGCGCCATCCCGTTGCCGCCGGCGATCACGGCGAAGTCGTCGCGAACGTCGGCGATGCCACCGGCGGCCAGCATCCCGAGGGCGCCACAGGCGAGCAGCAGAACCGCGGTCGGGAGGCTGCCGAGCCGGCGCTCGAGCGGGGTCGCGAAGATCGCCAGTCCGACCGCAACCACGAACAGGTAACCGACGTCGACGTAGGCAAAGGGCGCGGTGAGCACCCGCCACCACTCGTTCTCGAGCGGGATCACGAGCCCGCCGAAGGTGGCAAGCGGGTCGCCGCTGGCCTTCTGGACCAGCAGCAGCACAGCCGAGCCGAGGATTATTGCGGCCGTCGTGTAGGGGCGAAAGGTGGCGTCGGCCTCGCTCGAGCGGCG
>DASUNU010000040.1:0-5847 GCA_036276995.1 Solirubrobacterales bacterium
GCCGAAAGCTCCCTGCTCGACGTCTCCTGCACGCCGACGCCCAACCGCTGCACGGCGGTGGGGATTTGGAAATACCTCGCCAGGCAGTACACGGTCGCTTACCGATTCAACGGGACGTCGACCTGGACGCTGCAGAGCACGCCCAACGGCTCCGAAAGCTTCGGTGCGACAAATACCCTTCGGGATGTCTCCTGCGCAACCGAAACGTCTTGCACGGCGGTCGGAGAGTGGGGTATCTGGGGCGGATCGATGCAGACCCTGGCCCAGCATTGGAACGGAAGCAGCTGGGCGATCCAGGGCACTCCGAACCCCGAAGGCGCGAGCTCCAGTCTCCTCTACGGGGTCTCGTGCCAGGAAGGCAGTTGTCTCGGCGCTGGCTGGAGCACCACCGGTTCGACCGACAAAACGCTGTCGGAGATACGCGAATAGGAGGCTTGCTCAAGCGACCTCGCGGCGCAGTGGCGTCGCGAGGTCGCCTTTGCGGGCGACGGAGACGCTGCCGAGGTCGAGCCACTCGCTGAGTAGGCGGAGCTCGTCGGCGAGCTCCGCGGCGACGAGGGGGGTGTCGACGTGGGGCTCGGCGAAGGCGCTGCGGACGCGGAGGACGCCGGCTTGGCGATCGCTCTTGAGGTCGACTCGGGCGACCAGGCGGTCGCCGAGGAGGAAGGGGAGGACGTAGTAGCCGTAGACGCGTTTCGGGGCCGGGACGTAGATCTCGATTCGGTAGCGGAAGTCGAAGAGGCGTTCGGTGCGCTCGCGCGCCCAGACGAGGGAGTCGAAGGGGGTGAGGAGGGCTCGGGCCGTTGTGGCTCGGCGCAGGCCGGGAGGGCGCTCGGGGGAGAGGTAGGCGGGACGTCGCCAGCCCTCCACCCTGATGGGGGTGAGGTCGCCGTGCTCGGCCAGCTCGGCGACGCGGGCCTTCGACTCGGATCGGGGCAGGCGGAAGTAGTCGCCCAGGTCGGCCTCGGTCGCCACGCCCAGCCGCTTCGCCGCGATCAGGATCAGCCGGCGCTGTGCCTCATCCTGGGAGGGCGTGGGCGCGTCGAGGACCTGACGGGGCAGCACCCGCTCGGGCAGGTCGTAGAGCCGCTCGAAGTTGACCCGGTGCGCCGCGCACACCCGCCCGGCGAAGAAGAGGTACTCGAGCGCGGTCTTCTCTTCGCTCCAGCTCCACATCTCTCCCGGCTTCCGCCGGCGTCCCTTCGCCGCCAGGTCGGAGGCCCGGATCGGTCCGCGCTCGCGGATCAGGTCGAGCACGAACTCGAGCAGCTCGGGCTGCTCCACCGCCACCCGCGCCACGTTCTTCCAGGCCAGCGCATCCGCCCGCGCCATCCGCCAGCGCAGCAGCGGCTGCAGCTCGACCGGCAGCAGCGAGGCCTCGTGCCCCCAGTACTCGACCAGGTCCCGCTGCCGCGCCCGCCGGGTCTTCCCGCCCGGGTTCTGGTGCCAGGCCAGCCGGTCCAGGGCCTGCCGCGGATACGGGCCGAGCCGCGAGAACACCGGCATGTAGTGAGAGCGGCAGAAGACGTTGACCGAGTCGAGCTGGAGCAGGCCGACGTCGCCGATCGCCCGCTGCACGTGCCGGGTGTCCACGCGCCCGGTCGGTCGCGGGCGGCCGAAGCCCTGCGCGGCGAGCGCGAGGCGGCGGGCCTCGTTCGCGCTGAGATCGAACCCGGGGTCGGTCGCCATGGGCTGGGGTCTACCGGTTTCGGGCCGAGCTGGGCGCTGAGCTCAGAATCGCGCCTGGGCTTCGAGCCGGCGCCAGAACTCGGTCAGCGCCCGCCTGCTCACGCGCGACTGCCAGCCGCGGGCGAAGGCCCGGCGCGAGTGCACGCGCTGGTCGCGGCAGAAGGCCCGGCTGATCTCGCGGTGGGCGGAGAGCCGGTCGTGGGCGGGCTGGAAGGGGCAGAGGTGGAATCGGCAGCTCTCGTGGCAGCCGCCGATGAACTCCTTGCGGTCGTGGCTGCCCTGGAGGCAGTAGGGCATGGCCGTCTCCTCGCCGAATTCCTGGCGCTGGCGGAAGCCGCCGGTCTCGTTGAGGTTGAGCAGGACGGTGATCTCGCCGACCAACTGCGCGGCCCGCGGGGCGATCCCCACCGGGCGGCCCGATACGACCACGCTCTCGTCGTCCCAGACCCGGCGGCGGATCCGGCGCGGTCGGTCCGGCGCGGGCGCCGAGAGCCCCTCGACGCAGAGGTCGGCGGCGGCGCGCAGCAGCGGGTGCAGGCCGCCGTCGTTTGCGCTCCCGTCGGGCCGTGGCCGCTTCGCCTCGGCTTCGCGCCGCTCCACCTGCGCGACCAGGCGGGTGAGGGTCTCGGGGCCGGAGCCGGGGTCGTGCGCCATGCGGATCGCCAGGGCGTGCACCAGGTTGAGCTGGGAGTACCAGAAGACCGCCCGGTCCCGCAGCATCTCGATCGCGTGCGGGTCGGGGGGCTGCTCGGGGTTGAGCTTGGCGTCGACCTTGAACCCCTGGGCGACCGAGGCCTCGAGGCCCCGCTGCAAGGTGACCCGACCTCGCTCCAGCTCGAGCAGGTCGCGCAGCCGTGCCTCGATCCTCGCTCGCAGGGCGGCGTCCCCGGTGCTGGTCCGCAGCGCCGGCAGCATCCAGGCGATCTGCTTCAGCGGCGCGATCGCCGGCGCCCAGTCATCGGGCCGTTCGGCCTCCGGCTGGTCCAGGAGCGGCCTGGCGGCGGCCAGGGCTGCCTCGATCCGTGGGTCGAGGACCTGGTAGGCGTCGGCGCCGAGCGGCGGTCGCAGCGGTTCCCCTTCGTGCGCCGCGGTGCGCGAGCAGCGCTCGACCAGCTTTTTCACCGCCCGCCAGCGGACTTCGTAGTCGTCGTCTTCGGCGTAGGCCCACAGCGCTTGCACCGCCGTGTCACCCGCCAGCCACTCGACCTGGTCGAGGGCGACGCGCTTGACCACCAGCCCGGCCTCCGGGCGCGACTCCATGCAGCGCGCCGCGATCTCCCCGTCGCACTCGGCGAACGCCCCGGCCTGGGCGACCTCGGCGGCGGCGGTGGCACGGTGCAGGCGCTGGTCGGCGGTGATCGCGGTCGAGTCGTCGAGCAGCTCCCGGCAGATCCGCCGGCAGAAGCCGGCGTCGTGCCCGTGCGCCGCCGCCAGCACCAGGGCGAGGTGGACCCGGGTCACGTTGGACGCCGCCCGCAGCGCCTCGACCCAGCTGTCGTCGCCGGCGGCGATCGCCCGCGAGGCGAAGTAGGCGTGCAGCGCCTCGTGCCTGAACTGCGGCTCCCCCTGTTCGTCGAGCGAGAGCAGGCCGAACCGTTCGCCGTCCCGGACCGCTTCCATCGCCGCCGGGTCGAGGTCGGCTTTGCTCCTCGGCAGGAGCCAGGCCGCGGCCAGGATCTCGACCCTCTGCAGGGCCCGCTCGCGCCGCTCGCACTCGGCCTGGTCGGCGACGCCGTCGCCGCGCAGCCGCCCCCGCTCGGCGTCGAGCAGCGCCGCCCGGACCTGGTGCTTGCCGCCGGGAGGCGGCGGGCGCAGGGCCCCGGCGCGCAGCAGGCGCGCGAGCGGGTCGAGATAGAAGGCGTTTTCGAGCAGGTCCCCGAACCTGAGGTTTTCCTCCACTAGCCGGCGCCCCTCCGCGTCGCCCTGGGGCCGCCCGGCGCGCCGCAGCACGTAGCTCGCGGCTTTGCGTGGGCTCTCCAGCGGCCACTGGGCGAGGTCGATTGGCGGCTCTTCCAGGTCCGGCGGCAGCCCGGCGGAGCGGGTGGTCAGGACCAGCGGCAGGTTGCGCCGGCGGGCGATTCCGATCGCTTGCAGGACGTGCGTTTTGTAGGGGTCGTCGCTGCCGACAGTGGGCGAGCGGTCGAGATCGTCGGCCAGCACCACCACACGGCCCCGGCTGCGCATCCAGCGCCACAGCTTGTCGGCCTCCGCTTCGGTCCTGATGTGGGGGTCGATCAGCTCGCGAAAGCGTCGCTGGGCGAGTTCGGTGAAGCCGACCTCGCCGATGTCGTTGCTGCGGTCCCGCAGGCTGAGCACGATCGGCAGCACGTCCGCCTCGCGGGCGAGGTGGGCGGATAGGGCCAGCAGCAGGGTCGTCTTGCCGGCGCCGGTGTCGCCGACGACGATCTGCGGCCCGATGGCGAACGGCGGCCGCAGGCCGGCGGCGATCTCCTTGACCAACTGCTCGCGCCCGAAGACGAGGTCGGCGAAGCCGGCTTCCGGCGGGTGGGGGAAGAGCCGCTCGGGCGCTCGCTGGGCTTCCTGCAGGAGGTGCCGCGTCGTTCTCGCGCTGGTCCAGAAGTAGAACCAGAGGTAGGCCAGGGCCCCGAGCACCGAGGCGGTGATGAGGTTGCGGACGAGGTTGTCGAAGGTCTCGCTGACGCCGGAGATCGGGGCCGGCAGGCGGATCGCGGCGAGGGCGACGGCGGCGGCGAGAAGGAGGGCGACGCCGAGGCCGGCAAGCCAACGGGGACCTCTGGTCGCGAGCCGCCCGTAATTCATCCGCGGCATCTTCGTTAAGAAACTCTAAGTAGTCAATCAATACCTGCTGCGGATGCGTGCTGCCGCTGGGCTCGACGCCGCCGGCTCAGCCCGTGACCGGCATCGAGGCGATGTCGGTGCGGCCTTTTTCGAGCTTGGCTTCGATGTAGGCGAGCTGCTGTTCGCGCTTGGCGTCGAGGCTCGCTTTCTTGTCGTCGGCGGCCTTCTTCCAGTGCTTGGCGATCTTCGCGATCTTGGCCGCCGCGGCCGCGGCGATCTCGTCCGCGCGGGCGACCCGGGCCGCTTCGATCTGCTGCTTCTGCTCGCTGAAGGCGGCCTTGAGGTCGGTGCGCTTCTGGGCCGACTCTGCCCGCTTCGCCGCGATCTGCTCGATCAGGGCGGCGATCCGTTCCTGGATCGCGGTTTTCTGGGCGACGTCGGGCGTCTGCGCCTTCTGCGTCCGCAGCGCCTCGATCCGTTCGCGCAGCCGCGCTTCGAAGGTCTGGCGGCCCTGGTCGACCCGGGTCAGCTTCAGCTGGTAGCTGCCGGTCGCCCGGTCGATCTTGCCGTCGAACTCGGCCGCCGCCGCTTCCAGCTCGTCGTCTTCGATCTGGCGCACGATTTCCGCCTGCTCCTTGGACTTGGCGTCGAACTCGGCTTTCGCTTCCTCGCTCGCCCGTTTGGACAGGGCGTTGGCTTTATGCGCGGCGGCGGTCCGCTTCGCCGTCAGTTCGCTCTCGTACTTGGCTTTCTGCGCCGCCGTGGTCGGCTGGCCGACGAGGCCGTCGAGCTTCTTGACGTAGTCGACGAAGGCCTTGTACTGGGCGGTCGCCGCGAGTGGGGGCGCCTTCGCAGCGGGCGCGGAGGGGATGAGGAGCAGGAGCGCGGTGAGTGCCGTCGCGGCAGCAGCCCGGATCATGGGTCCCCGCTACCCACCGTGGTGCCTGGCGACACTCGGTTTCCGGCATCGCGATCCGGGTGCTCCAGGGCAGGTCCGCTAGCCCCTCACCTCGCCACCCGCGTTGACCACCCGCACCGGCACCGTGACCGCGAGCCTGCCGCCGTCGAGCAGCTCGACCGCGGCCGCGCTGAGCTGCAGCCCGACCACCTCGCTCTTACCGGCGGCGAGCTGTTTCGGGGCGAGCACCTGCCCCCAGAACTTCTCCCCGGCGATCTTCACCGAGACCCGTTTGGGAGCGGTGACCTTGCAGGCACCGCCACCGCTCGGGCAGCTCACCTTGCTCACTTTGACCACACCCTTCTTACTCACGGCCAGTCTTTTGCCGAAGCTCTTCAGGCTCGGCTTGGCGGCGGGAGCGGGGGAGGGGGCCGGGTCGGACTTCGGGGCCGGCTTGTTCTCGGGGGTCGGGGTGGGGTTGGTCCCGGGGTCTTCGGGGC
>DASUNU010000041.1:0-18573 GCA_036276995.1 Solirubrobacterales bacterium
GGCCGACGGGCGAGCTCGTGACGGCGCCCGACCCGCTGCCGTCCTTGGACACCGTCAGCTGGCGCTGGGGGATCGCCGCGAAGGTCGCGGTCACCTCCGCGGCCGAGCTCAGCGTCACTTTGCAGGTGGCTGCGGCCCCACAGCTCGAGGTCCCGCCGCTGACCGACCAACCGCCAAAGGTCGAGTGCGGTTTCGGCGTCGCGACCAGCGTCACGACGGTGCCGACGTCCGCTTCGGTAGCGCAGAGATCGCCGCAGATGACCTCCGCCCCCGCGCCGACCACGGTGCCCCTCCCGCTGCCCGCTCGGCTGACCTCGATCGAGGTGGCAGGCGAAGGAACGGGGCAAGCTTTCTGCAGGCTGGAGGAGATCGGTGCCGTCGGGCAGAAGGCGTAGACGACCGGGGTTTCGTTTTTGCTCGTGCGCGAGTTGAAGTAAGCCTCGTTGCCGGAGGTGACGTAGATGAGGCCTTGGGTCGGGTTCGCGGAGTTGTCGACGGCCACCCCCGAGGGTTCCCCGTGGACGAGCGCTTTGGGCAGCAGGCCGAGGTAGGCACCGCTTGCATCGAAGGCATAGACCGCTGCGGCGGGGTGCTCGGCGCCGGGCTGGAGGTTGTCGAGGACGAAGAGCTGACCGCTGCTGTCGTCGATCGCCAGGCTGGTGTCAGTGAGGTCGCGAAACCCGCCCTGCGGAGTCCCCGCGCCGTCGATCGTCGCGATCGGGTTGACGATGTCGGTGGCGGGGTCGAAGACCTTGACCGTGTCGTCGGCGGCATCGGCCACATAGACGAATCCCTGGGTGCCAGGGAAGCCGGAGATCGCGACGCCATAGGCGCTGGTGAGCGAGCCGGTCCCGATCGCGCTCGGAACGCTGGCCGGGGTGACCGGGGCGCCGTAGACGTCGACGTGGGTGGGGCGGGTGACGTAGAGGGCGTCGGTGGCGCGATCGACAGCGACGCCCGTCGCCTGTCCCGCGCCGATCGTCGTCGGGGAGAGGTAGCTGGGCGCGGGGTAGCGCAGCACACCCTGATGGTAGGAGGCGGCATACACGTTGGAACCGGAGTCGATTGCGAGGGCGCAGGCCGAGCTGTCAAGGCTCGGCGCCTCCAGCGGGCTCGACTCGTTAACTACAAGCTGAGAGGGCAGGGGGGCGAGGGGGGCGAGGGCCGTCACAAAGGCGTTGATGACGTTCTGGTCATAGTCGGAGACGAGCAGGCGGCTGTCGGGGCCCACCGCCGTGCCGCAAGCGGTTTCAAACGGCACCAGCGGGGTCTTGGTCCCACTGGCAGCCACCCGCAGAAACGGATGCGACGCCGCCTGCGCAGCGGCGGGAACGACGAACATCGCCAACGCCGCAAAGGCGCCAACACAGCCGCGCAAGACCTTCGACCTCATCGCCGTCCCCCCCGTCCCTTGTTCGCTTTCTTCGGGCACTTGACGCCCATCGGGGAGCGCACGACCGTGCCGACGTTGTTCTGCCCGCCCATCCGGGAGCTGACCACCGGCCTGAACTTGCAGAGGTTGTCGGAGATCGCCAACAGTCCCTTCTTGCCGCCTTTGAGGGTCATCGTGAACTTCGTCACCGGGGCGTCGGGAAGCACGGTGAAGGTCGCTCGCATCCCACCGCGAACGGAGTCGATCTTCCCTCCCACCTCGACCCGCACCCCGGCGCCCGAGATGTCAGCGACGAGATCGGGGAGGAGGTTGTCGGAGGCGCGGAGGTAAACGGGGCCTTCCAGCGGCTGGCCGAGCAGCGGAGTGATCGCTTTCGCCTGCCCGTACATCGACCCGGGCGGGCAGCTCTTGGCGTCGAACTGGCGTCGGGTGCAGATCGTCTGGATGTTCTCCTGGGCGAGGAACAGGCTCGGTGGCAGCAGCACCGAGGCGTAGCCGATGTTGGCGTCACCGGGCCGGGGGCGGACCTCCGCCTGCAGGGCGGGGTACTGGCCGCGCCGGTTGCCGCCGCGCAGGGTGAAGCTCATCTGCGGTTTGAATTCGAGGCCCGAGCAGCTGGAGACCTGGAAGGGGCTGGGAACGGAGACCCGGACGTCGTCAGCGGTGGAGCCGAAGCTGGGGCCGGAGCCGGTCAGGGAGGAGACCGCCGCGAACGGATTGCAGGAGGTCGGGTTGAGCATGAAGTTGGGGCGGTCGATGTAGACGCGAATGTCGCGCAGGTGCAGCGGGATGCCGTCGAGGATGTGGGGGATCGGGTCCGAGTCGGAGGAGTCGACCGAGACCTCGGCGGTGCGGCGGTCGACCTTGATCGCCGAGCGCACCGTGATCACGCCGAGGTCGAACGGGCCGACCAGGGCCGAGTTGACCGCGACGATCGAGAACGGCGAGCCACCGTAGGGACCGGCGAGATAGAGATTGCCGGGCGCGTAGGCGAGGACCGAGCCGAGGCCGTAGCCGGAGTAGGTGTGGCCGATCTTGCTCGCCTCGGGGCAGGAGGGGTTGCGCTGCTCGGCGACGCCGGTGTTGCGCTTCGCCGCCGTGATCGCGGCCTCAGGGCAGTAGGGAATGCCTTTCAGCTTGCCCAGCAGCCCCGGCGGGAACTTGGCGGAGTAGGAGGTGATCTCCTGCTCGGCGTCGGTCCGGGTCAGGTGCAGGTAGAAGGGCGTGTAGGCGCCGGCGGCCCGGTTGATCATGCCGTTGACGGCGCCCGGGGTGAACGGCGGGGTGCCGGTCGGACAGGGACCGCCGCCGATCCCCGCGTTGAGCTCGAACAGGGAGTCGAAAGTGGAGACCTTGGCCGGCTCCAGCCAGGGGCTGAGCCCGATCTCGGTCGTGTAGACGCCGCAGGTCGCGGGGGTCGCGAGGGGAGTTCGCTGGCCGTCGCGAAAGTGGACGTTGAAGGTCGAGTAGGGCAGTTGGGGAAGCCCGTCGAAGGTGGTGGTGAGCTGACCGCTGACGGGGTCGGCGACGGTCTCGCCGGAGAGGCGGACCATCACTCCGCGCTCGGGAGCCTTGGCAACGAGATAGAGCGCGATCAGCGAGTCGAAGGGGTTCTCCGCCCCGGGGCTCTCCGGGTCGTCGGGCTGGGCGAGGAAGAGGCCCCCTTTGATCTCGCCGTCGATGAGCGGGCTCTCGACCGTCAGTTCTCCGATCTTCGAGGCGTTGGGACAACCGGCTCCCGGCGGGGAGCTGACCGTCTCCGCCGCGTACTGGGCGGGGGTGCAGACGCCAAGGCCGGCTCCGATCGAGGGGTTGACGGTCATCCCCACCGGCATCTTCACGACCGCCTTCTTGACCTGCGAGGAGGCGCGCAGGCGGGGCTCGGTCAACCCGTCCACGTCGCCGTTCAGGGTGAAGTCGAAGCCCGACATCGAGCCAGCGCGGTTGGTATTCAGACGGGCGACCGGCGCCGGATCGAAGAAGATCGAGTCACATCCGTCGAGACGAGGGCTGGCCGACTCGGAGCTTGCCGTAACGGGCTGCTGCCAGGAGGTGGCGCTGGCCTTGAAGGTCAGCGGCCCGTCGCAGGAGGTCGGCAGGGTCAGGTAGGCCTTGCGGGGGAACAGATTCGGTGGGCCGACCGAGCACTTCGAGTTGGGAAAGCCTGGATCGGGACCGTTGAGGCAGTTGCCGCGTTCGCCGTCGTGGGCGATGCTCCACGGGGTGCCCCAGATCGTCAGCGTGACCCCGTAGACGTCCACGCGCTGGGTGAAATTGCTCAGCTCGAGAGTGAGGCCGAACTCGGACCCCGTTTCGCGAATCCGCGGGGTGATCGCCATCGGCGAGCCAAAGGGGCTGGCCCCGATCTGAGAGGGAAAGCCGGGGGGCGGCTCGAGGTTGAAGATCCCGAAGGTGCGGGTGCTGCCGCCGGCGAAGGAGGAGCGGACCTCGACCGTGCCGATCTGGGTGTTGGCGGGGCAGTTCTCTCCGGAAAGGGTCGCTCCGAAGGGGGAGCTGCGAGGGGTGCCGAAGTCGCCCTGGGTGCAGCGGGGCACGACGCTCGGGTTTTCGATCAGGCCCGGGGGCAGGTCGATCGTGAGGTCCCGGAGATCTCCATCGGTGAACTGGGTGCCCGGCTCCTCCGCGGTCGGAGGCGCCAGCCGGAAGTTGACCTCGGTGGTGAGCGCGAAGGGATGGGAGCCGGCGACCTCGGCGAGCTCACCGTCCTGGGTCGTCGCCCGGACCTCGAAGCCGGCGGAGCCGGGAAGGAAACCGAACTCCGCGCTTGCGGGCGCGGCGGCGAGGAGCAGGAGCAGCCCGGTGAGGGCAAGCGAGGAGATGCTTCGACGGGCCCTCACCGCAGGCGCCCCTTCCCAGCGGCGGCGCGCTTCTGGCTCTTGCCCTTGGCCTTCCTCTTCCCCTTGCTCTTCTTCTTGCCCTTGCCCTTCTTGCCCTTGCCGGCCGAGCTGGGAAAGGCCAAGGGCGGGTTGCCGCCGGATTTGCTCAGCAAGGTCCCCGGAACGGGGTCTTCGGGTTCCGGGGGAAGCGGCTGGCAGGCGTCCCCGTTGCAGGGAATCACCACCGGCGGCAACGGGAAACCGCCACCGACCCGGGCGTCATAGAGATCGATCGAGCCAGGGTCCTCGGGAACGAGAGCGCCGTCGGTGGCGAAGTAGACGTCGCCGCCATCCCCGGAGGCGTCGACAAAGGAGGCGCCGCCTTCGCTGCGGCCGTCGGAGATCAGGTTGACGCACCCGTCAGGATCGGCACAGGAACCGACCCCGGCCGCCTCCCACTGGTAGACGTCGGGCTCGTTGTTGGTGTCCTGCGGTGCCAGGGAGTCGAGGGAGTCGAAGTAGAGACGGTTGCCGCCGGCGGCCAGGTTGCGCGGCTTATAGGCCTGCAGGGCAGCGCCGTTGCGGATCGCGCCGGGTATCGAGGATGGGCCGCGCGGCCGTTCCCCGGTCGGGTTGCAGGAGGCGCAGACGAGCCCGCCGCCGTCGAGCGCGAAGAGGTAGACCTCGGACTTGCCGTCGTTGTCGTATTCGCCGATCGGCGCGGAGGCGAGGAAAGCGACCCTGCTTCCGTCGGGGGTGACCCGAGCGGTGCCGGTGGCGGGCGGGTAGTTGGAGGCGTCGGCACCGTCGGTGACCTTGGTCGTCACCCCGCCGTCGCGGAGGAAGAGCCCGGAGGCGCTCAGGTAGTAGACGCGGTTGCCGCTCGCGGAGCTGCCGAGCACGCCCTCCACGTCGGCGGCGGGGGTGAGATCGGTGAGCGCCTTGGTCGTGGCATCGAAGCGATAGAGATGGCCGGCTTTGGTCAGGTAGGCGATCGACCCGTCGGCGGCGGCGGTCTCGAAGCTGCCCCCGCCCCCGATCGCGTCGTCGACCGGGAAGGTCTGACTGCCTTCGCGCAGGTAGAGCGCGGCTCCGTCGGTCCAGTAGACCCGGCTCCCGCTGGTCGCGATCGCGCCGCTCGGCGCGGCGAGCTCGGCGCCAGGAGTCCCTTCGGCGTCCCCCGGTTTGAGGTTGACCAGGACCAGGGACCCGGCCGCCCAGCGGTAGAGATTCTGCTCGGCGGGGTCGCATTCGCTGCCCGTCCCCGGTATTTCGGTCGCGTTCGCGGTGATCGCCGCGCAGCTCGACAGGACCACCTGGCCGAGATCCTCGGTGGCGCCGGCGAGGCCGACTTCGAAGTCCTCCGGGCCAAGACCGAGACCGGCAATGCCGGTGTTGCTGAGCAGGGCCTGTGCGCTACCGGTAGCGCTGGTCCGCAGGTAATAGTTGCGATAGCCGGCCGGCGCCCCGGAACCCGGCAGCGGCGGGTTGGCGACCGGGCAGTCGCTGCCGCTGCCCCGGCAGCGTTTGCCGTTGGTGACTAGAGCGGCGGCCAGATCAGGAGAGAAGAGCTGGTATGGAACCCCAGAGTCGGACTGGTTCGGATAGGAGCCCGAGAAGAGCGAGAGGGTGACGTTCTCGGTGCTCCAGCCGGAGGAAGCGCGACGAGCGATGTACTGGCTGGCGCCGGGCGACCCCGCCGGGACCGCGTAGGAAGAGCCGGCGGTATAGGTAACCGCGCCACCCTGCGCGGCCGCCTGGAAGACGCCCCCGCCGAGGTTGCCTTCGGCGCTCCCGACCCCGCCCCCGTTTTTCTCGATAGGCGTAACCATCTCCCAGCCGCGGCCGTCGGGCAGCGCGAAGGCCGGAGTGCCGGTTTCGGTGTGGAAGCCGCGCACCGGTCCGAGGGTCGTGCCCGCCGAGTTGATCGCGACCAACCGGTATCGGTACCCGGTGTCGGCAGAGAGCTCTTCCAGCTGGCGCAGTGGTTTCACGAAACCGGTGCCCGAGCCGATCGGCGCTCCAGCTCCAGCCGGCGATCGCAGCGCCCCCGTGAACGGTTCTTTGGCGGCTTTCACGTTGGCCTCATACGCCGCCGACGTCAGGTACTCGAACCGGATGTTGGTGGCGAACCCGTTGGCCGAGACTTCTGCGTTGACCCGGGCCGAGGTGGCGGTCACGGTCGTGACCCAGCTGGCGTTGACGAGCGGCGGTCCCGCCGCCATGGCGGTACCGCCGCCGAGGGCCAGGAGACCGCCCACGACGGCCAGCAGGCCGGAGAGCTTGCGCAGCGTGTCCAACTTCTAGCCCCTTGCGCCCTTGCTCTTGCCCGGCTTCCCCTTCTTCCCTTTCTTGGCCTTCTTGCCGCAGTCGTTTTTGACTTCGGGCGTGAAGTCGTACGCGGTCCCGTTCTGCGCTCCCATCTGTACTTCCGCTTTCTGCGGCGTGCGGCAGAGGTTGGCGCTGTTTTCCAGCAGCGCTTTCTTGCCGGAGTTGAGTTGCAGCACGAATTTGCTCACCGGGGCATCGGGGACGAGGGCGAAGGTGTTGCGGATCCGCGAGATTTCGGTCCCTTTTTTCCGCTTGGCATCGATGTAGCCGACCAGGTCGACGTCGATCTGCCCGCGCAGGGCGGCGACCATGTCGGGCAGTTCGCGCTCACCGCCGTTCGCCCGCAGGTAGACCTGGCCGCTGAGCGGCTGGTCGAGCAACGGGGTGTATGCGGTCGCGGTGCCGAGGACCGAGTTGGCCGGGCAGGCGCCTGCCGCGAACTGGGGCCGCGTGCAGACGTTGCCGATCCGCGACTGGTCGAGGAACTGCGAGCGCGGCAGAGTCACGGTGACGTGGTCGATGTTGGCCTGGCCGGCCGGAGGCTGGGTCAACACCGCGGTCAGCGCCGGATGCCCGGAGCGTTTGGTCGAGCCCTTGAGGCGGAAGCTCAGCGTCGGTTTGAAGTCGAGCTTGTTGCACTCACCGACCTGGAAGCGGTCGTTGAGCGAGGCCACCTGGTCGAAGACCGAGGTGACCCCGGCGAGCACGGCCATCGGGTCGCAGCTGGTCGGGTTGAGGATGAACTCGGGGCGGTCCATCCGCAGGGTGACCGAGCGGATGTTGAGCGGGATCCCCTCGAGGATCGTCGGCAGCGGATCGGAGACCGCCTTGATCTGGGTGGTGACCGGGTCGACCCTGAGGGCGCTCCTGACCACCACGGTGCCGAGGTCGAAGGGGCCGGCCACCGCGGGGGTGACGATCGCCAGCGAGAGCGGGGCTCCCTTGTAGGGACCGGCGAGATAGGCGCTGCCGCTCACATGAAGGGGCGTCGAACCGGCGCCGGCGCCGACGTCAACCGAGCCGACGCGACTGGACGCCGGGCAGCTCGACCCGGCCTGCTCCGCTTTGCCGGTCCTCCCTGCCGCACCCGCAAGCGCGGACTCCGGGCAGTACGAGGTCCCGGCGAGCTTGCCGACCAGGCCTTCGGGCAGGGTCACGTCGATCTTCCGCAGCGGCTGGGAGCCGTCGGCCCGGGCCAGTCGCATGACGAAGGGCGTGTAGGCCTTGGCCGCGGGGTCGACGGTGCCGGCGCTGAAGGCCGGCCCGTTCGGGGCCGAGCCGCCACCGGGCAGACAGCCGCCGCCACTGGGGCCCCCGACCAGCTCGAAGCTGCTCTGCGGGGTCGCGTCGCCGCCTTCCGGCGAGGTCCACGGGGTCAGCGTGCTCCTGGTGACGTACGTGCCGCAGGCGGCCGGCGTCTTCAGCGCCGCGCGCGGGCCCTCCTTCAGCTTCATCCGCAGTTCTTCGAGCGGCAGCTGGGGGTTGTTCTTGAAGGTCGCGGTCAGCTGGCCCGTCTGCGGGTCGGGCTCGACCTTGCCGGCGAGCTTGATCACCGCGCCCCGACTCCTCTCCCCCAGGACCAGGTACATCGCGAGCAGCGAGCCGAATGGGTTCCGACCCTGCTCGGCCAGGTAGACAGCACCCGGAAGCGGCCGGTCCAGCGCCGGGCTGATGGCTTCGACGGTGCCGAGCTTGGAGGCGTCGGGGCATTTCACCTCGGTCGCCGCCGGGACCAGGTTCGGCTGCACCACGCTGGTCGAGACGCCGTCGGGGGTGATGCCCAGCTGCTCCATCGAGCAGGCGCCGAGACCGTCGGCCGAGGGCGGGTTGACGGTCATCCCCTCCGGCAGCTTCACGGTGACGTCGCGCAGCTGTGCGGTGGCGAGCCCCTCCGGGTCCTCGCTCTGGGGGATGCGCATCTCGAATTCGAGACCCGACGGGGTGTCGGCGAGGTTGGTCGTCGGCCTGGCGCTGATCGTCGGTCTGAAATCGAGCCGGTTGCAGCCGTTGACCGCGGTCGGCGGGGTCAGTTTCGGCGGCAGCGAAACGCCGAGGTTCTGCCACGAGGAGACCCCGTAGAACGCGGTCGATTCGGCGACGCCGCAGCGGGTCGGCAGGCTGATGAAGGGCTTCGGCTCGCCGCCGCCGAAGGGCGACCCCCATTCCTTCGTCAGCGGGTTCCAGCGATCGCCGTCATGCAGCGGATCGCCGGGGACGCCCCAGATCGTGACGCGCTGGGTCTGGACGGTGAGGAACTCGTTGGCGGCGATCACCCGCGAGTGCACGGAGAAGTCCTGCGGATCGACGAAGAGCCGGACGCGCACCTGCGCGCTGCCGACCGAGGCGCCGAGGTCAGCGACGGCGCCGGGCGGCGGGACCATGTTGTAGAGCGGGACGTGGAAGTACGCCGGCGCCTGTGCGGGCCCCCCGGGAGAGTTGATCAGAAGCTCGAGAATCCCGACCTGGCTCGCCGGAGGGCAGGGCGCACCCGTGTCGAAGGCAGACGCTTCCGAGAGCTGGCGGCTGGTGCAGCGGGCGGTGGTGCCGGGCGCGCCGGCGAAGCCCTTGGGCAGCTTCACCCCCACCGAGTGGAGGCTTCCGACCGGGCGGAAGGCCGGCACCAGGGTGCCGCCTTCCAGGTAGTCGTTGGTGATCAAGCCCTCGGTCTGCAGGTCGAAGGAGGAGGTGGCGCGGAAGGGGTGGGCCCCGGCCTGCCGCTCCGGCACCCCGGTCCCGTCGAACCCATCGGCGAAATAACTGTCGTCCTCTACCCCGAACTCGGTCGGGTAGCTGCCGATCGGCGCCGACTCGACCACGGCGACCGGATCGGCGCCGCCGCCAGAGGCGGTCGCCTCGACCTCGATCGACCCCGAAACCGTCTCGTCGGTCTGGACGAAGATCAGGAAGCGCACGGATTGTCCTGGCGGGATGCTTCCTTTCGGCCGACTGCCCTCCAGGGCGAAATCGGAGCGGATCGTCATCTCGCAGTGGGCGGAGCTTTTGCCCGCGGTGAACGTGTCCTCGCCGCCCGAGCAGTCCCAGGCGGGCGGGATGTGGGGGACGTTGTGGACCGATTCCCCCGGCATTTCGGGGGAGTAGTCGTTATGGAGCCGGGTGGTCACTCCGGGGGGGAGCTGGACGTCGACCGTGATCGGATCGGAGAGCGTGTCGTCCGTGGGGTCTTCCGGAGTTCCGTTGTCGCTGTAGCCGGCGTCGGCGGTAGTGGTGCCGATGTTGGAGACGATGAAGGTGAAGGCGCCGAAGCTGTCGGCGGGAATCCGCGTCGGCGCGTGGTGCGGGCTGATCTCGAGGACCGGGGCCGCGGAGGCAGCGCCCGGCAGCGCCAGCAGGCCAAGCACGACAGCGGTGAAAAGTGAAGCCTTACGGGCGCTCATTTGCTCGTCCTCCGGTTCTTGTTGGCGGCTCGCTTGCCGGACTTCTTCTTGCCCTTTGGCTTCACGCAGCGGACCTTGCGCTTGCCCTTCTTCGGCTTCACGCAGCGGGGCTTGGTCTTGACCGACCTGTTGCTGGGGCCGCTGAAGCTGGCCGAGCCCGCGGCCACGCCCGCCGGGGGTGCCGTCGGGGCGCCCTGGCAGCCGTCGCCGCCGCAGGGAACCGGGGGCGGGATCCGTTTGAAGCCGCCCCCGATCCGCGCGTCGTACACCTGGCCGGTGGTGCCGTCGGACTCCGGCAGCAGGTCGCCGGAGATGAAGAAGATGTCCTCGCCATCCGGGCTGACCCCGGTGACGTGGGTGTAGTTCTCGCCAAGGGATCCCTTGCCGTCGGTGAGCAGGCCGACGACGCCGTCACGCCACTCGTAGACGTCGACGTCTCCGTTGACGTCCCCGGGGACCAGGGCGGTCGCGGTTTTGAAGACCACGACTCGGCCATCGGCAGAGAGCGGGAAGCCGCGCGGTCCGTTGGGAAAGTCCTCCAGGAGGAAGTCAATCGTGCTCAGCGACGCGCCGTTTGCCGCGCAGGAGATGCAGTCGAGGGCGCGGGTCTCCTCGTCGTAATGCATTATCTGTTGGGTTCCTGCCGCATCTACGTTCGCGACCTGGTCCGTCTGGTCCCGCACGGGGGTCATGAAGACGGCGGACCTGCCGTCCTCGCTGATGTGAAGCAGGGGGTCGACGATGTTGCGCATGGCGGAGATCTGCGCGATGAACTCGATCTCCCCGGTCTCGGTGTCGAGCCAGTACAGGTTCTCGTCTTCCCCTTCGGGCGGCATGCTGCCCGGGGTCAAGGTCTCCTTGGAGGCGAAGTAGGCCCTCGAGCCGTCGGCGCTGACCACCACATCCTGGTAGTAGGAGATCTGGGCGTTGGGGACGACGCAGGTGAGGCACTCGTTGCCCTCGCCGAGCCGGTAGCGGTAGAGGTCGAGGCCGAAGATGTTGTCGTCGTCGGGGGTCACGCGGGTTCTCGACGTGTAGAAGACCTCCGATCCGTCGGGGGAGGCCTTGATGAACTGGACCTCGCCCAGTTCGCCGGTCGCGGCAGGGCCCGAGATCAGGGTCGTCGTCGCGCCGGTCCCTGGCCCGAACTTGCCGCTTGGCGAGGCCTCGCGCATGTAGAGCTGCGGTGGTCCGAAGCATTCCTCAGCCGGCACGTCGGCGGCCAGAGATTTGAAGAAGACTCTGGAGCCATCCGTCGAGGCCACGTGCGCCCAGGGCTCGATCCGAGGCGGGAGGTGATCCGATGGCCATGGCATTCCGCACGCGGGAACCTCATCCTCAGGCAGCACGCTGACCAGTTCACGATCCTCCCTCGCGTAGTCGTACACCCGACCGACTTCGAGTTCGGACGAGCCGGGTTTTTTGAACTCGCCCCAGCCGAACGCATGCTCGAATTTGTCGGATGCGAGCCTGAATTCGACTTTCTCCTGGCGGGTGCCGACATACCATTTGCCCAGCCGTTCGGTGGTCTTCGTGAACGGCTGGAAGTGAATCCACTCGGAATCGCCCTGGACGATGCCTCCCACGGAGACCTCGGGCCCGGCCTCGACCATGACGTGGTTCAGGTCAGCCGTTATGCCACGCAGGGCCAGCTGCTGGTAGGGGAGGCCGGTCCGGGCGGGCAGCGCGCTGCGGCTCACCCATCCGTCCGGGGTGCGCTCGGCGATCAGCGCCGAGCCAAACCTATCCCCGACCGTGGTGGTCGCGGTGCCGCCGGTGACGTAGTAGAGCACGCGCTCGCCGTCCCGGCTGTAGTTCGCCAAGTAGTTGACGGGGTTCCCGTTCTTTTCCGCCTCGGACACCATCTCGAGGCCGCGGTCGCCGAAGGCGCCGACCCCTTTGCCGATGGCGGGCGGCGCCGGCTTGGTCACGAACCGCTCGATCTGACCGTTGGAGGTGCCGACGGCGCTTTTCGCGACGAGGCGGAAGTAGTAGGCGGTGTCGGGCTGCAGGCCACCGACGTCCTCGACGACCAGGTACGGCTCGGTGAACGAGTCGACCACGCCGTTCTGGGCGGCCGGCACGCTGCTGGCGTCGGAGAGGTTCGGCTGCAGCCCCCACTGGAAGTAGTACGTGGCGGTGCGGTTCTGGGGGTCGACGAAGCCCGACAGCCGCGCCTGGCTCTGCGTGACCCCGCCCGTTATATGCGTGGTCGCAGTCGGGGCGACGGCGACGGTGGAGAAGTTCCGCGTCTGGACGGTCGCCCCGCCGGCGTTTTCGGCGATCAGGCTGACCTCGTACTCGACCCCGGCCTCGAGGCCTTTGGGGTCGAACTCGACCGGGATGGTCTGGTTATCGGCCGGCACGGTCTGGGAGCCTGGGTTGTTCGGGCAGGCGGGACTGCACTCGAAGCGCCAGGTCGTGTCGAAGGCGGGATCCTGGGGAGCCGCTCCGGGCGCGTTGGGGTTGAACGTGCCCGCGAAGTGGGCGGAGCTGCTGGTGATCGCGGAGACCGGGTCGAAGGTGACCACCGGTTTGGCGACCGGGTTCGTGCTGAACGACTGGGTCGCGCTGGCGCTCCCAGCGCCGCTGGCGATCATCCCGCGCAGACGGACCAGGTAGCTCGTCCCCGGCGTCAGCCCGGTGGCGTTCAGCTCAACCGGGACCGAGCTCTCGCAGTCGCCGGGAGCGGTCACCTCGCAGACGGGGATGTCGCCGCTGTTGGGAGCGGTTTCCCAATTCGCGCCGCCGTCTTTGGAGACTTCAAAGCGGGCCATAGCGGTGCTTCCTTTGGGGTCCACCTCGCCGCTGAAGGTCGCCTTGGTGAATTCGGCGTCGGTGACCGGGTCGACGCTCGGCTCGGGAAGGGTGATGTTGAGCGCGAAGCGGTGGACCCCCTCCTGGCCGTTGGGAGCCCCGTTCCAGTAACCGGAGTCGTTCACGGACCAGATCCGTGGCGTTGCCGACTCAAAGGCGAGCCCGTGGACGGTGGTGTATACGGCGCCCATGCGGTTGAAGTACAGCTCCGCCCCGGAGGAGGAGAAGACGCGCAGGCTCGGGGCGAGGTTGCTGTCGACCGCGGTCTGGTCGGCCGCGACCGCGACTTCGTCGGTGGCCGGGTTGACCGCTACCGCGGCCGGGCGGAAGAGCCCCGGCAAGGTCAGCTGGTGGGTGCCGTCGGCGGCAAAGCGCTCGACCCGGCTGAGGCCGCCGGCCCAGGTGCCGTCGGGCTGGTTTTCGATCAGCGTGTTGGTTTCGCCGATCTGGTTTTCTCCCGGCCGCGAGTCGATCGCGTAGACGCGGCCGGCCGAGTCGACGGCGAGATCGATCAGGCTGGCGAAGACCCCCGAGGGAGCCCCGGTGCCGTCGATCGAGGAGACGAAGGCGCCGGTCGGCGAGTAGCGCTGCAGTTTGTCGTCGCCGGTATCGGCGACCCAGAGGTCGCCGTTGGGCGCAAGCGCGAGCGGTGCGGCGAAGTCGCCGACGGCCGCGGGCCCCGATCCCGCCGCGGGGCCTGGGTAAGCCGCGTCGAAGGTGAAGCTGGGCGTCGCTGCCTCATCGGAAGCGAAGCGGCGGACTTTCCCGAAGGCGGCGTCGGAGACGTAGACGCTGGTCTGACCGGCGTCCTCGCGGATCGCGATCCCGAACGGGGAGTCGAGCTGGGCTTCGCCGAAGGAGGTGAGGTAGTCGCCGTTCGGTTTGAAGACGTCGATCTGCCCGTTGCCCCGGTCGACGACGAAGAGGTTGCCGGTGGACTGCTCGACCGCGGCGCGCTCGGGGTCGGTGACCTGTCCCGGGCCGGTACCGGGGCCGGAGAAGGAGCCGTCGGGGCCGTAGGTCTCAGCGGCAAGGGCCGCTGCGGCCGTGACCAGCAACGCGCACAGCGCTGCAAATGCCAGAAGAACCCTCGCGTGGCTTCTCACGTACGTCTCTCCTTGTCCCTTTGAGGCCCCCTGGCGGCCTCGATTCCCTGTTTGCTCCCGTCTTCCGACGGGGTTCCCTGCGTCTTCTTTCCAGGAAGACGGCGGTACAGTACAAGCAATACAACGTGTTTGTCAAGGATAAGTTGCGGTTCTGCCCAGTCCTAAGTAGGGCTGCAGGAGGAAACCGAGCAGGTCGGTAAACACCTCGTCCCAGTCGGCCCGATCGCCCGCTCGCAGTTGCTGGCGCAGGACCCAGGCGACGCCGCCGCCGAGGACCAGCTCGAGCTCCCGCGGCAGCAGGGCGCCCTCGGGCCGCAGCGCGCGGCCGGGCTGGAGCAAGCGCGCGAAACGGTCGAGCCCGCGCTCGTAGAGCCGCGTCGCCTCCGGCCCGGCCGCGTGGGGGGATTCCAGGCAGGCGAGCGAGCGGGTGGGTTGGGCGGCGGCGAACTCGACAATCGCGCGCAGGGCGGCGGCGACCCGGTCCGGCCAGTACTCCCCCGTCGCCGCCAGGGCGGTCTCGACCCTCGTGCCGACCTCCGCCCCGGTGGCCTCGAGCAGTGCCACGTAGGCCTCCTGCTTGGAGCCGAAGGTCTTATAGAAGCTGGTCGGACCGGCAGCGGCGGCGCGGGCAATGTCGCGGGTGCTCACGTGGACGAAGCCGCGCTCGACCACCGCGGCGGCGGTGGCGTCGAGGATGCGCTGGCGGCGGTAGCCGGCAATCGCCTGCGCCGGGTCCAGCGGCGAGTCGGTCCGCTGCGACCAGCCTGGAAGAGCCCGCGCCATGAGGGCGAAGTTATAGAAACGAATATATTTCTGTCAAGGACAGTTAGTGGTTCTGAAGGGCGACTTCGCGAGCGCTGGAGGCCCCCCTATACGGGGTCAGCGCGAACTGCACGAGGTCGGGCAGCAGCTCCGGCAGGCTCTCGGCCCGCCCCGCTTTGACCTGGCGCGAGACGAGGCCGTTGATCGCCCCGAGCACCCCCCGCTCGGTGGTGTCCGGCAGCAGGTCCTCGCCGCCCTTGCCGGACTCCCTGCCCTGGCGCAGGTAGGGGATCGCCTGGTCGACCGCGGCCTTGTAGCGCTCGGCCAGCGCCGGACCGGCGACGAAGGGCTCGACCGTCAGCAGCCGCGCAACCGGCGGGTCGGCGGCGAAGCGGTCGACCGCCGCGGCCAGCGCGGCGCGGACCTGCAGCGGCCACTCGGACTCGGACTCGAAGGCGGCGCGGAGCACCTCGCCGAGCTGCCCGGCGGCGAGATCGAAGGCGGCGACGCAGCAGTCCTCGACGGTCTCGAAGTATTTGTAGAAGGTGCGGCTGGAGACGCCCGCGCCGGCGGCGATCGCGGTGATCGTCGCGTCGTTGTAGCCGACCTTGCCGGCGAGTTCGATGAAGGCGGCGATCAGCCGTTCGCGCTGGTTGTGTTCGACGAACTCGGTGGGCAGGCCGTGGCGGCCGTGCGGCAGCCGGGCGAGCTCGTCGGGATAGTCGGGGCTTCCCCCGGGAGGTTTGCTCGGCACGGGCAGACCATCTTAAGGATGGAACCGGCCTGGTGACTGGGGTGGCCCCGTCTCGAGCTCGGCCAGAGCCGCCTCGACTCCACACACCGGGCTGACCGCGAGGAAGAGCAGCTGCGGCACCACATCGGCGAGCCGCTCGACGTCGCCGACGGCAAGGTGGCGGTGAAAGGACGCGTAGAAGAGGCCGAGCACCCAGCGGGCCAGGCCGGGGGGCGGGGTGACCTCGGACTCACGCAGCCACCCTTCCAGCATCCCCATCAGGCGGGCGGTGAGCCGCCGCTGGCAGACCTGGCCGCGCTCCCCCATGGCAAGGGCGTCGACCGTGAGGAAGCGCGCGGCCGCGGGGTCGGCTTCGGCCCAGCGCACCGACTCCCAGGCAGCGGCCCGCAGGCTCTCGCGCCAGTCACCCTCTGCCGAGGCAACGGCCGCCCGTAGGCAATCGAGGTACTCGGCTTCGTGACCTCGCCAGCGCGCCAGGAACCCCTCGTCTTCGCCGTCGCGCCTCCCAGCGCCGCGCTCGCTCACGGCGGCGCGGGGGCTCGGGCCGAACGAGCTAGGCGACCGCGTTGCCGGCGGCTTCGGCGCCGACGAAGGGGATCAGCGAGAACTCGGTCAACTGCGGCAGCAGCTGCTGGATCCGCTTCGGCTGTTCTTCCAGCAAGGCGTAGTAGAGCAGCCAGTAGAGGCCGCCGACCACCGTCTCCTCGACCGTCTCCGGCAGCTCGACCGGCGATTCCTCGGGCCGGCCGCGCCGCAGCAGTGCCGCGAAGTCGGCGATCAGGCGGTCGAAGCGGTCGTTTATCTCCGGCCCGACCGCCGGCCCCTCGACGACCACGGCGCGGGCCAGGGCGGGGTCGGCGGCGAAGCGGGCCAGCAGGGCCTCGAGCCCCGCCTGCACGCGCTCCGGAAAGGCTCCGTCGCTCGCCTCGCATGCCGCCTCCACCTCGGCCAGGGCCGCCTGCACCGCGTCGTCGTAGAGGGCGAAGAAGCAGTCCTGCTTGGAGCCGAAGTGCTCGTAGAAGCGGGCCCGGGCGATCGCCGCGCTCTTGACGATGTCGGCGACCGAGACGGCGCGGTAGCCACGCGCGGCGATCGCACTCGCGGCGCCGGCGAGGATGCGCTGGCGCTGATGGTGCTCGACCACCTCGCGGCGCAGCTGGTGCCCTCCCGGCTGCGCTTTCGGCGCGCCTTTCGCCGCCTTCTCCATAGCCGCAGAATAGCCGCCGCTCCGCGGGCATCCTTGCTGGGCTGGAGGGAAGTGCTGTTTCGGAACGAGTTTGTTCGTGCATCCGCAGGGCTCCTGCGCGATCGGCCGATCTTGAGCGCGGGTACCATAGTCCTTCCCTTTTGCGGACAGTCTGTGTTCTAAATCAAACCGTTGTGTAACATGAGCCTCGTGGGCCTCTTCAGGGAGCTGGAATACACGCTGGTACCCTTAGGAAGACATCGGGAGGCGCTCCGCCAATCGACGCAGGTGACCAGGTGGGTCACCGAGGAGGAATGATGGAGGGAGCGCAAAGAGAGGCCTTGCTTCGGGAGATGTTGGAGGAGCTCGGCAGAAGCGGTTACGAAGAACTCTCGGTTGACGCCGCGCTGCGAGCCGCCGGCGTCCCCCGCCCCGAGTTCGAGACGGAGTTCGGCGGCAAGGATAAGTGCCTGTTCGCCGCCTACGAGCACCTGACCGGCCAGATCGTCGAACGCACGGCCGCGGTCTGCGCCAGCACCGCAAGCTGGCCCGAGCGGGTGCGTGCCGGCCTCACCGAGCTGCTCACCCAGGCCGCCGCCGAGCCGCGGCTGGCTCAGGCGGTGACCCGCTCATTCCCGGGGATCCGTCCTGACACCTACCAGTGCTACGTCGACCTGCTGGCTCGCTTCACCCCGTTGATGGTCGAGGGACGCGACTATTCCGGCGTGGCGGAGGAGCTGCCGGCAGAGGTCGAGCTGCTCGCCGTGGGCGCCGCGGAGGCGATCATCTTCAGCGAGGTCGACGCGGGGCGGACCGAGCGGCTGCCCGAGATGGTGCCCGAGATCCTCTTCTCGGTCCTGGTCCCGTTCATGGGGCCGGAGCGAGCAGCGGATGAGATGCGCGAGGCAGCGGCGGCTCGATGAGCGACGTCGGGATCGACTCCGGCATTCTCTCCCCCTCGGAGCGAGAGCGGATCCTGCACGCGATGGCCGAGCTCTGCGCGCAGCGCGGCTACGAAGCGACGACCGTCGCCGCGATCGCCGAGCGGGCCGGGGTCTCCGAGGCCACCTTCACCGAGCTGTTCGGCGACAAGGAGGGCTGCGTCGCCAGCGCCTTCGACGCGGTGCTCGGCGAGGTCCTGGCGGTGGTCGCCGCCGCCTACTCGCCCGACCAGTCGGAATGGGACAGCGCCACCCAGGGCATCAAGTCGATCCTCGAATTCATGGCGGCCCACCCCTCCTTCGCCCAGCTCTCCTACATCGGCGTGCGGCAGATGGGCCCGCGGTCGCTGAACACCCCCTACGACGCCGGCGTGCGGATGCTGGCCGCGATGTTCGACCGCGGCCGCGACTACTCGCCCACCGACAACCAGCCGGCGAGCGCGGCCCGAGCGGCGATCGGCGGGGCCGAGGCGGTGGTGCGCCGCGAAATCGCCGCCGGCCGCAGCGAGAACCTGCCGGCCCTCCTCCCCCAGTTCATTTACGGGTCAACGGTTCCTTTCCTCGGCCAAGAGGAAGCGATGCGCCTCTACCACCGCGCCGAGGAGCTGCTCGCCGGGACGGACTGGGCCTGAGCCGAGTCCTTTGAAGAACAGGTAGCAATACTGCTACCTTGCCCGGGAGATGGCAACCGTCCCTCAGAAAGAGCTGCGTAACCACGTCGGCGAGGTGCTGCGCCGAGCGGAGGCGGGAGAGGAGATCACGATCACCGTCTCCGGCCGTCCCGTTGCCCAGCTCGGTCCGGCGCGCACGCGTCAGTGGGTCCCGGCCGCGCAGTTGAAGGAGCTTTGGAGCGCACCCGCCGATCGCACTTTGGAGGAAGACCTCGAGCGCCTGGGGGGCGAGTTGACGGATCCCTGGGACTTGTAGGCGGGTGCCCGTACTGCTCGATACCTCGGTGCTGATCGGTGCCGAGCGCGGCCCCGACGAGGAGGCCGCGATTAGCGTCGTCTCCCTCAGCGAGCTTCACTTCGGCGTCCTGGTGGCGCCGGAC
>DASUNU010000042.1:0-18327 GCA_036276995.1 Solirubrobacterales bacterium
CGGCGAGCGGGCCCGGCGACTCGGCCTCTAGCCGCAGTTTTCGCCGCTTCCGGGCCTAACCGAGGTACGCCGGGGTATAGGCTCGGCACAAGTGCCCGAGGCGAATGCCGTAGACGACACCCAGTCCCCACCCGGAGCCTCCTCCGTCAGGTACGAGGGCGCGACGAAGCGCTACGGCAACTCCGAGGCGCTCGCGGTCGACCACCTCACGCTCGAGGTCCCGGCCGGCGAGATCTGCGTCCTCGTCGGCCCCTCCGGCTGTGGCAAGACGACGGCGATGCGGATGGTCAACCGCACGGTCGAGATGACCGAGGGCGACATCCTGATCGGCGAGCAGTCGGTGCGCGAGAAGGACCCGGCCCAGCTGCGCCGCGAGATCGGCTACGTGATCCAGCAGATCGGCCTCTTCCCGCACCGCACGATCGCCGAGAACATCGGCGCCGTGCCGCAGCTCCTGGGCTGGAAGAAGGAGCGCACGCGGGCGCGGGCGGCAGAGCTGCTGGAGCTGATCGGGCTCGACCCCGAGCTCGGGGGGCGCTACCCGGCGCAGCTCTCCGGCGGCCAGCAGCAGCGCGTGGGCGTGGCCCGGGCGCTCGCCGCCGACCCGCTGGTGATGCTGATGGACGAGCCCTTCGGGGCGATCGACCCGATCAACCGCGAGCGCCTGCAGAACGAGTTCCTGCGCCTCCAGGCCCAGGTCCGCAAGACGATCCTCTTCGTCACCCACGACATCGACGAGGCGATCAAGATGGGCGACCGGATCGCGATCCTGCGCGAGGGCGGGCGGATCGCCCAGTACGCGACCCCGGCCGAGGTGCTGATGGACCCGGCCGACGAGTTCGTCGAGGACTTCGTCGGCGCCGACCGGGCGCTGAAGCGGCTGGCGCTGATGCGGGTCGCCGACATCAACCTCTGGGAGGCGCCGCTGGCCCACGTCGGCCAGGCCAGCGCCGAGGTGCGGGCGAAGCTGGCCGCGCCCGACGTCGAAGTCCCCTACCCGCTGCTGGTCGACGCCGAGCGGCGGCCGCTGGGCTGGCTCTCCGAGCGCGACCTCGGCCGCGAGACCGTGCCCGACCGCCCCGACTTCCCGCTCGGCCCGGTGCTCGAGCTCGACGACGTGATGCGCGACGCGCTCGCCGACCTGCTCCAGGGCGAGTCCCAGTACGCGGCGGTGACCGACCACGAGGGGCGGATCGCCGGCGTGCTCTCGGTCGAGATCATCTCCGAGTTCCTCAAATCGCCGCAGGCGAAGAGCGGCGAGATGGCGGTCGAGCGTCCGCACGGCGAGGAGCCGGCACCGTGACCTCGCCGTCGCTGATCGCCGCGGTCGGCGAAGTCGGCGGGGACTTCTTCAAGGAACGCGACTCCTCCACCCTGCCCTGCCAGGCGAAACCGGACGAGGTCTTCTGCTTCGACTGGGCGCGGGAAAATATCGACCGCTTCGGCACCCCGACCGTGCAGCACCTCGAACTGGTCCTGTTCTCAGTCGTGCTCGGGTTCGCGGTCGCCTTCGCCCTCTCGCTGCTCGCCCACCGCCGTACCTGGCTACGCCCGCCGCTGCTGGTCGGCACCGGCATCCTGTACACGATCCCCAGCATCGCCTTCTTCTTCCTGCTGCTGCCGGTGACCGGGCTCGGCCGGACCACGGCGATCGTCGTCCTCGCTGCCTACACGCTGCAGATCATCTACCGCAACACGATGCTCGGGCTGGCCAACGTCCCCAGCTCGGTCAAAGACGCGGCGCGCGGAATGGGCCTGACCGAGCGCCAGATCCTCTGGAAGGTGGAGCTGCCGCTGGCGACGCCGGAGATCATCGCCGGGCTGCGGGTCGCCGTGGTCAGCACGGTCGCGATCGCCACCCTGGCGGTCTTCATCAGCGCCGGCGGGCTCGGCACCCAGATCTACGGCAGCGGCAACCTCACCTTCCCGACCAGCATCATCATCACCATCGTCATCGTGATGCTGATGGCACTGTTGTTCGACGTGGTGCTGCTGACGCTCCAGCGGCTGACCACTCCCTGGCGGCGGGCGGGGCTCGGATGAGCGGCCTCCACCCGGTGCTCGCCTCCTTCGGCGGCGCGCTCGAATTCATCTTCTCGCCCCAGGACTCGAACGTGACCGGCGGCAAGCAGGTCGGCGGCTTCGAGCAGGCCATGGAGCTGACCCTGCGCCAGCTCGAGGTGACCGTGTTCGCGCTCGCCCTGGCCCTGGTGATCGCCCTGCCGGTCGGCCTCTACCTGGGCCACCGCGGCAAGGGCGAGCTGTTCGCGGTCGGGCTCGGCAACGCCGGCCGGGCGATCCCCGAGCTGGCCCTGATCGCCCTCGTCGCCGCCCTGATCGGGGTCGGCATTCTGACCCTGACGCCGGCCCTGGCGATCCTCGGGATTCCACCGATCCTCACCAACGCCTTCGTCGGCGTGCGCCAGGTCGACCGCGCCAGCGTCGACGCCGCCCGCGGCATGGGCATGACGGAGTTCGAGGTGGTCCGCAAGGTCGAGCTGCCGCTGGCGGTCCCAACGATCATGGGCGGCGTGCGCGGGGCAGCGATCGCGATCGTCGCCACCGCCACGCTCGGGCCCGTGGCCGGGGTCGAAACGCTCGGCGACTTCATCATCAACGAAAGCGTCTACGGCCTCGACGGGCGCATCGCCGGCGCGATCCTGGTCGCCGCCCTGGCCCTGGCCCTGGAGGGCCTGCTCGCCCTGCTGCAGCGGCGGCTCACTTCCGACGGACTCAAGCTGCAGACTGCCTGACCCTGTTCACGAACCACCCAAACGAGGAGGAACCAGTGAGGATCGACAAGATGAGGCTGAGGGCGCTGATGGCGGCGTTCGCGGCCCTGGCCCTGGCGCTCGGCGTCGCCGCCTGCGGCAGCAGCGACGACAGCACCACCGCCAGTGACACCAGCGGAGGGGAGAACGCGGGGGCGATCGAGTCGAATCCCGCCAACAGCAAAGTCACCCTGACGATCGGCTCGAAGAACTTCCCCGAACAGGAAATCCTCGGGGAGATCTACGCGCAGGCGCTGCAGGCGGCCGGTTACAAAGTCAAGACCGCGCTCAACCTCGGCTCCGAAACCGTCGCCCTGAAGGCGGTCAAGACCGGGCAGATCTCGGGTTACCCGGAGTACGCGAGCACCGCGCTCACCTCGTTCTTCGGCAAAGACCCCGAGCAGGTTCCCGCCAGCGCCAAGGGTGCCTACGAGGAGGCCAAAGTCGAGTTCGAAAAGGAAGGCCTGACGGTCTTCCCGCCAACCCCGTTCGCCAGCGCCAACGCGGTCGGGCTGCTGAAGAAGACGGCCGAAAAATATGACCTCGAGGACATCTCCGATCTCGAGGGCGTCTCCGAAAAACTCTCGCTCTACGGGTCGCCGGAGTGCCGCCAGCGGATCGACTGCCTGGCCGGGCTGGAAGAGCTCTACGGGCTGAAATTCAAGTCCTTCACCCCGGTCGACATCGGCCTCCGTTACACCGTGCTCGAAAAGGGCCAGGCCGACCTCTCGATCCTCTTCACCACCGACCCGCAGCTCTCGGCCGAGAGCGACAAGTTCGTGATCCTCGAGGATGACGAGGAGGTGTTCCCGGCCGGCAACGTGATCTTCGTGACGAAGAAATCGACGGTCGAGAAAGCCGGGCCGGACTACGAAGACACGATCGTCCAGGTCCAGGAAGGACTCGACCTGAAAGTGATGCAGGAGCTGGATGCGCGGGTCGAACTGGAAAAGCAGACGCCGAAGGAAGCGGCGGCGGCTTACCTCGAATCGGCGGGGTACACCGGGTAAGACCCGGCTGGCAGTCCTAGCTAGGAGGCCGGCGGGGAGGACTCGCCGGAGCGAACAGCGGGGAGGCTCCGTCGAGTCCTCCCCGCCACCCTCCTAGCGGTGCTGGAGCGCGATTTCCGCGGTGCTCGGATTGGCGGCGCGGGCGCGAATTCTGGCGAAGGAGACGTGGGCGGCCCAGGCTGCCGATAGGCCCGTGATTCCCGCCAGCAAGAGGGCTACGCGGGGGTCGTAGGTTTCGGCGAGCCAGCCGGTGAGGGGGCCGCCGATCGGGGTGGAGCCGAGGAAGACGACGGAGTAGAGGGCCATCACGCGGCCGCGCATCTCGGGGGAGACGGCGAGCTGCAGGCTGGAGTTGATCGTCGCCGCGAAGGTGACGGCGGCGGCGCCGAGGCCGGCCAGCATCACCACCTCGAGGACCAGGCTCGGCATCGCCGCGGCGAGCAGGGCCAACACCCCGAAGGCGAGGGCACCGGCGGCGATCAGGCGCGGACCGGTGCGGCCGTGGTGGCCGGTGACAAGGGCGCCGGCGATCGAGCCGACCGCCATCGCCGCAGTCAGTGCACCGTAGGTCATCGCGCCGCCGTCGAAGCTGAACTTGGCCAGCAGCGGCAGCACCACCTGGAAGTTGAAGCCGAGCGTGCCGACCAGCGCCATCAGCGCCAGCGGCACCGCCAGCTCCGGGGTGGCGCGGACGTAGCGCAGGGCGGCCCGGATCGCGCCGCGCTCGCGGGGGGCGACCGGCGGCGCCTGCAGGCGCTCGGGGTCCATGCCCCAGAGGGCGAAGATCATCGCCACGAAGGTGAGCGCGTTGAGCGCGAAGCAGAGGACGACGCCGACGGTCGCAATCAATATCCCGGCGGCAGCCGGGCCGGCGATCCGCGCCATCTGCACGATCACGCTGTTGAGGCTGACCGCGTTGACGACCCGGTCGGGGCCGACCATCTCGATCACGAAGCTCTGCCGGGTCGGGTTGTCGATCGCGTTGACCGAGCCCATCGCGAAGACCGCGAGGTAGACCATCCAGGGAGTGACGACGCCGGTCGCGGTGACCGCGAAGAGGCCGACGGCGGGAATCGCCATCAGCGCCTGGGTCGTGATCAGCAGCCGGCGCTTGGGGATGCGGTCGGCGAGCAGCCCGCCCCAGGCGCCGAACAACAGCATTGGCAGGAACTGCAGCGCCGTGGTCAGGCCGACGGCGACGCCGCTGTCGGTGAGGGTGAGGACGACCCAGATCGCCGCCACCGTCTGCATCCAGGTACCGGAGAGGGAGACGAGCTGGCCAGCGAAATAGCGCCGGTAGTTGGGGACCTCGAGCGAGTTGAAGGACTTGCGCAGGGCCCTGCTCACGCGCCGCCGCGCCGGGCCGGCGCGTCTTCACTCTCCAGCATGCCCTCGAGGATCTCGGCCGCCCGCTCCAGCGTGGCCACGTCCTCCGCGTCCATGTCCCGCATCCGCTTCGCCAGGTAGGCGTTCTTGCGCCCGCGCAGGCGGCGCAGGCGCTCGCGCCCAGCGGCGTTGACGCTGACCAGCGAGCTGCGGCCATCGGCCGGGTCAGGGGTGCGCTCGACCAGACCCTCCCGTTCCAGGCAGCCGAGCGTGCGGGTCACGGTCGGCCGCTGCACCCGCTCCAGCTTCGCCAGCTCACTCGGCGTGAGTGGTCCGTGCACGTCGATCGTCGCCAGGGCCGAGGTCGAGGTCGGAGTCAGCCCCGTCGCCTCGCTCGCCGCCTCCTGCCGCAACCGCCGCGCCGTCCGCACGATCCCCATCCGCAACTGCGCGGCGGCGTCGGTGAGTGAGGTGTCCTTGGCGTTCGGCGTCATTGATTAGCGGTGATAATTAGTTTAGCAAACTAGTTTCGGGGGTTCAAAACGCGCACAAAGTCATTTCTTCGCGCCAACTCGCGCGCGGATACCTACTGCGTCCAGCAACCACTGGATCCGGTTCGAGTCCGGCGCCCTCCGCAGTCGAATTCGCTGAGCGGATCGAATCTGGCGTAGGCCGCCGTGTTAGCCTAGGGGCGGGTATCAGCTGCGCGCGGGGTGGTTCCCCGCTTCACCAGATTCGACCCGCTCCGGCGGGTCGTTTCGTTTTCGGAGACCCGCGGCTAAGCCGCGGTGGCGAAGCGTTTTTCGGAGCGGGCCTTGGCCTTGGCCGCCTCGGTCTCGCGGTCCTTCGGCGGGGCGTTGGTGACGAGGCGGTCGAGCAGCTTCGCCGTCACCTCGGCGATTTCCTCGACCGCGTCGTCGAAGGCCTCCTGGTTGGCCTGCGAGGGTTTGGTCGAGCCGCTGAGCTTGCGCACGTACTGCAGCGCCGAGGCTTGGATCTCCTCCTCGGTCGCCGCCGGCTCGAAGTTGTGCAGGGTGCGGATGTTCCTACACATGTCTCCTCCTGATCAGTAGCGGTAGTGGTTCGGCTTGTAGGGGCCGTCGACCGGGATGCCGAGGTAGGCGGCCTGGTCCTCGCTGAGCTCGGTCAGCTTCACCCCGAGCGCGTCGAGGTGGAGGCGGGCGACTTTCTCGTCGAGGTGCTTGGGCAGGACCTCGACCGTCTTCGCGTTGAGCTCCGCGGGGCGGCCGAAGAGCTCGATCTGGGCGATCACCTGGTTGGTGAACGAGTTCGACATCACGAAGCTCGGGTGCCCGGTCGCGTTGCCGAGGTTGAGCAGCCGGCCTTCGGAGAGGACGATGATCGAGTGGCCGTCGGGGAAGCGCCACTCGTCGACCTGCGGCTTGATCTCGGTCCGCTCGGCCTCGGACTCTTCCAGCGCCGCCATCTCGATCTCGTTGTCGAAATGGCCGATGTTGCCGACGATCGCGTTGTGCTTCATCCGGCCCATGTGATCGGCGGTGATGATGTCCTTGTTGCCGGTGGCGGTGACGAAGATGTCGGCCGTCTCGACCACTTCGTCGAGCGTCCGCACCTCGTAGCCCTCCATCGCCGCCTGCAGGGCGCAGATCGGGTCGATCTCGGTGACGATCACCCGCGCGCCCTGGCCGCGCAGCGAGGAGGCGCAGCCCTTGCCGACGTCGCCGTAGCCGCAGATCACCGCGACCTTGCCGCCGATCATCACGTCGGTGCCGCGGTTGATCCCGTCGACCAGCGAGTGACGGCAGCCGTAGAGGTTGTCGAACTTCGACTTGGTCACCGAGTCGTTGACGTTGATCGCCGGGAACAGCAGTTCCCCGGCCTCGGCCAGCTGGTAGAGCCGGTGCACGCCGGTCGTCGTCTCCTCGGTGACGCCGCGGATGCCCTCGCCGATCTTGGTCCAGCGCTGCGGGTCCTCCCCGAGCGAGCGCTGCAGGGTCTCGAGGATGATCTTGAACTCGTGCGAGTCGGCGGTCGCGGGATCCGGCACGGCCCCGGCCTTCTCGAACTCGGTCCCCTTGTGGACGAGCAGGGTGGCGTCGCCGCCGTCGTCGAGGATCATGTTCGGGCCCTCGCCGTCGGGCCAGACCAGGGCCTGCTCGGTGCACCACCAGTACTCCTCCAGGGTCTCGCCTTTCCAGGCGTAGACCGGGATCCCGGCCGCGGCGATCGCGGCGGCGGCATGATCCTGGGTCGAGAAGATGTTGCAGCTGGCCCAGCGCACCTCGGCACCGAGCGCGACCAGGGTCTCGATCAGGACCGCGGTCTGGACCGTCATGTGCAGCGAGCCGGTGATCCGCGCGCCTTTCAGCGGCTGTTTCTCGGCGTACTCCTCGCGGGTCTGCATCAGGCCGGGCATCTCCACCTCAGCGAGGGAGATCTCCTTGCGTCCGAACTCGGCGAGGCCGATGTCGGCAACCTTGTAGTCCTGCGTGGCGGTGCTGACAGTCATTGGGTAAAAGTCTCCTGAGTTAGTTGCGTGCCCTTGGGATGGTACGCGAAGGGGGTCGGCTTGCCTGCGTCGAATCTGTCCGGGTGAGCTCCGCCACCGAGACGACGCCGGTCCGCTACCCGCCGGGGATGGACGCGCGCAGCACCCGCGTTGCGGAAAAGCTGAACACGCCGATGCTGATCGCGGCGGCATTGACCCTGCCGACGGTGGCGCTGACCGAGGCCCAGACCCACGGCACCCTGCGCGACGTCGCGGTCGCCCTCAACTGGGTCACCTGGATCGCCTTCCTGGTCGAGCTGGTGGTGATGCTGGCCGTCGTCCCGGACCGCTGGAAGTGGATCCGGCGCCACCCGCTCGACATCGTCATCGTCGTTCTCACCCCGCCGATTCTGCCCGCCGGCCTGCAGAGCCTGCGCGCCCTGCGCCTGCTGCGGCTGCTCCGCCTGCTGCGCCTGGCCCAGCTCTCGCGCGAGGTCTTCTCGCTCGAGGGGCTGCGCTACGCGCTACTGCTCTCGATCCTCACCGTGGTCGGCGGCGGCGCCCTCTTCGTCGGCTTCGAGCGCGGCCACCAGGACCTCACGGTCTGGGACGGGATCTACTGGTCGGCGACGACGATGACCACCCTCGGCTCCAATATCTATCCGACCACGACGGGCGGCGAGATCGTCACCGTCGGCGTACTGCTAATCGGGATCAGCTTCGTCGCCCTGCTCACCGGCGCCTTCGCCCAGCGCTTCCTCGCCCCCGAAATCGCCGAGATCGAGGAAGAGCTGCAGGCGGAGGAAGTCTCAGCCGAGGAGATCGCGCTGCGCGAGCTCAAGGGCGTCCAGGAACAGCTCCAGAGCCTCACCCTGGCGGTCGAGCAGATCGCCAGCGAACGCCGGACCTAGTCCTCGCTGGCCTGCTCCTCGGCGATCTTCGACTCGAGTTCGGCCATCACGTCGGGGTCGCGCAGGGTGGTGACGTCGCCCAGGGCGCGGCCTTCGGCGATGTCGCGGAGGAGGCGGCGCATGATCTTGCCGGAGCGGGTCTTGGGCAGGTCGTCGGCCCAGATGATCCGTTTCGGGCGGGCGAATTTGCCGATCCGCTCGGCCACGGTGGCGCGGATCTCCTCGACCAGCTCCTCGCTGCCCTCGAGCTCGCCGGTCAGGGTGACGAAGGCGCAGATCGCCTGGCCGGTGTCCTCGTCGGACTGGCCGATCACCGCCGCCTCGGCGACCTTCTCGTGGGCGACGATCGCCGACTCGACCTCGGCGGTCGAGAGCCGGTGGCCGGAGACGTTGACGACGTCGTCGATCCGCCCGATCACCCAGAAGTAGCCGTCGGCGTCGCGGCGGGCGGCGTCGCCGACCAGGTAGCGCTCCTTGCCGAACTTGGAGAAGTAGGTCTCGACGAAGCGGTCGTCCTCCTTGTAGAGGCCGCGCAGCATCGATGGCCAGGGGCGCTCGAGGACCAGCAGGCCCTGCCCCTCCCCCACCGGCTCGCCCGCCTTCTCGTCGACCACCTGCGCCTCGACCCCGGGGAACGGCAGCGTCGCCGAGCCCGGCTTGGTCGCGACGATCCCCGGCAGCGGCGTGATCATGATCGCGCCGGTCTCGGTCTGCCACCAGGTATCGACGATCGGGCAGCGGTCGCCGCCGATCACCTTGCGGTACCAAAGCCAGGCCTTGGGGTTGATCGGCTCCCCGACCGAGCCCAGCAGCCGCAGCGAAGAGAGGTCGAACTTGGCGGGGATCTCGGCGCCCCACTTGATGAAGGTGCGGATCGCGGTCGGCGCCGCGTAGAGGATCGTCGCCCGGTAGCGCTCGACCAGCTCCCACCAGATGCCCTTGTGCGGGTAGTCCGGCGCCCCCTCCCACATCACGCTGGTGGCGCCGTTGGCGAGCGGGCCGTAGACGATGTAGGAGTGGCCGGTGACCCAGCCGACGTCAGCCGCGCACCAGTACACGTCCTGCTCCGGCTTGAGGTCGAAGACGTAGCGGTGGGTCGCGGTGACCCCGGCCAGGTAGCCGCCGGTGGTGTGCAGGATCCCCTTCGGCTTCGCGGTCGAGCCCGAGGTGTAGAGGATGAAGAGCGGATGCTCGGCTTCCATCGGCTCCGCCGGGCACTCGGGGTCGGCCGCGGCGAGGACCTCGTCGTAGAAGAAGTCGCGCTCGGGCTCCATCGGGCAGTCGATCCCGGCGTGGCGGACGACGACGATCGTTTCCAGCGTGCCGAGATCACCCAGCTGCTCGTCGACCGCCGGCTTGATCGGCGCGGTCTTGCCCTTGCGGCGGGCACCGTCGACCGTGATCAGCGCTTTCGCTTCTGAGAACTCCATCCGCTCCCGTACCGACTCGGCCGAGAAGCCACCGAAGACGACGTTGTGGATCGCGCCGATGCGGGCGCAGGCCAGCATCGCGACGGCGACCTCGGGGATCATCGGCAGATAGATCCCGACCACGTCGCCCTTGCCGACGTTGAGGTCCTTCAGCGCGTTGGCGAAGCGCTGGACGTCGCGGTGCAGGTCGGCGTAGGTGACGTCGCGCTCCTCCCCCTCCTCACCGCGCCAGTGGTAGGCGACGCGCTCGCCGTTGCCGGCCTCGACGTGGCGGTCGAGGCAGTTGTAGGAGGCGTTCAGGCGCCCGTCCTCGAACCACTTGTAGAAGGGCGGGTTGGAGTTATTCAGGCCCTGGGTGGGAGGGGTGTCCCAGTCGAGCAGCTCGGTCGCCTCGCGCAGCCACCACGCCTCGGGGTCGGCCGCGGCCTGCTCGTAGATCGCCGGGTCGCTCCACACCGCCCGCTCGCGAAACTCCGCCGGCGGATCGAACTTCTCCACCTCGAGCAGCTCCTCCAGTTCTTGCTCAAGACCCATGGAGCGAAACCTACCCCAGGGCGCGCCGGATGGAAACGGCGACTAGAGACCAGCGGGGTGGCGGGCGATGAACCCTTCCGGACTATTGACCGGCGAGGGGTGCCAGCGCGGGCCGGCGCCGCCGGAGGTGTCGAAGGCGAGGCCGGCGATGATCATCCAGGCGTGGCCGGCGTTCCCGTAGACGGTGATCCACTTGCCCGCCCCCGGTTCGCCCCAGGTCGTGAGGCCGGTCGAGTCGAGCGGGCTGTCGAGCAGGCCGCCACCGTGCAGCGCGTAGCTGACCGCACCGGAGCAGTCGTAGCCGGAGTCTTCGAAGGAGCCGTGGCCGCCGCCCCAGATGTAGGGCGTGTGGGCGATCGCGTTGGCGGCGGCGATCGCGGCCTTGACCTCCGGCGGGGCTGAGGCCGGGGCGCTCGCTTCGCTTTCGCTGATGAAGCCGGCGGTCTCGCCCGGGGTCAGCGGCGCCGGGGCTTCGCTGATCGGGGCCGAGCCGCCTTCGGAGGCGATCTGGTTGGAGATCGCCGAGAGGTTGCTGCTCAGCGACTCTTCGCGGCTTTCGAGCGCTTCCAGTGCCGCGCGGCGCTCGGCCTGAGCCGCCTTGAGCTCGCCGAAGCGGGCCTCGGCGTCAGCCCGGGCGGCGGCGGCTTCGCGCTCCTTGGCGGCGATTTCGTCGCGCGCCGCTTCGATCTCGTCGCGGTTCTCGGCCAGCTTCGCCACCGCGCCCTTGACTTCGTCGCGCAGGCCCTGGACCCGCTCGACGACGCCGTCGTCGTAGCTCTGGATCCGGTTCAGGTATTCGGTCTGGGCCTCCATCTCCGCCCAGTCCTCGGAGTCGAGGACGGCGTTGATCAGGTCGGGGGAACCCGCTTCGTAGATCGCGACCAGGCGCTCGCGCAGGATCCCGAGTGCCCGCTCGAGCCGCTCGCGGACCTCCGCCAGGTGCGCCCTTTCCTTCTCCAGCGCCGCTGTCGCCCGCTCCAGCTCGGCCTGCTTGGCGACCAGTTCGGACTCCAGCGCCTGCTGCTCGCGGCGCAGCTGTGAGACTTCGCCGATCATCGAGTCGATCGCCGCGTTCTGCTCGGCGATCGTTTCCGCCAGGGCGCTCTGGTCCGCGCGGACGGCGTCGAGCTTGCCCTGGGTCCGCTCCAGTTTTTCCTGCGGCGTCACCGCCGGCGCGCTCGAGACGGCCAGCGCCAGCGCGCAGACGGCCGCCAGTAACAGGCCCGCGAAGAGCAGGGCGCGGCGCTTGGCCGTGCCGGCGTGGGTGTCGTTGAGAGAAGCCCGCATCGAGTCCGCGCCGAGTCCCAGAGGGTGGATCGGCAACGGTCGCGCAGGCTAGCGAAGCGGCCTTAAGGCGCTGGATGGTTGCTCATAACCTGCAACTTCGCTTGCAAAACCCGCAAATTGCAGGAGTTGGGACAGCCACCCCGAGCGCCCTTCCCCCAGGGCGCTCGGGGGCTGTCGCCGAACGACTAGGCGAGCAGTTTCGCCTTCGCCTTGTCGAACTCCTCGGCGCTGAGGGCGCCCTTTTCTTTCAGCTCGTTGAGCTTGTGCAGTTCGTCCGCGGGGGTGCTGTGGGCCTGCTGCTGGACGTATTCGTCGAAATGCTTTTTCGCATCCGCCTGGGCTTTGATCGTGCGGTCGCGCATGCCGCTGCCGCGGGCGATCAGGTAGATCAGCGCGGTCAGGAACGGGATGAAGACGAGGAACAGGACCCAGGCGGCCTTCGCCCAGCCCGAGAGCTCGTGGTCGCGGAAGAGGTCAGAGATGATCGTGATCAGGATCCAGATCCAGATCACGAAGAAGAAGATCTCGAAGGTGACGAGGAGAAGTTCTCCAAGGCTGATGTCGGCGAAGGGCAGGGACAAGGCGATTCCTTTCAGTCATTTCACGGCGGGTTGCCGCTTGTGATGTTCACCACGCTATCCGCGGTCCCTGCCTGGCGCCAGTCCGATCACACCGCCGCGAGGCGGGCGCAGAACAGCGTCACCGCGACCGAGGTCGCGAGGTTGAGGCTGGAGACCCCCTCGCGCATCGGGATCGCGACCCGGGCGTCGGCCCGGTCGAGCAGCTCGGCGCTGATCCCGTGGCGCTCGGTGCCGAAGGCGAGGATGGCGCGGTCGGGCAGGCGGTCGGGGTGCAGGTCCTCGCCCTCGGGGTCGATCGCCAGCAGCGGCCGGTCGCCGGCGGGCAGGGTCTCGATCCCCGCCACCGGGAGCGCGAAGTGCAGGCCGGCGGAGCCGCGCACCGCGTCCGGGTACCAGGGGTCGTTCTCGCCGGTGGTCAGGACCGCGGCCGCGTCGGCGGCCGCGGCGACGCGGATGCAGGCGCCGATGTTGCCCATGTTCTTCGGCTGCTCAAGCAGGACGACCGGGGCCGGGCGCGGGTCGGCGAGCACGGCGGCGAGGTCGAACCGCGGCCGGCGGGCGATCGCGACGACCCCGGTGCGCGGCACCAGGGGCGCCAGCTCGGCCAGGCCCTCGGGCGCGATCGGCTCGACTTGCCCGGCGATCTCCGCGGCCAGGTCGGGAGCGAGGTCGCCGGCCAGTGCCTCCAGCGCCTCCGGGCTGACCGCGTAGGCCTCGACCAGCTCGGCCCCGAAGCGCAGCGCGTGCTTGAGCGCGTGGAAGCCCTCGACGACGGTCAGCCGCGGGTCGCGCCGGGCCGTGCGGAAGCGAACCGTGCGTTCGTGCTCTGGGCGCCCCATGCGGCAATCATGACTCGACCGACGGAGCCTGGACCAGCCGGTTGCGCCCGGACGCCTTGGCCCGGTAGAGGGCGCTGTCGGCGCGGCCGACCAGGTCCTCGCTGCCCTCGACCCCATCCCAGCAGGCGAGCCCGGCCGAGCAGGTCTGGCCGCCTGGGGTCGCCGCCCGCAGCCGTTCGAGGATCTCGATCGCGTGGTCGGCGCGGGTGTCGGGGAGGACGACGAGGAACTCCTCGCCGCCGAAGCGGACGATCGTGTCGGCGCCGCGCAGCTCCGAGTCCCAGGCGGCAGCGCAACTGCGCAGCATCTCGTCGCCGGCGAGGTGACCGTGTGTGTCGTTGTAGGCCTTGAAGTGGTCGAGGTCGAGGATCGCCAGGCAGAGGTCGGCCTCGGTGCGGCGCGCCCGCGCCATCTCCCGCGGCATCTGCTCGTCGTAGGTGCGCCGGTTGGGCAGCCCGGTGAGGGCATCGCGGTGGGCCAGCGCCTCGACCTCGACCAGCAGGTTCTCGCGTTCGGACTCGACCCGTTTGAGCTCGGTGACGTCGGTCGCGCGGCCGTAGAGCAGCGACTCGTCCGGGGCCAGGATCGAGCTCCAGCGCAACCAGTGCCAGCTGCCGTCTTTGGCCTGGTAGCGGTTCTCGAAGCCGACCGCCTCGACGCCTTCGAAGATGCTCGCGGCCTGGGCTTCGGTGCGAGGGCGGTCGTCCGGGTGGACGAGGTCGATGAAGGGAATCGCCCGCATCTCCTCGGGGCTGTAGCCGAGCCGGCTCCAGGCCGAGTTGACCTCGATGAAATATCCGTCGAGGTTGGAGGTGCAGAGCATGTCGTGGGAGAGATCGAAGAAGCGGCGGGCGCGGCGGTCGGCGGCGGCGCGGCGGGCGACGATCGCGCTGGTCAGGGTCAGCACCACGGTCAGCGAGACGGCGGTGAAGACCCAGCGGGTCAGCGGCGAGTAGCCGGCGGTGCTGGCCACGGCGGTCAGGGTGACCGCGTAGGCGGCGAGCACCCAGGCGAGGTAGGCGACGGCGACCCGGCGCGGGAAGAAGTAGGCGGCGACGAGGATGACCCAGACGTAGATCGAGCCGTACTGGCCGGCGGCGACGCCGCTCTCGTAGGTGAGCAGGCCAGACAGCACCGCGGCCCCGCCGAGCGCGAGATGGGTGAGGAGCAGCGGCACCCGGGCCGAGAGGAACCAGAGCGACAGGCCCGCCAGCGCCATCCCGGCGGCGATCGCGACCAGCGCCGCAGTATCGCCGCCGCTCGGGTGCGGCAGCAGCAGCGAGATCGCGACGAGTCCGGCGCCGACCAGCAGCAGCGCCCCGGTGGCGCGCGCCTCCGACTTGCCGGGCGCCCTCAGCTCCTCCTGCTTTTTGAGTAGGGACACCCCTAACCATCGGCAGGCCGCGGCGTCTCTTTAGGGACGGTCCTTTTTGCCTCGCACGACCTCGAACTGGCCCATCAGCCCGTGGTCCTCGTGGTCGAACATGTGGCAGTGGATCGCGAACTTGCCGGTGTGGTCGGTGAAGCGGCCGGCGATCAGGATCCGTTCCCCGGGGAGCACGAAGAAGGTCTCCTTGAGGCAGTCTTCCCAAGGCGGCGGTGGCCTTCCGTCGCGGCTGAGCAGGTACCAGTCGCTGTGGTGCAGGTGCATCACATGGGCGACCGAGGTGCGGTTGAAGATCTCCCAGACCGCGGTCGTGCCGAGCTCGGGGAAGGCGTCAGCGCGGGCCGGGTTGAAGGTCCTGCCGTTGAGCAGCCAGGTGGTCTTGAAGAGACCGCCGACGGTCACCACCCAGCGGTGGTCGGGCTCGCGGGGGCCGCGCCGCTTCGCCCGCTCCGCCCAGGCGGGCAGTGGTCGCAGGCGGCGCGGGACCCGGGTGCGGTCGGGCAGGCGCTCGCTCCCGACCCGGAACTGCATCAGGGCGCCGACGTAGGCGCGGGCGCCCTGCGGGTTGGGGCCGCGGTGGGTGCGGCTGCGCAGCTCCACCGTCTCGCCGGCCGCGGAGGCGAAGTCGGCGATGACCTCGGCCCGCTCGCCCGGCCCGAGCAGGACTTCCTCGCGGCGGACGGGGCGCGGCATCAGGCCGCTGTCGCTGCCGATCTGGACCAGCGGCGCCCCGTTCGAGAGGTGGACGTTGTAGGAGCGATACTGGGACACGTTGAGGATGCGCAGCCGGTAGCGGCGGGCGCTGACCGGGTGGTGCGGCATGAAGGCGCCGTTGACGAGGATGCGGCGGGCCGCGATCCCGTCCAGGGGCGGCCGCAGGTCGAGCTTGAACGGGTCGGTGAGCTGGTTGTGCCGGTCGAATTCGCGGTCGGCGATCAGCAGCGGGATGTCGCGCTCGCCGCGCGGCAGCGGCAGCCCCGCCTCGAGCTCGTCCTCGACGATCCACATCCCGGCCAGGCCGCGCCAGGTGTGCGGGGCGGTGCGGTCGAGGCGGTGGTCGTGGTACCACTGGAACGCGGCTCGTTCCGGACGCCCGTCCTCGCGCAGGTCGTAGACGTAGGTTTTGCTGCCACCGGGCGACAGCAGCAGGTCGTTGCCGGACTCGCGAGCGGAGAGCCCGCTGGGAATGCGGCAGAAGGCGGAGATCGGCTGGCGCCT
The DNA here is from genome assembly GCA_036276995.1 of Solirubrobacterales bacterium. Lineage (GTDB taxonomy): Bacteria > Actinomycetota > Thermoleophilia > Solirubrobacterales > 70-9 > VAYN01. The sequence goes on from DASUNU010000042.1 coordinate 15,765, forward strand.
GGTCAGACCGCCGGGCTGCCCGTCGAAGCGGGAGCGGTTGTGGCCGCCGTGCAGGTGGACCGAGAGCTCGCCGGCGTCTGGCAGCTCATGGTGGAAGGTGACGCGGGTGCGGGCGCCAGCCGGGCGGCGCACGGTCGGGCCCGGGAAGCTGCCGCCGTAAGTCCAGAGCTTCGTCTTGCGGCCGGGGAAGATCTGCGCCTCGGCCGGGCGGATCGGGATCTCGATCTCGGCCCCGGTCAGCTCGCGCGGGATCGGCAGCCGCGCCCGGAACGGCTCCGCGGCGACCGCCTCGGCGACCTCGCCGCCAAGCGGCAGCGGCAGGCCTCCCCCGCCCCGGCCGGGGAGGAGATAGGCGAGACCGCCGGCGCCGAGGGCGCCGAGGAAGGCTCGGCGCCCCAGGCGCGGCGTGGATGCAGGCGGCCGAGACGTGGGAGTTAGCTGCCGGCCGCCAGGACCGTGGTCTTGCCGTACATCGCCGGGTGGATCGCGCAGAGGAAGTAGATGGTGCCCGGCTCAGCGGTGACGCGCTGGGTCAGCGAGGTGCCGGCTTTCTTTTCCCCGGTGAACCAGGAGTCGCCCTTCTTGCTGTTGTCGCCGGGCGTGCTCCAGCCCGCTTCACCGACCTCGACCGGGTTGATCGTGATCTTCTCCGTTTTCGGGTTGAAGCCATGCCATTTGGCGATCGACATACAGATGTGTTTCGGCGTGAAGCAGCTCTTCCGCAGGCCCTTGGTCTTCGGCACGACGCCTTCGGTGATCAGCGAGAAGGTGTGCGGCCCGACCTTTTTCGGGTCGGTGTCGTTGATGACTTCCAGTTCGTCCCCCTGGTGAATCGAGCTGGGGCCGACGAACTTGAGCTGGCCTTTGACCAGCTCCATGCTGATCGTCTGGGTGACGCCGGTCGGGGCGACCTCCGCACTGGCCAGACCGGGCGCGGTGACTACGAGCAAAGCGACGGCCGCAGTGGCCGCCAGGACGAGACGCTTTTTCAAAAGAATTCCTTTCAAAGTTGTGAAGAAGCTCCAAGGTAACGGCAGGCCCGGCCGAGTTCAAGCGCTTGCCAGAGCCGAATGCCACGCCCTTGTAGCCTTGCCGCAGTGGCCAGCGCCTTCCTCCACACCTGCTACCGGATCGGCGAGATCGAGCGCTCGGTCGCCTTCTACTCGAAGCTCGGCTTCGAAGAGGTGCGGCGGATGCCGATCGGCGACGAGGCGATCAACGTCTTCATGGGGATGCCCGGGGAAGACCAGCCGCGCCTCGAGCTGACCTACAACCACGGCGTCACCGACTACGAGCACGGCACCGGCTACAACCACATCGCGCTCGGCGTCGACGACCTCGACGCCACCCTCGAGCGCCTCGCCAGTGAAGGCGTCGAGCCGGAAAAGCCGCCCTACCGCCCCGGCGGCCGCACCGAGGGCCACCGCATCTGCTTCGTCCGCGACCCGGACGGGTATCGCGTCGAGCTGATCGGCGACTGAGCTCCTAGCGCCTCTTCTTCGTCGCCTTGCGAACGCACTTCGGCTTGCCCTTGACCCGCTTCTTGACGAAGCCCTTGCGGCACTTGAGCGGTTTGACGGTGGGCCGAACAGGGAGCGACGGAGCACCATCGCCACCGGACGGCGCGGCGCCACCGCCCCCGCCCCCGGATCCGCCGCTCGCAGGCGGGTCGACCAGGGGGACCTGCTCGACCGTGATCGTCGCGGAGGCGATCGACGACTGCGGCGGCGAGCCGGTATCGGTGACCCGGACCCGAACGGCATAGATGCCAGGCGCGCCGAAGGTCTTTTTCAGGACCGGCTGGATGCCGTTGTCGGTGTCGAACGTCCCCGTGCCGGTGTCGAACTCATATTTGGCGATCGCGTCGGTGCCTTCGACCGTGCGCGAGGCATCGAGCCGAACCGCTTCGCCGGCAAAGCCCCTGGTGGGGGCATCGAGCTTTGCCTCTGGCGCGACGGCTTTGACGGTGAGAGTGACGGTCGCCGGCTCCTCGCTCCCGGATCCATCCGTGTCATTGGCCCTCACCCTGATGTCATAGGTGCCGGCGGTCGCAAACACGGCGACTTGCTGCCCTTCGTCTGCCCCGGCCTCGAAGCCTTCCTGCCCGGTGTTCGGATCTCCGTCTAGATCCCATTCGTACCATGCGGGGAGCAGCGCTTCCGGCGACGCGGGAGTCGCCGTGAACGTCACATCTTCCCCGACCGCGGGAGTGAGGTTGTCGGCGGAAAGATCAACCGTCGGGTTGAAGCCGCAGCCACGAGCTTCGTAATGCCTGCCGAACATCGCGACCCGCGCCGCTTCGGTATCGAGAACGTAGAGAGCGCCGTCCGCGGTGTAGGCCCTTGGGAGCGGCCCCTGCTGACTCATCTCGCAGCGATTCCCCCCACTGACCCCAAAGCTGCGCAACCCCTGGGAGCGATCGAATTCGACGGCGCCTATCCACCGCTCCCCGCCGGCGGCCGACCAGCGCCCGTCTGGCGCAACCGCGAAGTGATCTCCGAAGTAGTTGCCGTAGCCACCGCTTGCATCCGGGCAGGGATCGGAAAGCTGCACGCTCCCCGGC
>DASUNU010000043.1:0-13307 GCA_036276995.1 Solirubrobacterales bacterium
TCGGCATTGCGCGGCGACGACTCCTTCTGGGCGGAGCGCCCGCTCTTCCTCTACGGCCTCGACGACCTCACCCCGAACCAGCTGGAGCTGGTCGCGGTGCTGGCGGCGCGGACCGAGGTGACCGTCGCCCTCCCCTACGAGGAGGGGAACGCGGCGCTGGCGGCGCGCGCACGGCTGCTGGGCGAGCTGCGCGAGCAGATCGGGGTCGATGAGGAGACGACGACCGAGGCCGACCCCGGCAACACCGAGAGCCCGCTGCTCTTCCACCTCGCGCGCGAGTTCGGGGCGGCGCGGCCGCGGCCGCAGGAGCCGGACGCGAGCCTCACCCTGCTGCGCTCGGCCGGGACGCGCGGAGAGGCGGAGGCGATCGCGGCCGAGGTCTCGAAGCTGCTCGCCGCGAACGCCGACCCGGACGAGATCGCGATCGCCCTGCGCGACCCGGCCCGGCGCGGCCCGGGGGTCGCGGCGGCGCTGGAGGCGAACGGGATCGCGACCGCGCTCGAGGCCGAGCTGCGGGTCGCCGGCACGGCCGTCGGCGGCGCCCTGATCGCGCTGCTGGAGGCGGAGTTCGGGGGCGGCCGGGCAAGCGACCTGCTGCGCTACCTGCGCGGACCCTCGGGCTTCTCCCCCGGCCGGGTCGACTGGCTGGAGCGAGCGCTGCGGCGCGGCCGGGTCGAGGACGCGGCGACGGCGCTGGCGCTCTGGCAGGGAGAGGACGGCGAGCCGCCGCGCGACCTCCTGCGCCTGCGCGAGGCGGCCGAACGCTCGCCGGCGGCGCTGGCGGCCGCAGTCGGGCGGCTGGCGGCGACGATGGCGGCGCGGCCGCTGCGGGGCGCCGGCGACGGCCCGATGCCGGCGCCCGGGATCGACGGCCTCGAGCTGCGCGCCGCCGGGGCGATCGCCGACGCCCTCGCCGAGCTGGCCGAGCTGGGGCCGCTGGCGCCGCGGCCGGAGGAGCTGGCGGCGACGATCGCCGAGCTCGAGTTCCGGGTCTGGAGCGGACCGGTCGAGGGCCGGGTACGAATCGCCAGCCCCTACCGGCTGCGCGCCGGCCGCTTCGACCACGTCCTCGTCGGCTCCCTGCAGGACGGTGAGTTCCCGCGCCGCGACCGCGGCGGCGACCCCTTCCTGGCCGAGTCCCAGCGCCAGGCGCTGGGACTGGAGCCGCGCCGCGACAGCGAGGCCGAGGAGCGCTACCTGTTCGCGGTCTGCCTCGCCCTGCCCCGTGAGCGGCTCTTCCTCTCCTACCGCGACAGCGATGAGAACGGTGGCGCAGAGGCGCGCTCTCCCCTGCTCGACGACGTCCGCGCCCTGCTCTCCCCCGCCCCCGACGGCACCTCCCCCGACCCGGTCGAGGCGGCGCTGACGCGGGTCCGCGACCTCGCCCGGGTCGTCGACCCGCCGGCCGAGGCGGGGTCCGAGGACGCCCTCGCCCGAGCGGTCGCCGCCCACGGCGCCGACGCCGACGCCGGAGCGCTGCTGGCAGAAGTCGGCGTCGAGGGCGCCCTCCGCGACCGCATCGGCGCCCGGATCGAAGCCGCGCACCGGGCCGAGGCCGCCTCGCGCGCGCCGGGACCGCTGCGCAACCCGGCCGTGGTCGAGTCCCTCGCCGCTGTCCCCGCCTACGGCGGCACCACCCTGGAGCTGTTCGACGTCTGCTCCTACCGCTGGTTCGCCGCCCACGAGCTCAACCCGCAGCCGCTCGACCCCCCGCCCGACCCGCTGGTCCAGGGCGGCCTGATGCACGCCGCCCTCGATCGTCTTTACAAGGAGCGCCCGGGTGGCGAGGCGCTGCCCCGGCCCGGCTCGCTCGCGGCCTGGACCGAGCGCGGGCGCGAGCTCGTCGCCGCAGTGGTCGCCGAGCGCGAACTGGGCGACCACCCGGCCGAGCGGGCGATGGCGCGCCGGGTCGGGCGGCTGCTCGAACGTTTCCTTGCCGAGGAGTCCGAGCGCGAGACCGGCGGCTTCGAGCCCTGGCTGCTGGAGGCCGGCTTCGGCGCCCACGAGGAGGACAGCGAGCGACCGGCGCTGGAGCTCGACGGGTGGGGCCTGCACGGCGCCATCGACCGGGTCGACCGCGCCCCTGACGGCCGCGCGGTCGTCCTCGACTACAAGCTCTCCAGCGCGGTCACGGCGCGGGAGAAGTTCGAGGAGCAGGCGAAGCTGCAGCTGCCGCTCTACCTGCTGGCGGTCGCCGCGCACTGGGGCGCGACCCCGGTCGGCGGCCTCTACCACCCGCTGCGCGGCAGCTCGATCCGGCGCCCGCGCGGGGCCGTGCTCGAGGAGGCGGCCGATGACCTCGCCGCCTACGCGCTCTACGGCAACGACGTGGTCGACGCGGAGGGCTTCGAGGAGCTGCTGGCCGAGTCGCGACGGCGCGGCGGCGAGATCGTTGCCCGCATGCGCAGCGGCGACGTCCGCCGCGACCCCGGCCCGCGCCGCGGCCTGCGCAACCACGACGTCTGCCCTCCCTTCTGCGACTTCGCCCCGATCTGCCGGCGCGACCGCGCTCCCCAGTACGAGGAGGACAACGAAGTGGAGGAGCGGTGAGCGCGCGCACCCCCACCCCCGAGCAGGCGGCGGCGATCGCGGTCAGCGGCCAGGACGTGCTGCTCGAGGCCGGGGCCGGCAGCGGCAAGACCGGGGTCATGGTCGACCGCTACTGCCGCCTCGTCTGCGAGCGGCGCGTCTCCCCCGACGCGATCCTCGCCTTCACCTTCACCGACAAGGCGGCGGCGGAGCTGCGCCAGCGGATCCGGGCCGAGCTGACGCGCCGGGCCGAGGGCGGCTCGGAGCGGGCGCGGGCGCTGCTGGCGACGATCGGCAGCGCTTGGGTGACGACGATCCACGGCTTCTGCAACCGCCTGCTCGCCGGCCACCCGGTCGCCGCCGGGATCGACCCCGGCTTCCGCGTCCTCGACACCCCGGAGACGACCCGCGCCGCCCGCGAGGCCTTCGACGAGGCGCTGCGGGAGTTTCTCGCCGAGGGCGAGGAGTCACGCGAGGAGCTGGTGGCGGCGTTCGAGGTCGACGGCCTACGCGGGATCGTCGCCGGCGTCCACGCCGAGCTGCGCAGCCGTGGCGAGGCGGAGCCGGAACTGCCGGAGCCGCCGCGGCCGGACCCGGTCGAGGCGATCGCGCGGGCGATCGAAGCGGCCGGACAGGCGCTGGAGGAGATGAAGGAGAGCGATCCCAAACGCGCGCTGGTCGAGCGCGCGCTGGCGCGGCTCAGCGAGCCCGGCCCGCCGCCGGGCCTCGACGAGCTGCGCGCCTTTCGCACCGACAGCAGGGCGCAGGCGATCGCGCCCTACCGGGAGGCGCTCGACGCCGCCGTCTCCCGCCTCGCCGAGGCCGGCGAGGGTGGGCTCGCCTACCGGCACCTGGCCGAGCTGCTGCGCCTCTTCTCGGCCCAGTTCGAGGCGGCCAAGGAACGCCGCGCCGGGATCGACTTCGAGGATCTGCAGATCCTCGCCGCGCGCCTGCTCGAGCGGGCCGAGGTCGGCGAGGCCTACCGCAGCCGCTTCAGCCACCTGCTCGTCGACGAGTTCCAGGACACCAACCGGCTGCAGCTGCGCCTGATCGAGGCGCTGCGCGGGCCGCGCAGCGAGCTGGTCGTGGTCGGCGACGAGTTCCAGTCGATCTACGGCTTCCGCCACGCCGACCTCGACGTCTTCCGCCGCCGCCGCGCGGAGATCGAGCGCCGGCCCGACGCCGAGCTGATGGAGCTGAGCGGCAACTTCCGCTCGCGGCCGGAGCTGGTCGCCGCCGTCAACCTGTTCGGGGCGGCGCTGCTCGGCGAGTCCTACCGGCCGCTGCGAGTCGGGGCACCGGCACCGGAGGAGCCGCCGCCCGGGCCCGGCGCCCCGGTCGAGCTACTGCTGACCGGCCGCGACGGCTGGGACGACGAGGCGATCGAGCTGCAGCCGGCGATCGACGGCCGCACCCCGCTCAACTGCCTGGCCGAGGCGCGCACCGTTGCCGCCCGTCTGCGCGAGCTGGCCGACGCCGGGGTCCCGCGCGGCGAGATGGTGGTGCTGCTGCGTGCCTTCACCCACCTCGACGCCTACGAGGACTCGCTCGAGCGGGCCGGGCTGCGCCCTTACGTGGTCGGCGGCCGCGGCTACTGGTCCCAGCAGCAGGTAGCCGACGTCTGCGCGCTGCTGGCGAGCGTCGCCAACCCGCTCGACGACCAGGCTCTGTTCGGCGCCCTCGCCTCGCCCGCCTGCGGCGCCGCCCCGGACACGCTCTGGCTGCTGCGCGCCGCCGCCGGCAAGCGCCGTCACGTCTGGCCGGCCCTGGAGCGCGCCGCCGGCGCCGGCGAGGCGGAGCTGGAGGACCCCGAGCGACTGACCCAGATCCCCGAAGAGGAGCTGGAGCTGCTGCGCCGCTTCGTCACGACGCTGGGAGAGCTGCGCGAGCGCGGCCCGCGGCTCTCCCTGGCCGGCCTGATCGAGGCGGCGACGACGGAGACCGGCTACGACCTGGCGGTGCTGATGCGCCCGGCCGGCGAGGCCCGCTTCGCCAACGTGCGCAAGCTGATGCGACTGGCGAGCGAGTTCGAGACCCGCGAGGGGCGCGACCTGCGCGGCCTGCTCGACTTCCTCGCCGCCCGCGCCGAGAGCGACGCCGAGGCCCAGGCCGCGACCGCGGCCGAGGGCCACGACGGGGTGCGGATCATGACCGTGCACAACGCCAAGGGCCTGGAGTTCGACGTCGTCGCCGTGCCCGACCTCTCGCGCAGCTTGCTGGCCGGGGCGCGGCCGCCGGCGCTGGTGCTGGGCCGCGAGCAGCCGCCGCGGGTGGGGATGCAGCTGCGCCGGCTCGGCAGCGGCGCGATCAACCTCTACGACTACGCCGAGCTCTGCGAGGAGGCGCGCGAGCGCGACTCCGAGGAGGGCCTGCGCCTCTTCCACGTCGCCGCCACCCGTGCCCGCCAGCGCCTGATCCTCAGCGGGGTCGTCAAACCGGAGCCGGGCCGGGAGCTGAAACCGAGCACGCCGGTGGTCGAGCGCCTGGTCGCGGCGCTCGGGATCGAGCGCGACGCCGACGCCGACGTCGTGGTGCCGCCGCCGCTCCCCCGCCCCGGCCTCGAGGCGAGCTTCGCGGCAAGCGAGATCGCGGTCCGCGTCAACCTCCCCTCGCCCGAGCGGGCGGCGGAGCTGACCGCGATCCGCCGCGAGGGCGCCGGCGCGCGCGCGCTCGGCACCGGCCCGCCGCCCCTGGTCGAGCGCCGGCCCCCGATCGTCCCCAGCCGTCCCCTCTCCTACACCGCGATCTCCGCCTACGGGGAATGCGCCTACCGCTTCTACCTCGAGCGCGTGCTCGGCCTCAGCGGCAGCGTTCACCAGGAGCGCGTACGCACTTTGTCGCCCTCTGGGCGACAAAAAGCAGGGGTGCCAGCGGTTGCGGCGAGAGTGGAGGCGGTGGCGGAGCGCGACGGCTCACCCTCGGCGCGGGAGGAGCGCAGCGCGCGTGGGGCCGCCGTGCACGCGCTGCTGGAGTGGAGCCAGGGCAACGGGTGGGCCGAGCCAGACGAGGAGCTGGCGCGGCGCCACGCCGCGGCGGCGGGGCTCAACCCTGGGGACGCGGGGCTGGCGGCAGACCTGCTGGAGCCGGTGCGTGGCTGGCTCGGCTCTGCGCTCGCGGCCGAGCTCCGGGACGGCGCCGGAGCCGCCGTCGGTGCGGCCGGGAGGACGCGGGCCGAGGTACCGCTTCTGCTCGACGTCGGCGGCACCGTGCTGCGCGGCTCGATCGACCTCCTGGTCGAGCGCGAAGACGAACCACCGCTGGTGATCGACTACAAGACCGACCGCCTCGCCGGGGCCGACCCCGCCACCCGCGCCGAGCACTACGGGACCCAGCGCTCGATCTACGCCCTCGCCGTCGCCGAGTCGCTGCGAGTGCCGGAGATCGAGGTCGCCTACGTCTTTCTCGAGCAGCCCGACGCCCCCGTCCGCTTCCGCCTCGGCGAAGGCGAGCTGGCCGCCGGCCGCGAGCGTCTTGAGGAAGCAATCGCCCGCATCGGCTCCGGTCAGTTCCCGGTCGCCACCGTGGAGGAGCGCAGCTGGGATCTCTGCCGCGGCTGCCCCGCCCTACGCGGGCTCTGTTCAGGTCCTCAGGAGAGCTCGGCCGAGGAATCCAGTTTCGCTGCGAGCTCGTCCAGCTGAAGCTCCTTCAGGCCCTCGCCCACGGCCTCCAGCTCGGCGGCGCAGTAGTTGACCAGCTCGCGGCCCTCACGGCAGAGGTCGAGGGTCTCGCGCAGGCCGGCCTGGCCGGAGTCGAGCCGGTCGATGATCTCCTCCAGCCGCTCCACCGCACTCTCGTAGCTACTGGGCTTCTCGCTCAACTTCTCCCTCGATCCTCGCTTGCACGCGGCCGTCTGCGAACCGCAGTCTTACGTCCGCGGCGGCGACAGCGGCGTCCGCTGAGGAAACCGGCTCCCCGGCCACAGTCTCGGCCAGGGCGTAGCCGCGCTCCAGGGTGCGCTCGGGATCGTGGGCGCGCAGGGTCACGGCGGCTTTGCGCAGCGCCTCGCGGCGACGCTGCAGGGTGCGCTCCGCGGAGCGCTCGATCGCGGCACCGCGGCGCCGCTCCAGCGCCCGCGCCGCTTCGGTGCGCTCGACCCCGCGGCGGCGAGCGCGGTCGAGGACCACGGTCGCGATCCGCCGCTGGAAGCCGCTGCGTTCGGCGAGGCCGCGTTCGGAGGCGGCGCGGATCTCGCGAATCTTCTGGTTGAGGCCGAGGCGCTCGCGCTTCAGCGCCCGGGCCGGTCCCCGCGCCAGCGCCGCCAGGTGGCGGGCACGAGCGCCAACCGCGCCCTCCCCCGCCCGCCGCAGCGCGCCCGCCGCGCGCTGGAGCTCGCGCCGGGCGACGCCGAGGTCAAGCGGCACCGCCGCCTCGGCGGCATGGGTCGGAGTCGAGCAGCAGACCGCGGCGACGTCGTCGATCAGGGTCGAGTCGCGCTCATGGCCGATCGCGCTCACCACCGGCACCCGCAGCAGCGCCACCGTGCGGCAGAGCGTCTCGTCGCAGAAGGCCCAGAGGTCGGCGAGACTGCCGCCGCCGCGGGTGACGACAATCGCCTCGACCTCAGGCCGCGCCGCCAGCCCCTGGATCGCCGCCGCGATCGCCGGCGCCGCGTGGCGGTCCTGGACCGGGGCGAAGACCCAGACCACGGTCCCGCCCCAGCCGCGCCGCCGCAGCCCGGCCAGGAGGTCGCGCCGGGCCGCCCCCGACTCCGCCGTCACCACCCCGATCGTCCTCGGCAGCAGCGGCCGCGCCAGCTGCTTCTGCAGCTCGAACAGGCCCTCGGCGCGCAACTGCTTGCGCAGCGCCTCCAGCCGCGCCAGCAGGTCGCCTTCGCCGGCCAGGCGCACATGGGTGGCGCGAAAGCTGAAGGCCGGCGAGGCCTGGCCGCCGCCCGGGTAGTAGTCGGGCCCGCCCGAGATCACCAGTTCGGCGCCGTCGCGCAGCGCCCCCTCGGGCAGCCCCGCCTTCTCGAGGTCGTTGAGCCAGATCGCGCAGGGCACCGCCCCCTGCGCATCGCGCAGCTCGAAATAGACCTGGACCTTGCTGCGCCCGACCCCGGTCACCTCTCCAACTAGCTGCACTCGCGCCCGTTCCCGCATCCACTGCTGGAACTGCTTTGCGTAGCGGCCAACCGGAAACGGACCCGGGAAGTCCGGCCCGGCCTGCGGAATCGCCTCGCCGAGCTCGATCCTCTCCTGCTCCACGCGGCTCAGGCTAGATCACCGCTCAGCCGGTGTTCTTCCAGCGCTTTGCCCAACTGCGCAGCTCACCGATCGCCGGGCCGAGCTGCTCGCCGATCGCGGTCAGCGAGTAGGTGACGCGCACCGGCGAGCCCGCTTCGACCTCGCGCTGCACCAGCCCTTCCTCCTCGAGCTCGCGCAGGCGCTGGGAGAGCAGGCGGTCGGAGAGGCCGGGGACCGCCTTGCCGAGCTCGCCGAAGCGCATCGGGCGCTCGGTCAGGGCGCAGACGATCGCGCCGGTCCAGCGCTTGCCGATCAGCTCGATCGCCGCGTGGAAGTGCGGGCAGACGGAGCCGGACTGGCCGGCGGGGACCTGGGTCGAGGTGACCGGTTCCACGAGGACGGAGCTTACTGAACGTAAGTGACGGGCTTTTTCGGCGCCCTCAGCCGGTGCAGGTCCCGGTCGAGACCTCGCCGCCGGCGCCGGCGACCGCGTCGCGCGCCAGCTCGGCCGGGATCGCGAAGCCGCCCGCGGTGCCCGAGGTGGTGGCGGCGAAGACCGTGCCGAGGACGCGGCCGTCGCCGTCGACCAGCGGTCCGCCCGAGTTGCCGCTGCGCACCGCCCCGCGCAGGGCGACGATCGTGCGCTCGATCGGGCCGTTGCCGTAGGAGTCCTCGCTGATCGTCGGCCGGGTGTCGCCGAGCCGGGCCGGCTCGATCTTGTAGGGGCCGTTCTCGGGATAGCCGAGCACCGCGGCGGAGCTGCCGCGCTCACGCGCTTCGGAGATCGGCAGCACCGGCAGCTCGGCGCCGACCCGCAGCAGCGCCAGATCGTTTTCGGGGTCGTAGTGGACCGTGCTCGCATCAAGCTCGACCCCGCCCTGGGTGGTGACGGTGGTGTCGTCGGAGCCGGCGACCACGTGGGCGTTGGTGACGATCAGGTCCGGCCGCACCGCCCAGCCCGAGCCCTCGACCCCGAGCCCGCAGGCCGTGCCCAGCACCCGCACGACCGAGCCCCCGGCCCGCAGCACCTCGGAGTCCGTGGCGATCGCCCGGTCCGGCCGCGCCACCGGCGCCGCGGGGCCGGTGACGGAGGGCGCCGGGTCGACCCGGTCGAGCGCGTTGAGGACCGGGCCCGAGGGCGGCATCACTTTGTTGAGGCTGCGCAGGATCACCGACTCCTGCACGTCGGCGCGCAACCGGGCGGTCCCCGGCGCGTGCAGGGCGACCGCCCCGAAGACCCAGGCGAGGCCGAGCGCGACGGCGACGATCAGCGCCGCCCCGCCCGCCCCGTCGGCCAGGTGCAGGACCGGGCGGCGGATCAGCCGCGCCCGCAGCCCGAGCGCGAAGCTCTCGACAGTAACCGCGACCAGTGCCCCGGCCAGCAGCGCCCCCAGGGCGGCGCAGAGCGGGGCGTAGGGCGACTCCGAGCCCTGCGCGAGGACCATCGGCCCGAGCCGGCCGCCGACCAGGGCGCCGGCGCCGAAGCCGAACAGGGTCATCGCGCCGACGATCAGCCCCTGGCGGTACCCCCAGATCCCGAGGGCGATGACGAAGGCGAGGATGGCACCGTCCAGAACAGTCACCACTGAATAGAAGCATGCGGGGGATCGCTCTATTACCTTTCTCTCGGTGAGCCAGAAGTCACCCGAGGTGGAGCGGCGCCGACGCCTCGTCACCCGCACGCTCCCGCTCGCCCTGGTCGCCATCGTCGCCTTCGTCCTCGGCGCCGCCGCCGGCGCCCCCGGCTCACCCGAGAAGGAAGCGGCCGACCGCTTCACCCAGGCCTGGGCGCTGAGCGATTTCGGCGCGATGTACCGGGAGCTGAACGACGACTCGAAGGCGCGGGTCGACCGCGACGAATTCACCGCCGCCTACCGCGAAGCGAACCTGATCGCGACCCTGCGCGGACTTGAACCGGGCTCGGCCCAGGACCCAGCCTCGCGCGAAGGCGAGACCGTGGTGCCGGTGCCGCTCGCCGTCGCCACCGTCGCCTTCGGCCGCTTCGAGGACGAAATCGACCTCCCCTATCGCGAAGGCGGCATCGACTGGGACCCGAGCCTGGTCTTCCCCGGCCTGCGCCAGGGCGAGCACCTGGAAGCCGAAGTCGAACTGGCGCCGCGGGCGCCGATCCTCGCCGCCAACGGCGAAGAGCTGGCCGCGGGTCCGGCCGAAGAACGCGAACACCCACTGGGCAGCTCCTCGATCGACGTCACTGGCGAAGTCGGTAGCGCCGCCGAAGAAGACCTGGTGCGGCTCGCCCGCAAGGGCTTCCCGCCCGACGCCCCGGTCGGCATCAGCGGCCTCGAGCAGGCCTTCAACGCCCGTCTCGCCGGCAAGCCGGGGGGCGCACTGCTGGCGGTCAGCGAAGACGGCGCCGAGCCGCGCACGATCGCCGAAGCGAAGCCGACCCCGGGAGCGCCGGTGAAGACGACGATCGACCCCGACCTGCAGGAAGCCGCGGTCGCGGCGCTGGCCGGGCGGGCCGGCGGGATCACCGTGCTCGACACCCGCAACGGCGACGTCCGCGCCCTCGCCGGCCAGGCCTTCTCGGCCCCGCAGCCGCCGGGCTCCACCTTCAAGCTCGTCACCACCGCGGCGGCGCTCGAGGACGGCGCCGTCTCGCTCGACGACGAGTTCGAATACAGCGAAGGGACCAACGTCGGCGGCCGCTTCATCTATAACGCCGGTGGCGAGATCTGCGGCGGCAGCTTCCGCGAAGCCTTCGCTCACTCCTGCAACGCGGTCTTCGCCCCGCTCGGCCCGGCGGTCGGCAACGACGACCTCGTCGCCAAGGCCGAACAGTTCGGCTTCAACTCGCCCCCCACCCTCTACTCGCCGCAGATCGTCAGCGAAGTCGAACCGGCCGAATCGACGATCCCGACCGAGATCGGCGAAGAAATCGACCTCGGCGTCTCGGCGATCGGCCAGGGCGAAGTGCTGGCGACGCCGCTGCAGATGGCGAGCGTGGCGCAGACGATCGCCAACGGCGGCGTGCGCGAGCCGACCTCGGTCGTGAACACCAAAAAACTGCGTCCCGACGCGGAGCCGGTGCGGGTGATGTCGAAAAAGCTGGCCGGCACCCTGACCGACCTGATGACTGCCGTCGTGGTCGAAGGGACCGGCACCGCTGGCGCGATCAGTGAGGCGCAGGTGGCCGGCAAGACCGGCACCGCCGAGCTGGGGCCGAAGCCCGGCCAGGAGGAAGAGGAGAACCCGGTCCAGATCAAGGACGCCTGGTTCGCCGCCTTCGCCCCAGCCGAAAAACCCCGCCTCGCGGTCGGGGTGCTGCTGATCGAAGCCGAAGCCTCCGGCGGCGAAGTCGCCGCGCCGGCCGCTTCCCAGGTGCTCAGCGCCGGGCTCTAGGAGCCGGCCAGAGCCTAGAGGTCGAGCGTGACCTCGCCGTCTTCGCCATCGGCGCCGTGGATGTGCAGCGTCAGCGGCCGCGCCTCCGAGGCCTCGGCCGGCAGCAGGAAGACCGCCAGGGCGCCCTCGATCGCGCCGAGGTCGGCGGTCGAGTCAAGCACCGGTATCTGTTCCTGCGATTCAACTTCACCGCCCAGCTCGAGCGCGTAGATGCTTTCGCTCGGCAACACCTCGTACTCATTGTGGTCGGCGTCGGTGATTTTCAGCGTCTCGGGCAGCGTCTGCGGCTCTTCGCTTTCGTTCTGGATCTCGAAGAAAATGCCGAAGTAGCTCGAGCCCTCGGGCGCCTCCGGCTGCCCGACCAGGTAGGCGGAATCCTCGTTGTCAGCCGGGTTGAGGAAGCGCGAGAAGGTGACGTTGAAGGCGAGCTCGCCGAGCTCGACCGGCTCACCCTCGGCCACCTCCTTCTCGTGGCTCTCGTAGCCACAGGCGGAGACGCCAGCGGTCAGCCCGGCGAGGGCCAGGGCGGCGAGCAGGGGCAGCAGGAACTTACGGGTGGCGGACATCGGCGCGGGAGTCTATTAAGGGATGCCGGTCGCGTATCTGTTGCCCCCGGCGACAGCGATCCGCTGCCCCTCCCAAACACCCTCCTCGAGCCCATCGCGAAGCCGTTTCAGGGCCTCGCGCCAGCCCCGCTGCTGCCAGACCGAACCGGCGCTGAGCAGCTCCAGACCGCGGTCGAGCGGGTTCGCGGGCTCGGTCCAGTGCGAGAAGCGCACCGTCGTCAGCGAGCCCGGGCCCTCGGTCAGCTCCCAGGCCGTGCGGGTCGGAATCCGGTTGGCGCGGCCGCCCTGGCCGTGCTCGACGATCAGGTACGGCTCCTCCAGCTCGACGATCGTCGTGTCCATCCAGGGCGAGCGCAGCGGCGCCTGGACCCGGAAGCGGGCCCCCGCCCCGAGACCGCGCGAATCGATCCGGGTCAGGTGGAAGTCGCTGAGGAAGTGGTCGGTGAAGGTGGGGCGAGCGGCGAGGTCGGAGAGCATCTTGAAGACCCGCTCGCGCGGGACGTCGATCTCGGTTGCGGCGCTGATCGGACCCATCGCGGCGCGATTCTATTCGTCGCTCAGGCCGACCGCGCCCGCGTCCAGGCATTCTGGACCGCATCATCAAAATTGAGTGACGCGGCAGTACTGCCGCGCTAGGATCGTCACAAGACGCACGGAGGAGGCCACCATCTTCGACAGCATCGGTAGCGCCCCGCTGGACGACCGCTACGAGAGCGGCGCGATCCCCGGGGAGGGAACGTTTTTCTGCCTGATCTGCGGCTCGCAGTTGGCGATGCAAGAGACCGACGAGCTGCCCGACTGCCCCCAGTGCGGCGGCTCCAGGTTCCGCCGCGACTCGATCTTCGAGGCGCACCAGGACCACAGCGGCACGACCAGCGAATTCCACGTCCCCACCCTGCCCTCGCCCCCCGGCTGGCTGGACCAGGCGCGGGAGCTGCTGCCGGCGTCCGGCTACTGCCTCGCCTTCCTCGGCGACGACGGCGAGGTCCGCGTCTTCCCGATCGAACGAGGCTGGATCCGGATCGGCCGCAGCCTGACCGCCGACCTGCGGCTCGACGACCCCAGCGTCTCGCGCCGCCACGCCCTGATCGTGGCCGAGCCGGGCAAACCGCTGCGGGTGCTCGACGACCGCAGCCTCAACGGACTCACGGTCAACGGCGAAACCGTCGAGTGGGCGCAGCTCAAGGACGGCGACGAGCTGGCGATCGGCCGCTACAGCGTCCACGTCCTGCACCGCTAGCCGCCCGCAGCCCAGTTCCGGCCACCCCCCTCCCTAGGATTCGGCCGGTGAATGCCGCTCCCAACCCGGCCGACCCGTCCCTGCCCGGGGCCTCCGGCATCTCCGCCGCCGCCGACCGTGCCCGGGCCGAGCTGCACGAGGAGATCGAGCGCGTCCGCCGTGGGGTCGAAGAGATCCTCTCTGAACAGGGCCAGCCAATCGACCAGGACCTGCGCCGCGAACTCGACTCGATCCGCGAGGAAACCCGCCTCTACGTACGGAAACGCGTCCGCAAGACGGAGAAGAAACTGGAGCGCTCGGTCGCCAAGATCGACGCCCGCACCGAGGCTTTGGAGCAGCGCATCAACCAGGTCGAGGCCGACCGCCAGGCGGCGGAGTACCGGATCCACAGTGACACCGAGCGGATGCTCGACGGGTTGCTGCAGG
>DASUNU010000044.1:0-4108 GCA_036276995.1 Solirubrobacterales bacterium
GGCCGTCGGTCTCGTAGATCAGCGTCTCCACGGACGCGACCTTAGAGCCTGTCCCGGTAGGGGTGAAGCGTCTTGCACTTTTTCGCGGCCGCTCAACCTCGGACGGCGGCAAGCACCTTCGAAAAAGTTAAGCGGAACCCCTGCCGGGACAGGCTCCCAGCTCAGACCCTTTCGACGATCATCGCCTTGCCCTGACCGCCGGCGACGCACATGGTCTCGATGCCGACCTGCTTGTCGTCGGTCTCGAGCACGTTGAGCAGGGTGCCCATGATCCGGGCGCCGGTCATCCCGAACGGGTGACCGAGGGCGATCGCGCCGCCGTGGGTGTTGAGCTTGTCTTCCTCGATCCCGCATTCGTCCATGATCGGGATCACCTGGGCCGCGAAGGCCTCATTGAGCTCGACCCGGTCGACGTCGCCGATCGTCATCCCGGCCCGGTCGAGGACCTTCTTGATCGCGCCGATCGGGGCCACGCCCATCAGCTCCGGCTCGTTGCCGTAGGTGGCGGCGGTGACGATGCGGGCGCGCGGGGTCAGGCCCAGCTCCTTGGCCTTGGTGTCGCTCATCAGCAGCACCGCGGCGGCGCCGTCGTTGAGCGGGCAGGAGTTGCCGGCGGTGACGCCGCCGCCGCCGAAGGCCTCCGGCAGTTCAGAGAGCTTCTCCAGGGTCGAGGAGGCGCGGGGGCCGTCGTCCTTGCTGACCTCGGTGCCGTCGGCGAGCTTGACCGGGACGATCTCGCGGTCGAAGAAGCCGTCTTCCTGCGACTTCACCGCCAGTTCCTGCGAGCGCTGCGCGAACTTGTCCATGTCCTCGCGGCTGACGCCGTATTTGTTAGCGACGTTGACCGCGGTCAGGCCCATGTCGATGTAGGCGTTGGGCTGTCCGTTCTCGCCAATCAGGTTGGGGTTGCGGTCGTCGGCGCCGGCCGGCTCGGTGCGCTCGTTGAAGCGGCTCACCCACTCGACCCCGACCGCCAGGTAGGCGTCGCCCTCACCGGCCTTGATCGCGTTGCCGGCGTGGCGGATCGCGTCGAGGCTGGAAGAGCAGTAGCGCGAGACGGTGACCCCGTTGACCTCCTGCGGCAGCTTCTCGGAGAGCAGCGAGACGATGCGAGCGATGTTGAAGGCCTCGAGGCCCTGCGGCATACCGACGCCGCAGAAGACGTCCTCGATCAGGGCCGGGTCGACGCCGGGGTTGCGCTCGAGCAGCTGGTCGACCACGAAGGCCCCCATCTCCTCCGGGCGCAGCTGGGCCAGCGAGCCCTTGAAGGCACGGCCGATCGGCGTGCGGATGGTGTCGACGATTACTGCCTCGGGCATGCGGAATCTCCTTGAGCGCTTGGTAAGTGCTTGAAGTGCGGGCGCCAGGGTAGTTGACCCGGCATCTCGCTGTTTTGTGCGAATCCGCACAATAGGTACGCGTTGTGTCCCCTAGCTGCGTTACATTCGCCTCAATCCACCCTCGCGTTCAGCGCGAGCCTTGCCGCGAAGCGGCAGTGAAAGGAGACCGGTTATGCCGGAGGGCTACTGCGTCAAAGAGCGCAAGAAGGTAGAGATCAAAGACGCCAAACAGGTGACCATGAAAAACGGTCGCCCGGCGATCCAGGGCGTCTGCCCCGATTGCGGGACGAAAATCTTCAAGATCGGGAAACTCGAGGCATAGAGGCTTGAACCCCGGCTGCGCCCGCCCCGTAGATGGAGGCGGATGCAGTCCGGGGCTCTGAAACGCGAGCGCGACGTCCGCGAGGCCTACGCGGCGCACTCGGGCGAGCTCTACGGGTTCGCGCTGCGCTCGCTCGGGGACTCCGGCCTGGCCGAAGAGGCGGTGCAGGAGACCTTCCTCCGCGCCTGGCGGGCCGGCGACCGCTTCGACCCCCAGATCGGCTCGCTGCGGACCTGGCTGTTCGCGATCCTGCGCAACGTCGTGATCGACCTCGGCCGCGCCCGCGCCGCCCGGCCGCGGGTCGCCGAGGGCGGCGCCGAGCCGGCGGTCGAACCGCTGGAGGAGGCGCTGCTCTCCTGGCAGGTCGAGGAGGCGATGCGGCGGATCGGCGAGGAGCACCGCCGGGTGCTGGTCGAGACCCACTACCGCGGCCGCCCCTACGCCGAGGTCGCGGCCGAGCTGGGGGTGCCGGAGGGCACGGTGAAGAGCCGCGTCTACTACGGGCTGCGGGCGCTGCGGGTGGTGCTGGAGGAGATGGGCTATGAAGGCTGAGCGGCCCGACGGCTGCCGCGAGTGGCGGCCACTGCTCGGGGCCTACGTGCTCGGCGACCTGCCAGGCGAGGAGCGCGCGGCTCTGGAGGCCCACCTCGAGGGCTGCGCGCGGTGCCGGGCGGAGGCAGAGTCGCTGGGCGCGGTGGCGCGACTGCTGCCGCTGGCCGACCCCGGGCGCTTCGGCCAGCCGGCGCCGCGCCCGGCCGCCGACCTCGGCCGCCGGATCGCCGGCGCGATCGGGGCCGAGCAACGGGCCGGGCGGCAGCGGCGACGGTGGCGCGCCGGCCTCTCCCTCGGCGCCGCGGCAGCGGCCGCGGCGGTGGCGCTGGCCCTCTTCGTCCTCCCCGGCGGCGGTGAGGGGGCGCCAGAGGAGCACGTCGAGTTCGGCGCCCTCCCGGGCGGGGTGAAGATCTACGCCACCCTGGCGCCGCACGCCTACGGGACCGAGGTCCACGTCTACGTCAGGGGCGTCCGCTCCGGCACCCGCTGCCGCGTCTTCCTGCGCGGCCCGCGCGGCGAACGGGTCCCGGCTGGCACCTTCACCTACCGCTGGGGCGACGACTCGACCGCGACCCTGAGCTCCGCCCTGGAGCTCTCCCGCACCCGCGCGATCGGCGTCCAGGCCGGCGACCGCACCTTCCTCGCCCCGGTCGATCCGGCAAATCCGGCCACGTGAGGGGAGAGATTCAATCGCGTGGTTCCTTATGGACACATGGCGTCCGAAAGGAACCGCGA
Source organism: Solirubrobacterales bacterium (assembly GCA_036276995.1). Taxonomy (GTDB): domain Bacteria; phylum Actinomycetota; class Thermoleophilia; order Solirubrobacterales; family 70-9; genus VAYN01. The sequence goes on from DASUNU010000044.1 coordinate 2,950, forward strand.
GTCGAAGAGGAATAGACGGGACCGAGCCCTGGCTTCACTCGCCACCTCGCAGCGCGGCGTTGTTTCGCTTGAGCAACTGACGCAGACACTGGACGTCACGGACCGCGCGGCATCGCACCGCGCGGACAGCGGCGCGCTGCACCGCGTACACCGCGGGGTCTATGCGGTTGGGCACCAGGCCTATGGGCGCCAAGGACAACTCAAAGCCGCGCTGCTGGCCTGTGGCGAGGGCGCGGTTCTCTCACATGGGACGGCGGCGGCGCTGTGGCGGCTGCGCGACCGGCCACCGACTCTGATCGACGTGACCGGCGGCCGGCAGGCTGGGCGCAAAATCGATGGGATTCGGTGCCGGCGCTGTCGCTATCCGGCCCTGGAGGAGATCGTCGCGGTCGACGGGCTGATGGCGACTACCCCGGCGCGGACGCTGGTTGACCTGGCGGGAATGCTCGGCGAGCGTTCGCTGCGCCGACTGGTCGAGCGAGCGGCGGTGCGCAAGCTGCTGGACCTGGATGCGTTGGACCGAGCCATGGCGAATGCCAAAGGACGACGGGGAGTCTCAACCCTGCGGGCGGCTCTCGCTCCATGGCGCCCGGTCGAGGGTCCGCTCCCCGATGTGCGCAGCGAGTTCGAGGCGTTGGTGCTGCCGCGGCTGTTGGAGATCGGCCTCCCCCGCCCCGCCTGCAACAAGACGCTCCAGCTCGGCGGGGAACGACTGATGGTCGACTTCCTCTGGGAGCCGCAGCGGGTGGTCGTCGAAACGGACGGGAGGGAGACGCACGACACGCCGGTGGCGTTTCAGCGCGACCGCCGCCGCGACCAGATCCTCGTCGCCGCCGGCTATCGAGTCGCGCGCGCGACCTGGGATCAGATTCACGGGGAACTCGACGCTGTGGTCGCCCGCATCCAGCGCGCCCTGCGAACCGCGAGCTAGGCGGCGGGACCCTCGTCCTCCGCAACCGGCGACTCGAGCAGCTTCCCGCGCTTGCGGTAGGAGATCGAGGGCTTGACCAGGGCGCGAATCTCGGCCAGGAGGCGGGCGGAGAGCTCGGCCGGGTCCTCGTCGGGACGGGGCTGGCCGCCGGCCGGGTCGAAGAAGCGGACGCGCAGGCGGGGGCGGCGGGGAAAGCCGGTGAGGTCGGAGGTGCCCTCGATCGCGACC
>DASUNU010000045.1:0-5032 GCA_036276995.1 Solirubrobacterales bacterium
CGGCACGATCGAGAGACCGACGCCGGAAAAACGCCCTTCGATCGCCTGGTTGAAGCTTTCGAGGTTTTCCGGGGAGAAGTATTCGGTGAAGCGGTCTCTGTGCCGCTGGCGCAGCTCGCGCACCATCCCCTGCAACGAGGCGTTGCCGAGCTCGGTCTCGCCCACCGGACGGAAATAGTTGTCCTCGATCAGTTCCGTCGCTTCCGCGCTCAGACTGGCCGGCGAGCCGACGAAGGCCTCGCGCAGGAACGGCGGCAGCTTGGCCGGGTGGCCGCCAAGCCAGAGCCCGGCGCAGAACAGGGCGACGAGAGCCGTGGCGAAGGCGATCGCCCCGCGCGCCCTCACGACGGTGGCCTCAGACCTTGAGGAAGCGGCGCAGGGTGATGCCAGACCCGATCGTCGAGACCAGGACCGCGGCGGCGAACAGGACCCCCACCAACAACGGGAAGGAGAGCGTGCTGTTGTTCTGCGCGGCGAGGAACGAGAAGGAGTCGCTGAGCGGGTCGACGACGGTGATCTTGCCCAGCCACAGGATCAGTATGGCCACCAGGCCGCCGACGAAGCCAACGACCACGCCCTCGATCATGAACGGCCAGCGGATGAACCAGCGGGTGGCGCCGACCAGGCGCATCACCTCGACCTCGCGGCGGCGGGTGTAGATCGAGAGCCGGATCGTGTTGCCGATCAGCATCAGCGAGGCGGCGATCAGCAGCGCCGTCATCACCGTCAGCACGATCTTCAGGGCGCTGGTCACCTCCTCGATCTTCTGCGAGGCCTGCTGACGGTCGAAGATGTTGTTGATGATCGGGGCGATCGGCTGCGGCTTGCCGTTGGCGCCGGTCGGGAGGATCGCTTCGCGGATCCCGGGCAGGTTGGCGGCGTCGTCCGCTTTGATCTCGAGGCTGGCCGGCAGCGGGTTGGTGTGCAGCTGCTCGACGATCGTTTTGTCCTTCAGTTCGCTGCGCAGGGTGGCGAGCGCCTCGGTCTTGCTGATGAAGGTGACCTCGTCGACGTGCGGGATCGCGACGATCTCGCTTTCCAGCGACTTGATTTCGGTCGGAGTGGCGTCGTCGAAGAGGCCAACCTGGATGTTGAGCTGGCTGCGCACCTGATCGCTCTTGGCCTGGGTGGTCTGGAAGATCGGAATCAGGACCCCGAGCAGGATCACGGTGACGACCGTGGTCACGACCGCAGCCAGGGTCGGGGCGCCGTTGCGACGCAATGCGCGCACGGCCTCCTGCAGGAAGAAGACGAGACGCCCCATCAGTGCAGGCCCTCGTGCTCGCTGTGGCCGTTGGTCTGGGTGCCGCCGTCGGGACCGACCCCCATCTCGGCCCGCATCCGCAGACCGAATTCACTGGTCGATTCCTCGGTGTAGCCGCCGCTGACCTCGTCGCGGACGACCCGGCCCTCGTAGAGCTCGACCACGCGGCGGCGCATGTTGTCGACCATCTCGCGGTCGTGGGTGACGACGACAACCGTGGTGCCGGTCTTGTTGATCCGGTACAGCAGTTGCATCACCCCGATCGAGGTGACCGGGTCGAGGTTGCCGCTCGGCTCGTCGGCCAGCAGCAGCGGCGGGTGGTTGACGAAGGCGCGGGCGACCGAGACGCGCTGCTGCTCGCCGCCGGAGAGCTGGTCCGGGTAGCTGTGCAGCTTGGTCGAGAGCCCGACCAGGCGCAGCGTCTGGGGCACCTGCTCGCGAATTTCGGCGCGGCTGGCGCCGATCACCTGCAGTGCATAGGCGACGTTGTCGTAGACGGTGCGGTCGGGCAGCAGCTTGAAGTCCTGGAAGACAGTGCCGATGTTGCGCCGCAGCTGCGGGATTTTCTTCTCCGAGAGGGCGCCGATGTCGCGGCCAGCGATCTTCACCGCGCCCTCGGTCGCCGAGAGCTCGCGGATCAGCATCTTGATCAGGGTCGACTTGCCGCAACCGGTCGGGCCAACCAGGAAGACGAACTCACCGCGACCGATCGCGAGGTTGACCCGGTCGAGCGCCATGTGGCCGCCCGGGTAGACCTTGGTCACGTCGTTGAGCTCGATGATCGGCGCGCGGCGCCCACGGGGGCGCTGCGGCTCGTCGTCGCGGGGTTGTCTCTTCTTGGATCGGGCCATGACGGGGGAGGCTTCTGCATCCACAGGGTGACTCCTTCGACCCCTCGACCCCGCAAGACCGCGCCCACGCAGGCGATCTTTCAGAAAGAGCGGCGCTAGCCGATCGCGACCATGCGCTCGATCGGCACCCGGGCGCGCTCGGCGACCTCGGCCGGGACGCTGACCTCGTAACGCATCTCGCGCAGCGAGTCGCGCAGCTTCGGCAGCGTGATCATCTTCATGTACCTGCAGAGGGCCTGGCGGTTGGCTTCGATCAGGTTCGCCTGCGGGGCCGCCTGCTGCAGCGGGTAGAGCATCCCGTTCTCGGTGGCGACGATGAAGCTGCCGTCGGGATTGGCTTCGACGTGCTGTTGCATTCCCGAGGTCGAGAGCATGTGTACGCCCTCCGCCTCGATGTCGCCGGCGGCGACGTACTCCATCGCCTGGGTCGAGCAGCCGCACTCGGGATGGATCAGGAACTCGGCCTCGGGGTGTTCGGCGCGGCTGCGCGAGATGTCGTCTGGGCGGATGCCGGCGTGGACGTGGCACTCGCCGTCCCAGATGTGGAAGCGGTCGCGCCGCTCAGGGTGCTCGCGCAGCCCGGTCTCGCGCTCGACGAAAGCGCCCAGCCACATGTCCGGGCCGAAGAGGATCTCGGTCTCGGGACCGTGCTCGGCCCAGATGTGCTCGACCACCTTGACCGCGTTGGAGGAGGTGCAGCAGTAGTCGGTCTCGGCCTTGACCTCAGCCGAGGTGTTGACGTACATCACGACCAGGGCACCCGGATGCTCGGCCTTCCAGGCGCGCAGCTGCTCGACCGTGATCGAGTCGGCCAGCGAGCAGCCGGCATCGAGGTCGGGGATCAGCACCTTCTTCTGCGGCGAGAGGATCGAGGCGGTCTCGGCCATGAAGTGGACGCCGCAGAAGGCGATCGCCTCGGCGTCGGTGGCCGCCGCCTGGCGCGAGAGACCGAGCGAGTCGCCGAGGTAGTTGGCGACGTCCTGGACCTCGGGCAGCTGGTAGTTGTGAGCGAGGATGACCGCGTCGCGCTCGGCCGCGAGCGCGCGGATCTCGTCGCTGAGCTCAGCGACTTGGTCCGGGGTCAGCTCCGGGCCGAAGGTTGGTTGGATCGTCGGGAGCTCCTGCATGAGCCCTCTCTTTCCTGATGTTCGCTGGGTAGGCCGGGTGCCTGAATCCAGTCGAATGACTTGACCGAAGTCTACTCGCTATGCCGAGTCGGCAGACTTAATTCCCATGCCCGAGCTGCCCGAGGTCGAGATCGTTGCGCGCAGACTGAACACCTCCCTGGTCGGAGCTGAGGTGGAATCTGTCCTGGCGCCGGGGATGAACGTGATGAAGACCTTTGATCCGCCGCTGGAAGAGCTGGTCGGGCGTGAGGTCAGCGGGGTGCGGCGGGTCGGCAAGATGCCGGTGGTCGAGTTCGGTGACCTGGCGCTGCTGATCCACTTGATGTCGGCGGGGCGGCTGCGGGTCTTCGACAAACGCGCCTCGGTCAAAGACCGCGCCTCGCGGGTGCTGGTCCGGCTCGGTGACGGACGCGAGCTGCGACTGCGCGAGTTCGGGACCAAGCAGCGCGCCTGGGCGAAGCTGCTGCCGATCGAGGCGGTGGCGGAGGACGAGATGGTCGCCAGCCTCGGCCCGGAAGCCTGGCCGCCGCCGCCCCTGGAGGAGTTCGCCGCCGCGATCGGAAAGCCGCGCCACCTGCACCCGCTGCTGCGCCACCAGAAAGACATCGCCGGCATCGGCCGCTCCTGGGTCGATGAGATCCTCTGGGAGGCCCGACTCTCCCCGTTCAAGAAAGGCTCCGAGCTGGAAGAGGAGGAGGTAGAGCGCCTGCGCGCGGCGCTGCACGTGCTCGGCGACGCGATCGAGCACTACGAGCAGACGATCGGCCCCGAGGTCCCCGACAAAGTCCCGATGCCGCTGCAGGTGCACAAGCGCGAGGGACAGCCGTGCCCACGCTGCGGAACCACCATCGAGGCCGTCTTTTTCTCCGAACACCAGACGAACTACTGCCCCAAAGAGCAAACCGGCGGCCGCGTGCTCAAGGACCGGCGCCTCTCCAAACTCCTCAAGTAACGGGTTCGAGCAGGAGGCTGAAGTCGAGGCTCGGGGCCGAGTGGGTGAGGGCGCCGATCGAGATGAAGTCGACGCCGGCTTCGGCGATGGGGCGAACGTTCTCGAGGGAGACACCGCCGGAGGCCTCGAGGGTCGGGCCGTCCTCCCCTGCGTTCTTGTCGCGCAGCTCGACGGCGCTGCGCAGGGTCTCGGGGTCCATGTTGTCGAGCAGGAGGCGGTCGGCGCCGACGCCGAGGGCATAGGCGACCTCTTCGAGGTCGCGGCACTCGATCTCGACCGGCAGCTCGGGCTGGGCGCGGCGGGAGGCGTGGACCGCCTTTGCCACGCCGCCGGCGAGGGCGATGTGGTTCTCCTTGATCAGGATCGCGTCGTAGAGGCCGAGCCGGTGGTTGACGCCGCCGCCGGCCGCGACCGCGGCCTTCTCCAGCGCCCGCAGCCCCGGCGTCGTCTTGCGGGTGTCGAGGATGCGGGTCCCGGTCCCGGCGACCGCCTCGACGAAGCGCGCGGTCAGGGTGGCGATGCCGGAGAGGTGGCCGAGGAAGTTGAGCGCGGTGCGCTCGGCGACCAGCAGCGCCGCCGCCCGGCCGCTGGCCAGCAGCACCTCGGCCGGCACCGCCTCGCGCCACTGCCCCTCGACCACCAGCCGGTCGACGTGCTCGACCCCGCAACCGCGCATCGTCGCCTCGACCAGGTCGAAGCCGTACGCCACCCCGGGAGCTTTCTGCACGATCCGGGCGCGGGCGCGGGCGTCGTCCGGCACCGTCGCCGCGGTCGTCACGTCGCCGGAGCCGACGTCCTCGGCCAGGGCGCGGGCGACGATCTCCTCGAAGGGCTCGGC
>DASUNU010000046.1:0-2562 GCA_036276995.1 Solirubrobacterales bacterium
ACGGCCCAGTAGCGGGCCTGCCACATGCCCCAGGCCATCACGCCCATGATCAGGGCGGGGGCGACGACCTGCGGCAGTTTCGGCTTCTCGCCGTCGACCTCGACCCCGGTCAGGTAGCCGAACACGATCGAGAGCGCGATCAGGCCGGCGACGATCGCCCCGATCGTGACCACGGTCGGCCGCTCGCCCTCGGCCAGCGGTACCAGCGCTTCGCGCGCCTCCTGGTTGCGCTCCTCGGCCTTGGCGTAGCCGCGCTCCATCCGCTTGCGCGGGTGCACGCCGCCCCGCTCCTTGCGCTTGCGCGGGTGCTCAGCCACCGGGCGCCGCCCCCAGGGTGCGTCGCAGCGATTCCGCCACCGTGGTCGGGTCGGTGGCGTCGCGGATCGCCCGCACCACGCAGAGCCGCGTCGCCCCGGCAGCCACCGCCTCGCCGGCGTTGCCGGGGTCGATGCCGCCGATCGCGAAGAAGGGATGGGGGGCGTGCGTCGCCGCGTGGGCGATCAGGTCGAGGCCGACCGCTGGCCGCCCCGCTTTCGTCGGCGTTTCCCAGATCGGGCCCACGCTGATGTGGTCGACGTCGGCCGCGGCCGAGGCCGCGATCTGCTCCTCGGAGTGGGTCGAGAGCCCGATCAGCGCGTCCGGCCCCAGCAGCGCCCGTGCCTCTGCGACCGAGCCGTCGTCCTGGCCGAGGTGGACCCCGTCGGCGCCGCAGATCCGCGCCAGGTCGGGATCGTCGTTGACGATGAAGGGGGCGCTGTAGGTGTCGCAGACGCGCCGGAAGGTGTCGGCGGCGCGCTCGATCTCCGCCCGGCCCAGCCGCTTCTCGCGCAGCTGCACGATGTCGACGCCACCGCTCAGCGCCGCCCGCAGCAGCGCTTCCAGGTCGCGCCCCTCGGGGCGCGCGTCGCAGACGAAGTAGAGGCGGGCGGTGCGCAGCCGCTCGCGGCGCAGCGGTCCGACCGACTCGGGGGGCGCGAGGCTCATCGCCCCGATTATGTACCGGCGCGGCCGCCGGTACCGCGCCGAGCGCGCTTGCGGCGGCGCCGAGGTGGGTACCATCGGGGTGGTAACGGGAGCCCGCGAGGGCTGAGAGGGTGGCAACGAGGTCACCGACCGTCTGGACCTGATCCGGGTAATGCCGGCGGAGGCATTGGCTTGAGCGAGCAACGCGGTTTCGACGCGATATTCGTGGGCGGTGGGGTGATCGGCCTCAGCTGCGCCTGGCGTGCCGCCCAGCGTGGGGCGCGGGTGGCGGTGCTGGAGCGGGCCGAGCCGCCGGCCGGCGCGACCAACGTCGCCGCCGGGATGCTGGCCCCGGTCGGCGAGCTCAGCTTCGGCGAGCCGCAGTTGCTGGAGCTGACCCTGGAGTCGGCCAAGCTCTACCCCGAGTTCGTCGCCGAGCTGGAGGCGGCCGGGGGGGAGGCGACCGGCTACCGGCAGCAGGGCGCCCTCCACCTCGCCCTCGACGGCGACGAGGCGGCGCAGCTGCGCCGCCGCCACGACCTGCAGCTCTCGCTAGGGCTCGAGGCCGAGTGGCTGGCGCCGCGCCGCTGCCGCGAGCTCGAGCCCGGCCTGACGCCCTCCTTCTACGGCGGTGTCCTCGCCGCGGGCGAGGCCTCGATCGACCCGCGGGCGCTGGCCCGGGCGCTGCAGGCGGCGCTGGCCGCGGCCGGGGCCGAGGTGAGGACCGGGACCGAGGTCGTCGACGGGGTCTGGGAGGGCGAGCGGCTGACCGGGGTAAGGACCGCGGGCGGAGAGGAACTCCACGCCGACGCGATCGTCCTCGCGACCGGCGCCTGGTCGGGCCAGACCGCCTGGCTCCCCGAGGCCGACCGCCCACCGGTGCGCCCGGTCAAGGGCGAGGTGCTGGAGCTGCGCAACCGCGACGGGTCGCCGCCCTGCGGCCGCATCCTCGCCTCCGAGCGCGTCTACCTGGTGCCCCGCCCCGACGGCCGCCTGATCGTCGGCGCCACCTCCGAAGAGCAGGGCTTCGACATCTCGGTCACCGCCGGCGGCGTCCACGAGCTCCTGCGCGAGGCCTACCGCCTGCTCCCCGACGTCGCCGAGATGGAGCTGGTCGCCACGATCGCCGGCCTCCGCCCCGGCACCCCCGACAACCTCCCGATCGTCGGTCCCGGCGCCGTCGAGGGCCTGATCCTGGCGACGGGCCACTACCGCAACGGCATCCTCCTCGCCCCGCTCACCGCGAACCGAATCGCCGATCTGATCGCATCAGGCAGAAGCGACGGGTTGCTGTCGTCTTTTCCCACGCATAGCGATGCAAAAGACGACAGCAAAGACGAGCCGCGCGACCGGGCCGCGGAGCTCGCCGCGCGCGGCGCCGCCTTGGTGGCCGCGGCCGAGGCGGCGGAGCGGGCGGGGGAGGTGCGGCGGTGAGGATCGAGCTGAACGGGACGTCGCAGGAGCTGGCCGACGCGGCGACGCTGGCCGACGCGGCGCGCGCGGCCGGGGCGGGCGACGGCGCCCGCGGGGTCGCCGTCGCGCTCGACGGCGAGGTGGTGCCGCGCAGGGAGTGGGAGGCGACGCCGCTGCGCGTGGGCC
>DASUNU010000047.1:0-31882 GCA_036276995.1 Solirubrobacterales bacterium
GCGGCTGCCGATAGCTCGCCCCATGCGGAAACTCTCGGTCACCTTCACGGCTCTGCTCACCGGACTGCTCGCGTCCCTCACCCTCGGCGCCGTCAGCGCCGGCGCCGCCGCGGGCGGCGCGGTCAGGCTCGATGCGCCGCCACCGCTGCCGCGGGGCGCGACGATCGAGGGTCCGGCGCCCGACGGCGAGGTGCTCAACCTCTACATCGGCCTAGAGCCGCGCGACCCGGGCGCGCTGGAACGCTTCGCGACCACGGTCTCGACCCCGGGCTCCCCATCCTTCGGCGAGTACCTGACCGTGCCGGAGTTCGCCCAGCGCTTCGGCGCCCCCGCCGCACAGATCGCGGCGGTCGGCACGGCCCTGGAGCGGCGCGGGCTGGAGGTCGGCGAGCCCGGACGCAACGGGCTCTCGCTGCCGGTCAGCGCCACGGTCGCCGAGGCCGAGGACGCCTTCGGGCTCTCGGTCCAGGAGGTCGAGCTGCAGTCGGGGCAGGTCGCGCTGAGGAACGACCGGGCGCCGGCCCTGCCCGCCGCGGTCGCCCCATATATAGAGGCGGTGCTCGGGCTCGACGACGTCACCGAGTCGCAGCGCCAGAGCCACAGCCTCGATGCCGCGCCGCTCGCGGCGGGCAGCGCGAGCCCGCCGCTCACGATGGGCATCCCGACCGGCGGCCCGCAGCCGTGCAAAGCGGCGCTCGAAGCGCAGGTGAAAGAAGGGGGCGGCTACACCGCCGACCAGATCGCCAACACCTACCGCTTCTCCGACTTCTACGCCGCCGGCAACTTCGGCGCCGGCCACAAGATCGCCCTGCTCGAGTTCGAACCGTACCTGCCCTCCGACATCGAGACCTACCAGGAGTGCTACGGCACCGACGTCGAGATCACCAACGTCGACGTCAACGGCGGACCCGGTCCCTACGCGGGCTCGGACGGCGAGTCGGCGCTAGACATCGAGCAGCTGATCGGGCTCGCGCCGGGCGCGGAGATCGTCGTCTACCAGGGCCCGAACGAAGGCGAAGCACCGGTCTTCGCCGCCTACGTCGAACAGAACATCGCCAAGGTGATGTCGAGCTCCTGGGGGATCTGCGAGAAGCAGGCCGGCAAGGCGGAAATGTCGGTGATGGACACGCTGCTGCAGGAGGCCGCGGCGCAGGGCCAGTCCTTCTTCGTCGCCGCCGGCGACGCCGGCTCGACCGACTGCTGGACGGAAAAAGACAAAGACGAAGACCTCGCGGTCGACACTCCCGGCAGCCAGCCCTTCGCCACCGACGTCGGCGGCACCCGGATCGAGCAGCCGACCGTGCCCCCGGTCGAGTTTCTCTGGAACGACAAAGTCCTCAACGGCGCCGGCGGCGGGGGCGTCTCCGAGCACTTCCCGATGCCGGCCTACCAGGCCGAAGCCGCGCCAGGCGTCGGCGTCATCAGCCCGCTCTCGACCGGCCTCACCTGCGGCTTCGCCGGCTACTGCCGCCAGGTCCCCGACGTCTCCGCCAACGCCTCCCCCGGCACCGGCTACATCGTCTTCAGCGAAAAAGAATGGCAGCTGACCGGCGGCACCAGCGCCGCCGCGCCGCTCTGGGCCGCGCTCGCGACCCTGACCAACGCCAGCGCCGCCTGCGGCGGCCACACGATCGGCTTCGCCAACCCCGCCCTCTACGGGATCGCCGCCACCGGCTACGCCGAGAACTTCCACGACATCACCGGCGCCCGGCCCGGCGGGTTCACCAGCAACAACATGTTCAGCGACGGCGAACCGTTCCCGGTCGGTCCCAACTACGACATGGCGACCGGGCTCGGCAGCCCGAACAGCCCGGTGCTCGCCAACTCGCTCTGCGAACTCGCCAACCCGGCCGTCACCCGCCCCGCGGCTCCCGCCACGGTCTCGGCGCCGCCGAAGGCCGCGGCGCCCGCCGCCGACCCCCGCCTGGTCAAGGCCGCGCTCGCCGGCGTCTCCGGCGGCCGCCCGAAGCTGACCTTCTCGCTCGCCGCCCGCGGCGGCTCCGCGCTGCGCTGGGTCAGCGTCAAACTCCCCGCCGGCATCGCCCTCGGCGCCAAGCCGGAGCTGGAGAGGGGCGTCGCCGCCTTCGCCGGCAAGGAGCCGCTCGCGATCAAGGCCAGCGGCAAGGGCCGCACCCTGCGGATTCAGCTGACCGAGCCGAGCCCCGCCGCGCGCTTCCGCCTCACGGTGCCGGCCCTCAGCCTCACCCCGGCGCTGGAAGAGCTGACCAGGGGCCAGCGCCCGCCCGCCCTGCGCGTGGTCGTCACGGTCGGCGAAGAGGGGAGCCTCGGCGCGCGCTACCCGCTCAGCCTCGGCTGAGGCCGGGGCATTAGCTCCACAATCGAGCGTTACTCGGGGCGGCAACCGGCCCAGCCTGGACTAGATTCGGGGGCATGCGGGGGACGAGACCGACCGGCGCCACCCTGGCGGCCGTGCTGATCGCGCTGCTGACGTTCGGCGCCGGGCCCGCCGCCGCGCACGTGACCGAGGGGGCGGGCGCCTTCGAGGTCGAGCTCGGCTGGGGCGAGGAGCCGCCGCGGCTCGGGGCGGAGAACTTCGTCGAGGTCAACGTCGCCGACGCCGCCGGCCGGCCGGTCGCGGTGCCCTCGGAAGCGCTCTCGGTCGAGGTCGTCTACGGCAGCGCCGCGACCACCCTGCCCCTGGTCCCGACCGGGGAGCCGGGCGCGCTGGAAGCGCGAGTCACGCCGACCCGTCCCGGCACCTACAGCTTCCACGTCAGCGGCAGCATCGATGGGCGGCCGCTCGACGCCAGCGCGAGCTGCTCGGACTCGACCTTCGAGTGCGTCGAGGCCGGCGGCGCCGTCCAGTTCCCGGTCGAGGACCCCTCGGCGGGCGAGCTGGCGCAGCGGCTGAGCAGCGAAGCCGCGCGGGTCGAAGCGGCGGGAGACAGGGCGGACAGCGCTGAGTCGCTCGCCACCGCCGCGATCGTGGTGGCCGCCATCTCCCTGGTGCTGGCCGCGGTCGCCCTCACCTTCGCGGTGCGGGCGCGGCGACGCGGGAGCGGCTGACCCTGAGCCGGCGCGCGGCCGCAGCTCTCCCGATCGCGATCGCGGCGATCGCGATCGCCCCCGCCGGCGCCTTCGCCCACGCCGGCCTGCTCAGCTCCGACCCCGGCGCCGGGGCGCGGCTTGGCGCCTCGCCGGAAGCGGTGCGGCTGACCCTCTCCGAGCAGCCCGAGCCGGCGCTCTCGGAGATCCACGTGCTCGGCGCCGACGGCAAGCCGGAGCAGCTCGGCCACGCGCGCCCGGCCGGCGACGATCCGCTCACCCTGGAAGTGCCGGTGCGACGTCTCGGCAAGGGCGTCTACACGGTCAGCTGGAAGGTCTTCTCGGCGATCGACGGGCACGCCACCGACGGCACCTACGCCTTCGGCGTCCGGGCCGCGCCGAGCGGAGTCGTCGCCAGCGAAAGCACGACGGCGAGCCGCAGCTCGCGCTCCGAGCTGCTCGCTCGCTGGCTCTTCCTGCTCGGGGTCGTCGGCCTGATCGGCGGCGCCGTGGCCGGGGCGGCGCGCTTCGGCGGCGACCGCGGTCGCGACCTCGCCCTCGCCGCCGGCGGCTGGGCGCTTGCCGTCGTCGGGCTGGGGCTGCTGGCCGAGGCCCAGCGCAGCATCGCCGGCTCCTCCTTCGGCGCCCTGCTCGACACCTCGGTCGGCCGGGCGCTGATCTGGCGCGCCGCTGCGCTCGGCCTGGCGGCGCTGGGGCTGCTGGCCGCCTGGCGCCGGCCCCAGTGGCGCCGGCCCGCGCTGGCGGTGGCGACGCTGGCCGCGCTCGGCGCCGTCGTCGCCCACGTCGAGGCCGGCCACGCCGCCGCCGGCGAGTGGTCCGCGACCCTCGCCGTCGCGATCCAGGCCGCCCACTTCTTCGCCGCCGGGGTCTGGTTCGGCGGCCTCGCCGCGCTGCTGCTCGGCTTCCGCGGCGCCGGCGCCGCGGCCAGGGAGGCGGCGATCGGCTGCTTCGCCCTCACCGCCCTCGCCTCGCTGCTGATCGTGTTCGCGACCGGCGTCGTGCGCGCCTTCGACGAGCTCGCCGCCTGGGGTGACCTGTTCGGCAGCGGCTACGGCCGTGCCGTGCTCGCCAAGCTGATCTTGCTGCTGCTGATTGCCGCGATCGCCTGGCGCAACCGCCCGCGACGGGGCGCGGGACACGACATCCAGGGCCTGCGGCGCCGCTCCCGGGTCGAGCTGGGGCTGGCCGTGGTCGCGATCGCCGTCGCGGCGCTGCTCGGCACCCTGGCCCCCGCCGGTGCCGGCGGCCCCGGACCGGCCGGGCTCGCGGTCGCGGGCGCCGATTTCGGTACCACCACCCGGGTCGAGCTGAGCACGGCCTCCGACCAGCCCGGTCCGAACCTGTTCCGGGTCCGGGTCGAGGACTACGACTCCGGCGAGGCCGTCGCCGCCGACCGGGTCAGCCTCCGCTTCACCCCGCTCGACGACCCCGGCGTCCCGACCTCCACGCTGGTACTGAAACCTGGGTCCGACGAGGACTTCACCGGCTCCGGCCCCAACCTCGCCTTCGACGGCCGCTGGGGCGTCAGCGTCCTGGTCGAGCGCGACGGCGACGCGGTCGAGATCCCGCTCGAGCTCGACCTGCCGGTCCCCGACCAGTTCGTCTCGATCCTCGACATCCCCGGCTCACCCCGGCCCCCGCAGTACACGATGCAGACCGAAACCGGCTACATCCGCATCACCCCCGACCCCGCCCGACCGGGGCCCAACCGCATCTACGCCCACACCTACACGGGCTTCGAAAACAGCGTTCCCACCGACCAGCTCGTGATCACCATCACCGCCCCGGGCGAGCCGGCCCGTCAGCTGCCGGTGCGCCGCCTCGGCAGCGCCCGCTTCGTCGCCACCGGCGAGCTCCCCGCCGGCCCGCTGGAGATCGGGGTGGTCGCCCGCGCGCGCAGCGGCGAGCGTCTGCGCGGCGTCTTTAAGCTCAACATCTCACCCTAATTATTGCGGTGCCCCTACCCCCCTCCTACCCTGCTTTGGATGCGGGTCAGGGGCAGTGGTGAGTCCTCCGGCGGTGGTCGGCGCCGTCGTTTCCTCGTGCCCGCGATCAGCTTCGCGGTCGCCGCCGCGGTCTACCTGACCGTCGCCAACCCGTTCGTCGCGGCGACCTCGGGCGGCGACCCCTACAGCGTCCCCCGCGCGGTCGACATCAACCCGGCCGCGAACATCATCGAGACCGTGATCACGACTGAAGCGGCGACGCTCGACCTCGGCAACGGGGTCGAGGCGCACGCGCAGACCTTCAACGGGCAGATCCCTGGCCCGACGATCGAGATGAACGTCGGCGACACCGCGATCGTCCACTACCGCAACGACCTCAACCACGAGAGCGGCATCCACTGGCACGGGCTCGAGCTGGCCAACGCCGTCGACGGCCAGCCCTACACCCAGGACATGGTCCCCCCCGGCGGCTCCTACATCTACAAGTTCACCGCCACCCGGCCGGGGATCTACTGGTACCACCCGCACCACCACTCCTCGACCAACCAGGTCCTCCGCGGCATCTACGGAATGATCGTGATCGAGGACCCGAACGAGGACCTGCTGCGGCAGTTCGGCGTGATCCCCTCGCTCGAGCAGACCAAGCAGATCGTGCTCAGCGACACCACCGTGTGCAAAGAGCCGGGGAGCAACCCGGGAATCGCCGCCGGCGAACCGCACGCCTACGACGACAACAACGACGACACCCCAGCGGTGACGGCGCCGTGGGCGGGCAGCACGGTCGCCAACTCGCTGCCGGCTCAGGCCGAACCGTCACCGAAGAACCTCTGCGAGGGGCCCAACGTCAACGCCGGCGGGGTCGAAAACCCCTACCCGATCGACGAGTACGGGGAGCCGCGGGCGCCGTTCGAAGCCGGGGACATCCCCAACATCCAGACCAAACTGCACGCCGGCCGCACCAACGAGGGCACGATCGTGCTGACCAACGGCAGGAACGTCGGCGCCCGCGCCGGCGGCCCGAAAGACCAGGGCTACGTTCCCGGCGATCTCGCCCCCGGCGCCTCGCTGCTCGACGTGCAGCCGGGGCAGGGCCTGCGCCTGCAGATCGTCAACGCGGCCACGACCCGGTTCATGCGCCTGCAGCTAACCGACCCGGCCGGGGACCTGGTGCCGCTCTACCGGATCGGCGGCGAAGGCGGCCTGCTCAACAGCGCCCACCTCGAGGGCGGCTTCCAGGGCGGCTGGGACACGCGCTACACCCAGGGCGAGGTCCTCCTCCCGCCCTCGACCCGGGCCGACGTCGTCGTCGCGATCCCGACCGCGCCTACCAGCGGCGTGCTGACGCTCTGGGCCGAGGACTACGAGCGGCTCGGGGGCGGCTACGTCAACACCCCGACCGTCCCGGTCATGCACCTCAACCTCGCCGGACCGACCGTCGACCCGGCCTACAAAATCGAAAACGGGACCGAACTGCGCGCCGCCACCGGCGACACGATCTCCTTCCTCGGCGCGCCGACCGGGACGCTCCTCGACCCGGCCTCCTTCACGCCGCCCAAGACCGGGATGGGCTCGGAGACGATCTCGCTTACCGCCAACGGCATCAGCAACCTCGGCATCAACGACGTCTTCGGCCCGCACGACCTCCCGGGCAACTACGTCGACGCCCCCCACCTCGGCTCGAGCCGCTTCGCCAAGGAGGGCGACGTCCTCGAACTCACCGTCGAAGACAAAACCGGCGCCCACCACCCCTTCCACCTGCACGGTTTCTCGTTCCAGCCGATCAAACTGGACGACGCCCCCTACGGCCCCGGCGGCAACGACTTCACCTGGACCTACCCCGAGTACCGGGACACGATTCACATCCCGCCCCACCAGCGGCTCACCTTCAAAGTCAGGCTCGACCCGCGGCCGCTGGCCGACGGGGTGACGCCGGGCGGCGCGCTCGGCCGCTGGCTGTTCCACTGCCACATCTTCTTCCACCACGGCAACGGCATGGTCAGCGAGGTGGTGGTCGCCAATCCGGACGGCAACGAGCGTCCCTACGTCAACGTCGACGACGCCGAACTGAGCGCCGGGCCAGGAGCAACGGCCTCCGTGACCGGCACCTACAAAGACCCCGACGGCGACCCGGTCTCGCTGACCGCCTCGCAGGGCGGCCTGGTCGATCACGGCAACGGCAGGTTCACCTGGACCGACCCCAAGCCCGCCCCCGGTGGCCAGCTCGTCTACATCACCGCCACCGACTCCAACGGGCTCAAAGGCCAGATCCCCTTCTACCTCGAGGCGGGCGACCCCGGCCCCACCCCCGCCCCGGTCGCGAAGCTCCCAGCCCCGGGCCTGGTCGATGAGCCGCCGGTCCTCAAGAGCCTCAAGCTCACCCCGAAGAGGTTCAAGACGAAGAACGGCACCAAGATCCGCTTCAACCTCTCCGAGCCGGCCTCCGTGCAGTTCACCGTCAAACGGATCCGGCCGCGGAAACCAAAGGTGCAGCCCCCCGCCTTCAGCCGCCCGGTCGCCAAAGCCGGCGACACCGCAATCGGCTTCAACGGCCGCCTCAAGCGCAACAGGTCACTGCCGCCCGGCAAGTACCGAATCACGGCCACGGCAACCGACAGCGGCGGCCTGAAGTCAGCGCCGAGCGCCACCACCTTCGTCATCCTCGGCTGAGCAGTGGAGATCATCTGGCGCCTTCGGTAGAAGAGCGCAGGATGACGGCGGCGGGCAACTTCAACTTCTCGCGCGCTGTGCGCGAGTGGTGCTTCGTCCAGGTGCCCTTGGTCGAGCTTGGGCGAATGCGTGACATGGCCAGATCGCGGGGTCTTAGCGACTTCGGCCTTCATTCTCGAGGTCCCTGGGAGGCGCTCGACCGCGAGGGGATCTTCACTCCGGTGGCCTACGCTCCCCATGCCTTTTGGCCCTACGACCAGCAGCGTGCCCTCGCCGAAGGCGAGCTGATCATTCGCGAGGAGAGCGGTCACCTTCCGTGGCAGGACCTGAAGGCCAAAGCCGAAGAGACGCTTGGAGACGATGCCAACCCACAGGTGCTTTACCACCATTGGCAGATTCTCTGGCTGAGCGAGTTGCAGGATCAGCTAACCCCGGGAGTTATCTGGAGCAGCCTCGAGGAGGGTTTCGAGGCCTTCTTCGAGAGCCACGCGAGGGCCGCGGCGGCGCGCTCGGCAGGACACGCAAACGAGAGCCTGCTTGAGGCGGCTGACCGCTGGCGCGCGCTGGAGCTGCTCCTGATTCGGGTTCAGAACGTGTTCTACCCGTACGAGCGTGGCGGTCCTCGACAGAGCAACTGGATTGGCAGCGTCATAGGCGGGCTTACCGACGACGCGAGTGACTGGGTGATCGAGCAGGTGAACTCGCTCGACTACGACCAGCTCGCCGCCGACTGCGGCACCGACGCAGAGGAACTGGCTGGCCGCTTCGAGAGGCTCGCCGAGCAAGGCCGCTGGATCGACCCCAACGCGGGAGTGTTCGACCTGATCGACCAGATCAATCGCCACAGCCTCGAACGCTTGAAGGGTTCACCGCGATTGGCGCGGGACTTCTACGACGCTGCCCGCGTCCTCCGCTCCTGGCACCGGCGACTGAAGGGGGCGGTGCCATTGCCCGACCTGAGCGAAGGGCGCGGACTACGCCGCGGAGTGGCTGCTTCCGATCGCGACGATGGGGGTGAAGTACGTGGCAACAGGGCGCTGCTGCCAGGCATGCTCGAGAGTTACGGCCTCTATCCCTGGCGGGTGCAGTTGATCGTCGAGGGGGATTCGGAGATCGTCGCCCTGCGGACGATTATCGAGGAGGGCTACCACCTCTCCTTCGAGATGCTGGGAATCGCCGCCGCGGACCTCCGCGGGGCAGACATCCCAAGCAATGCCGAGTTGCTGCTCGCCGCCTTCCGCGCTTACGCCAACTACTACTTCCTCGTCTTCGACAACGAGGGTCGCGCGAAGGAAATGATCAATGCGCTGGTGCAAGCGAACGTGATCGAGGGCATTGGCGAGAAGCGGCGCGCGGAGATCCGCGAGGAGGGACTGAAGGCCGCTCGTCAGGTGAGCGATCTAGAGGCCCGACGCGAGGCGATGAAAGAGGCGGCGGCCAGGGCAAACGACCTGAGCCAGGAACCCGGAGACTCGCCGGAGTTCCTGCTCTGGAGAGAGAACTTCGAGGTCGATAATTTCTCGACCGCCGAGCTCTGTGAGGTGGTGGTGGAGTTCGCGACGGAGATCGGCCTCGATGGATTTTCCCTGACGCCTGAAGATCTCGACGCCAAAGTTGCGGAGCGCCGGGAGGCCGGAAGCGAAAAGGGAGTCGCATCGATCCTGCTCGACATGGCCAGCGATCGCGATACTGGATTCCGTCTAAGCAAGCCGGAGTTCGCCCAGCGTTTGGCCCGATGGGTCCTGAGGGATCACGCAGAGAACGGCAAGAGTCGTCCCATTCTCGACCTGGCAGAGCAACTGGTCTCGCTGACCTGGGCCGACCGTCGCCTTGCTGGCGAGCTGCGCGATTAAGGAACTGACCGCTACTTCTTTTTCTTCGGCTTCTTGACGCAGCGCGTCTTGCCTTTGACCTTCTTCTTGACGAAGCCCTTCTTGCATTTCACCGTCGTCGGGGTTTTGGACGGCGGTTTGGGGATCGTCAGAACTGGCGGCGTCGACACCAGCGGCGTGGTCGGCGGCGCCGGCGGCGAGTTGTTCACCTGCCAGGTGTAGGTGGCGGGTGAGCCTGCGTTGCCGGCTTTGTCTGTCGCAAACACCTTGAAGGTGTAGGAGCCCTCGGGGAGACCCGTGTAGGTCATGCCGGTGGGCGGGCAGACGTCGAAGATGTCGCTCGGGGAGATGGCGCATTTGAAGGTGGACCCGAGCTGGCTCGCTTCGTAGGTGAACGTGGCGCTGGCGCCGGGGCTGGGGTTGGCCGGACTTGACTTGATCGTCGTGGTCGGTGGCGTCGTGTCGACGAGCCAGGTGTACACCGTCGAGAGGCCGGTTCCTTTGGTGTTGGTCGCGCGGACCTGGAAGGTGTGGCTTCCGTCAGGCAGCGGCCCGGGGTAGACGAACGGCTCTTCGTGGTCGTGAATGCAGGGGGTGAAGGGTTGCGTGTCGAGTTTGCATTCGAGCGCGGCACCCGGAGGATCGGAATGGAAGACGAACTCCGCGTCCTTCGCCGTCGTCGGGTTGGGCGGCTTGGAATCGAGAATTACGCTCGGGAGGCGGCAATCCTCCTCGGTGGGCTCCATCGCGTTGTTGCGCGGCAGGGGCGTCACCTCGCTGAAGTCGGCCGCGCTGTTGTCGCTGTCGTCGGTTCCCTCGAAGCTGGTCTCGCAACCGGCCTCGATCGTGCGCCGCAGCGCTTTGCCGGCCGTGACCCCGCCCGGACTGGCCGGGCTTCCGACCGCGTAGGGCGGCGAGTGCGCCGGCAGCGGTCCGGTGAAGTTGCCCCAGGCGACGCAGTCCGGCGGCTCGCCTTCGGTCCAGCAGACCGCACCCCCACTGGGGGAGAGGTTCAGGGTCGGGTGAGCCTCGTCAGGGGTCGGGCCGCCCGGAAAGGCGGCGGAGTAACCGGGACCGGCGATCAGGATCGTGGCGTTG
Organism: Solirubrobacterales bacterium; assembly: GCA_036276995.1. Taxonomy (GTDB): domain Bacteria; phylum Actinomycetota; class Thermoleophilia; order Solirubrobacterales; family 70-9; genus VAYN01. The sequence goes on from DASUNU010000047.1 coordinate 10,571, forward strand.
TTGGGACTGTTCGGGTCGACGCTGTTCGGCAGGTTGAAGTTGCTGGCGATGGTGCCGTTCGCGTTGTAGGCGACGAGCGGGTGGCCCGCAACCTGGTTCTCACCGAGTTCGAGCATCTGCAACATCACATAGCTCGCGCTCCCGGCGGGGTACACCTCGCGGACCTTGATCAGGTGGAAGGTGGCGGAAGCCGGTGCGACGCCGAGCAGCATCCCGGCCAGCACAAAACCAGCCAGCCAGCGCCCAAGCCGCGCCGGCTTACGGTTGCCCCGACGCTGTCCCTTCGCTTCCTTCCCCGGCCGACTCACCTGTTCGACGATAACGCAAACAGTGCGCCCAAATAGTCACATATTTAGGGCAAACTATCGCCCTGATTGGGTGTCAATCGGGCGGCGCGCTCCACCACTTCTTGGCGCTCGCCAGCGGCCCTTCGCCGGCCGCCTCCGGCCGCCCTCGCCGCGCCTCGCCTTCGCGCCGCGCCCGCTGCTCGGCCGCCTTCTGGGCCTCCGAGAGCTTCGCGATCAGGGTGTCCCGGGTGCGCTCGAGCTCGTCGACCCCGGTGACCCGCGCCTGGGCGCGCGGGGTCGCGGTGTAGAGCTCCGGCAGGTCCCGCACATAGGCAGTGAGCTCGGTCTCGAGGCGAGCGATCTGCCGGCGCAGCTCCTGACGGACCTCGATCGTTTCGCTGTCCTCGGCGCCGCTCTCGTCCACCGCCTCGCCAGGGGAAGCGGGCAACCTTTCCTCCGCCGCGAGCATTTCCGCGCAGGCCATGACCACAGTCGCGACCTCCCTCGGGTCGCGCCCCGCGCTCTGGCCGCGCTGCAGGGCCTCCAGCGCGATCGACTCGAGATCGGGCTCGGCGGCAACGCCCTCGGCGACGAAGGTTCCCCGGCCCTGCTGGCTGTGGATCAGCCCGTCCTGCTCCAGCGTCTCGTAGGCCGCGCGGACGGTGTTGACGTTGACCCCGGCCCACTCGGCGACCCGGCGCAGGCTCGGCAGCGGCTCGCCTGTGGTCAGGCGACCGGTGACGATCATCGCCCGCAGGCGCCAGGTCAGCTGCACGCCCAGCGGCACGTCGCTGGCGGGCGCCAGTTCAAAGGGGTTGGACTGTGTTAGCCCAGTCATACAGTTGTCATCATCTCACAAGCCCGAGCCGGCCTTCCCAGGCGGCTATCCTTGGCTTGCGAAGGGGCCGGACGAATCCGGCCCCGTTTCGGCAAAGGAGGCACGATGCCAGCCCTGAGGTCCCGCACCGTCACCCACGGCCGCAACATGGCCGGCGCTCGCTCGTTGCTGCGGGCGGCCGGGGTCGCGCGCGAGGACATCGGCAAGAAGCCGATCGTCGCCGTCGCCAACTCCTACACCCAGTTCGTCCCCGGCCACACCCATCTGGCCCCGGTCGGACAGGTTGTCTGCGACGCGGTTCAGGCCGCCGGCGGCATCGCCCGCGAGTTCAACACGATCGCGGTCGACGACGGGATCGCGATGGGCCACGGCGGCATGCTCTACTCGCTGCCCTCGCGCGACCTGATCAGCGACAGCGTCGAGTACATGGTCAACGCCCACTGCGCCGACGCCCTGGTCTGCATCTCCAACTGCGACAAGATCACCCCGGGCATGCTCAACGCCGCCCTGCGGCTGAACGTCCCGACCGTGTTCGTCTCCGGCGGCCCGATGGAGGGCGGCACCGCGGTCCTGGTCGACGGGACCGTGCGCAAGCGGATCAACCTGATCACGGCGATCGCCGACGCCGTCGCCGACGAGGTCAGCGACGAGGACATGGACCTGATCGAGGAGGCCGCCTGCCCGACCTGCGGCTCCTGCTCGGGCATGTTCACCGCCAACTCGATGAACTGCCTGACCGAGGCGCTGGGCCTGGCGCTGCCGGGCAACGGCTCGACCCTGGCCACCCACACCGCCCGCCGCGAGCTCTACGAAGACGCGGGCCGGACGACGGTGGAGATCGCCAAGCGCTACTACGAGGAGGACGACGAGAGCGTGCTGCCGCGCGCGATCGCGACCCGCGAGGCGTTCGAGAACGCGATGACGATGGACATCGCGATGGGCGGCTCGACCAACACCATCCTGCACCTGCTGGCCGCCGCCCAGGAGGCCGGGGTCGACTTCACGATGCGCGACATCGACGAGCTCTCGCGCCGCGTGCCCTGCATCTGCAAGGTGGCGCCGAACGGCGACTACCTGATGGAGGACGTGCACCGGGCCGGCGGGATCCCCTCGATCCTCGGCGAGCTGCGCCGTGGCGGCCTGCTCAACGAAGACGTCGGCACCGTGCACGCGGCGACGATGGCCGAGTGGCTGGAGAGCTGGGACGTCGGCGGCCCGAAACCGTCCGAGCGCGCGGTCGAGCTGTTCCACGCCGCCCCCGGCTGCGTGCGCTCGGCGACCGCCTTCTCGCAGTCGGAGCGCTGGGACTCGCTCGACCTCGACCGGGCCGAAGGCTGCATCCACGACGTCGAGCACGCCTACACCACCGAAGGCGGCCTGGCGATCCTCTACGGCAACCTCGCCGAGCGCGGCTGCGTGGTCAAGACCGCCGGCGTCGACGAGTCGCTGCTGACCTTCAGTGGCCCGGCCGTCGTGGTCGAGTCGCAGGACCAGGCGGTCGACCTGATCCTCAGCGGCGGCGTCAAGGCCGGCGACGTGGTCGTGATCCGCTACGAGGGACCGCGCGGCGGGCCCGGCATGCAGGAGATGCTCTACCCGACCTCTTACATCAAGGGGCTCGGACTCGGCAAGGAGTGCGCGCTGATCACCGACGGCCGCTTCTCCGGCGGCACCTCCGGCCTCTCGATCGGCCACGTCTCCCCGGAGGCGGCGGCCGGGGGCGCGATCGCGCTGATCAAGAACGGCGACACGATCGCGATCGACATCCCCGCCCGCGGCATCCACCTCGAGGTCGACGACGAGGAGCTGGCCGACCGCCGGCGCGCGCTCGAGGAGGCCGGTGGCTACGCGCCGCTGGCGCGCGAGCGCGCCGTCTCCCCCGCCCTGCGCGCCTACGCGGCGATGGCGACCTCGGCCGACACCGGCGCCTTCCGCGACATCCGCGCGATCGAGCGGGCGGCGGCGCTGCAGCCGCTGCAGGACCCGGCCGCGGTCTCCTAGCTAGCTAGGCCGCGAGCCTCACTCGATTGGGTCGCCGCCGGCGAAGGGCGCGTCGCGCTCGGCGAAGGCCTGTTTGAGGCCGTCGCGCATCGCCGTCTCGGCGAAGCCCTCGGTGCCGGAGGCCTGGCGGGCGAAGATGTCCTGCATCAGCGCGGTCTCCTGGAGCAGCGTCCGGCCCATCAGGTCCATGCCGCGGTTGACCACCTGCTTGTTGACGCTGAGCAGGTCGCGCGGGATCGTGGCGATCCGCGACGCCTGCGCCAGCACGTGCTCGTCCAGGTCCGCGGCGGGAACCGCTTCCAGCGCGAAGCCGACCTCCACCGCCTTCGTCCCGGTCAGCGAGTCGCCGCTCATCAGCAGCCGCTTGGTCCACTGCGGCCCCAGGTGGTAGAGCCACATGTGGGTCGAGGGGGCGCCCATCGAGCGCACCGCCGGGTAGCCGATGCGGGCGTCCTCGGCGCAGATGACCAGGTCGCAGTGCAGCGCCAGGTCGGTCCCGGCGGCCAGGCAGGCCCCGTGGACCTGGGCGACGGTGAGGAACGGCAGGCGCCAGAGCCGGTCGAAGATGCGGCTGTCCCAGCGCAGCTGCTGGGCCTTCTGGATCGTCGACGGCGGCTCCTCCGCCGCGCCGGGATCGGCGATGTCATAGCCCGAGCAGAAGCCCTTGCCGGCCCCGCGCAGGATCAGCGCCCTGGTCTCGGCGTCGGTCTCGACCGTCTCGATCAGGTCGAGCAGCTCCTCCATCAGCGCGACCGAGAGCGCGTTGCGGCGCTCGGGCCGGTTCAGCGTCACCCGCAGGACCGGGCCGAACCTCTCGAGGACGAGGTGCTCGTAACCCTCAGCCTTCATCGCGGACCTCCGACGACCCGGGCCCCGCCCCTGCGCGAGGCCCGGGTCGCACGGGGCTCAGGACCAGAACCCCAGGTCTCCGTCGGGGGTCACACCGATGAACGACCCCACCGCAACACGACCCTCGCCGTCAGGCGAAGCGGCGACCGCGTGTGCGTTCTTGGAGTTGAAAACCATCAGGATGCCCGGCTCGGGGGCCACTTCCACTTTCCGCGAGTCCTTGAACAGCTCACGGTCGTAGTCGTAGAAGCGCCAGGTGGCGCTCTCCTCCATCTTCGGCTCCCAGGGGGCGTCGTAGACGATCAGCTCTCCGCCGCCCGTCTGCGGGGACGAGAAGAAGAAGTTCCAGGCGAACTGGCCACTGATCTCGCCGATCGCCCAACCCGGGCCGTCACGCGGTCCCCAGTCGGCGTGGATGGCGATGCCGTCGCCGCCGCTGCGGCGGAAGACCCCTGCGAAGTAGGGCTGCCCCTCCTCTTCGGCCAGGCCGGCGCCGCCGGGCCAGGCCGCGTCGAAGGCGTCGATCACGACGTCGACCGGGTCCTTGACGGAGCCGAAGATCTCAGAACGGCGGGCGTTCGCCGCCGGTGCCGCCTCGAAGTAGGCGTCCTTGGCCTCGTGGTGCTCGTACTGGGTCATCCCGAGGCGACCGACCGTCGACTCCTCACCGCCATCGCTCCCGTAGAACGACCAGTCCTGGGCTTTCATCAGCGGAGCGAAGGCCGCTTCGCGATGCTCGGGGTCGAGGAAGTCCGGCACGGTGATGCAGCCGATCTCGTTGTTGAGCAGCGCCTGCAGCGACTCCTCGGTCAGTTCAGGAAGCTCCCTTACCTCCCACGCACTCATGCATTCCCCCTTCTTTCGATCAGCTCCACCCTGTACCCGTCCGGGTCGCGCAAGAAGCAGAGCAGCGAACTGTCATCCCCCACCGAGTACGGTGGACTTTCGGGTTCTATTCCACGGTCCGCCAGGGAGTTGAGTACCGATTCGAGGTTGGTCACGGATACCGCGATGTGACCGTAGCCAGTACCAATCTCATACGGCTCATCCCTGCCGATGTTGTAGGTCAGCTCGAGGCGCGGCTCCGGTCCGTCCTCGGGCTTACCCATGTAGATGTTGATCGCCTCGTCGCCGATCGGAAACCGTGACATCTCACGGAAACCGATCGCTTCGTAGAAGTCGACGGACCGATCGATGTCGAAGATCCGGTAACAGGTGTGGATCAGGCTCATCGTGCGTCAGACTACCGCCAATGATCGTGCGGATTTGGCACACATGTGTGGATAAAGGCGAGCTCGATCCGGACCCGGATTCGTTCTCCGGCGAGGAGCTCGAGCGGGCCGAGCGGATCGGCTCCGAGCGCCTGCGGCGGCGCTTTCTCGCCCGCCGCTGGATGGCCCGAACCCTGCTGGCGGAAGCGGCCGGCGAGGCCCCCGGAGACCTGGTTCTGGAGCGGCGCTGCGAGCGCTGCGGCGGGCTGCACCCGGCCAGTCCGCTCGCCGTGGGCGGGCGCGAGGTGTGGTGGTCGGCGTCGCACTCGGGCGATCTGGCCGCGGTCGCAATCGCCTCCGCCCGGGTCGGGCTCGACCTCGAGCTGGAGCGGGAGCGACCCCGCTGGGAGCGAATCGCCGAGCGCTTCTTCAACCCGGAGGAGCGCCGCGCGCTGGCCGGATCGCCGACCCGCTTCCTCGAGCTCTGGACGCTCAAGGAGGCGTACCTCAAGGCCCTCGGCCTCGGCCTGCCCGGCGGTCTCAACGCGCTCGACTGCAGCGGCCTCACAGCGACGGGCGAGTGGAGCGAGAGCGACGCCCAGCCGGGCTGGCGCTTTCAGAACTTCCAGCCCCGGCCCGGCTTCGTCGCGGCCGTCGCCGTGCAGGGGCCGGCGACCGGCGTCGAGCTCCGTCGCTGGCGCTAGCTAAGAGGGCTTCGGGGTCGAGCCGCCCGGCAGCAGGCGGTCCAGCCAGCCAGGCATCCACCAGCACCACTTGCCCAGGCCTTTCATCACCGCCGGCACGATGATCAGGCGGATGATGAAGGCGTCGAGGAAGACGGCGAAGGCCTGGGCGACACCGAAGTTGCGCAGGGTGACGAAGGCCGAGATCGAGAAGCAGAGGAAGACGGTGATCATGATCGTCGCGGCGCCGGTGATGACCGGAGCCGTTCGCGCCAGCCCGTTGTCGACCGCTTCCTTCGTGGAGCCGGTGCGGGCGTACTCCTCCCTCATACGGGCGAAGATGAACACCTCGTAGTCGATCGCGAGGCCGAAGATCACCATCATCACCGCCGGGATGTCACCCGCATCGACGTAGCCGGGGCCGCCGAGCAGCGAGTTGTTGAACAGCAGCGCCAGGGCGCCGAGGGTGGCGAAGACGGTTAGCAGGTTGAGGAAGGCGGCGACGAGCGGGATCAGCAGCGAGCGCAGGACCGGGATCAGCACGATCACGGTGACCAGCATCAGGGCCAGGCGTGCGATCGCGGTCCGGTCCTCGAGGGTCTCGTCAACCGTGAACAGACTGGCGGAGAGGCCGCCCACGACCGCTTCCGTTCCCGTCGCCTCGGAGAAGGCGCGGGCGTCGTCGTGGAGGCGGGCCAGCGTCGCCTTACCCTCCTCCGTCGAGACCGGGTGCTTGGGGATGATCATCATCCGCGCGGTGTGGCCGCCGCGTTCGATGTCGATCATGAAGTTGGTCAGGTTGCGCCGGCTCGGCTCGCTGCCGTCGAGGCCGGCCAGGAAGAAGTAGCCCGAGTCGAAGAGGTGGGGTGAGCTTGCGCGCAGCCGCTGCAGACCGTCCGGGTCGGTGGTCTCGAGCCGCGTCTGCATCCGTGCCAGCGCCCCGGCCAGGCGATCGGCGCTGCCGGCGCCGCCGCCGAGCCCGCTGCTGAGCTCACCGGCTCCACCCGCGATGCCCCCGAGCCCCTTGGCGAGGCTTTCCGTCCCCTCCTGCAGCCGCTGCACCGCCGGGGTCAGCGCCGACCCTTCCTTGTCGAGGGTGGCGACCCCGTCCGCGACCTTTTCCGCCCCGCCGACGAGGTTCTGGATGCCCCGATCGAGGCGGCGCGTTTCCCTGATCAACCTTTCGGTGTTCTCGATGCTCCGCGCGTTGTTGGTAGCCATTTTGTCCGCCAGGTAGAGGCCGAGGTCGAACTGGCGGTGGACGCGCTCGATCCCGACCGCGACCCCTTCATAAGGCGGGCTGATCACCTCGTCGCTTTCGATCCTTTTGCCGCTCAGCAGTTCCTGCGCCTCGGCGAGCGACCGCCGCAGGGCGGCGTACTGGGGGTCGGAGGTGCCGGTCGTCATCTGTTTGACCGCCCCCCAGGCGGACGCCAGCCGTTCTTCGGCGGCTTTGAGCGGGGCTTCGGTCGCTTCCAGTTCGCCGTTGCCGGCGTTCATCGCGCTTTCCAGCGAGTTGACGTCGCCGTCCTGTTCGTCGGCATCGTCCAGCCCTTCCTCCACCTCATCGGCGAGCCGCGTGACTCCGGAGCTGACCTCGGAGGTGTTCTTGGCGAGCCGGACGATGCCGTCGCTGACCAGGGAGAGCCCGTCGTCGATCCGGCTCGACCCGGTGCCGGCGTCGCGCAGGCCTTGGGTCAGCAGGCCGGCGCCGTCGCCGGCCTCCCCGACGCTGCGGCTGACCTCGCTGGCCCCGGCGGCGGCCGCGAGGATGCCGCTGCTGTTCTGCTGTGCTCCGTTAACCGCTCGCCCTAAGCCGTCGCTGAGACGGCGCGAGCCGCGCTGCTGGCTGGCGAGCTGCTCTTCGAAGCTGGAGAGGGGCGCGAGGCGGCGTTGCAAGGTGCGCAGCCCGGCGACCTTTTCGACGCCCGGGTCGTTCTGCACCCGCTCCTGGAGCGTCGCCAGGGAGCGCAGCCGCCGCGGCGAGGTCATCGGTTCGCCCTTCCCGCTGACGATGATTTCGATCGGCGCCAGCCAGCCTGGGCCGAGCGTCTCTTCGACGTGTTCGGCTTCGACCCGGCCCTCCGCTCCCTTCGGGAGCAGGGCGGGGGTTCCGATCGCGGTGTCGAGCGTCGCCGAGAAGGCACTGAGGGCGACCAGGCCGAGCACGATCAGCATCACCAGCCCGGGCCGGCGGGCGATGCGGCTGGAGATCCCCAGGGCGCGGTTGCGGGAAGGGCGGCGCCGCTGCGGAAGCGTCAGGCGCTCGAGGTTGTCGCCGAGCAGGACGACCGCCGCCGGCACCGCGAAGAGGGCCGAGAAGGCGCTGAAGACGGTCGCGATCATGATCGCGAGGGCGCTGGAGCTGACCACGGCGCCGGGCAGGACCTGCGGGGCGATCAGCATCGCCAGCAGCAGCCCGGCGGCCGCGGGCAGGATCGACCGGGCCGTTCGCTCGATCGTCGTCTGCACGGCCGTGGCCAGGTCGGACTTGCCGCGCTCCTCGCGGAAGCGGGAGACGACGAGCAGGGAGTAGTCGACGCCCAGGGCCAGGCCCATCATCCCCGCCGCGCCGAGGGCGAAGGCATCGATCTGGAACACGCCCATGGTCAGCCGCATCACCCCCTCGGTAGCGGCGACCGTGGCGCCGCCGACGAAGACCGGGATCAGCGCAGCGATGACCGAGCGGAAGACCAGCAGCAGCACCAGCAGGAGGAGCGGCAGCGCGATCATCTCGCCCGTCCTGGCGGCGCTTTCGTTCGCCTCCGCGTAGGAGTCGTAGATTTTCGGGAGGCCGGCGATGCTCGCCTCGACCGGCGCGGTCACGGTCCGCTCGACCTGGCCTTCGACCAGCTCGAGCATCTCCGTCAGCGCGTCTTCGTCCCGGTGCTCGACCCGGACGACGATCCCGGCGACGTCGGGCTGCGGTCTCAGTCCGCCGATTGCGGTGCCCGGGGACCAGGGCGAGACGACCAGCGTCTTCGGCAGCGAGTCAAGCCGGGTGGCGAGCTCCTTGCCCTGCTTCGCGACCGCTGCCCGCGGCCCGCTGAGGGCGACGACCATGCTTTCGTCGCTGCCGAACTGCCGCAGCGTGATCTCGTGCGCCTGGCTCGCCTGCGTCCCCTCGACGTAGAGCGGGTGCGGCTCGAGGTGGTCGGCCAGGTTCCTGCCGGCGACGGCGAGAACGAGGACGACCAGGACCCACGCGGCGAGCGCCAGACGCGGGTGTCTGATCAGAAGCCCACTGAATCCGCTGAGTCGAGAGGGGCGCGGATCCCCCTGGCGCCTGCGCCCAGAGCTCATCTACCGCCGCGAGCGGACTTCCCCTTGCCGGGGGCGCCCTTCTTCCCGCCGGCCTTCTTCTTCGAGCACCCCGCCTTCATCTGCAGGTTCACCGTCCGCGTCATCCCGTTCTGGCCCTCGAGCTCGACCGGGGTCGCCAGTCCGTCGGGACTGCCGCAGAGGCCTTTGGTGACCGTGAAGAGCGCGTTCTTCTTCGGCCCGGCGTCGATGCGCATCTCGAAGTTGCCGAGCGGAAGATCGGGAATGTCGAGGATTTCGGTGGTCAGGTTGCCCTTCTTGCCGGCGGACTTGCTCCTCAGCTCGAGCTTCACCCCACCGCCCTCGATGATGCTCCAGAGCTCCGGGAAGCCGCCGCCTGCCGGCTGGACGACATAAACCGGGCCGGTGAGGGACTCCTCGACCCGCGGCGTATTCGCGACAGCGGTGCCTACGCGGGCGGCCGGACCACAGTGGTCTTCAAGCGCGCTGGCCCGCGGGCAGATTTCTTTGAGGGCCGCGTTGTGGAACTTCAGGCCCTTGGCAAAGCCCACTTTGAGGCGCTTCAGATTCGCCTCTCCCCCGGGAATGCTGGCGGCGAACGAGAGCTGTGGGCTTTTCGCGAATTTCCCACGCTGGTTCAGCGCCACCGAGAATTTCGGCTTGAAGCCGAGGTTGTCGCAGCCCTTCACCTGGAAGGGGATCTTGGTGGTCGCCGTGCGGCCATCGAGGGAGACGATGCTCGAGGTCACCTCCTGGGGCTCGCAGGAGGTCGGGTTGTTGAGGAAGCCGCTGCGGAAGATGTCGATTTTGAGCGTGCGGAACCGCAGGGTCACACCTTCGAAGATCGTCGGCAGCGGATGGGTGAGGAGCACCTGCCCGGTCACGGGATCGAGGCGGAGCGTGACCGGCAGGACCAGGGTGCCGAGGTCGAAGGGGCCGATTTTCAGCCTGAAGACCCCCGTCATGCCGAGCGGGGAGCCTTCGTAGCCGTCGCTGAGGAAGACCGAGCCGAAGACCTTCGCCGGGTTCGGGCCCGAGCCCACCTCGACCACGGTGTTGCCGATTTTGGTCGACTCCGGGCAGTTGCCGGTGGCGGCTTTCGCCGAAGGACAGGGATCGACCACGGTCAGATCGGGGCTGACGCCCGGGGGAAGGGTGGTGGAGAATTTTTTCGCGAGCTGTTCCCCGTCCTGGCGCTTGAAGATCAGCGAGAAGGAGGCGTCTTTGCCGGCCTCGACCTTCATGCTGCCGGCGGAGGTGTCGTTGCCGAACGGTAACGGGTTCGGACAGGAGCCGCCGATCTCGATCGGGGTCGTCGAGTCGACCGGGGCGCTGCCGGAATAGGGCACGAAGTGAGCGCGTCCCAGTGCCTGACCGCAAGAGAGCGGCGTCGCGAGCAGCGCTCGCGGGCCGCCTTCGAGGTCCAGCGAGATCTGTTCGACCGGGAATTTGGGCAGGTTCTTGAGCGCGACCGAGAGGTTGCCGCTATCGGGATTGGCGATCAGCTGGGCCGCTGCCTTGAACCCGACGCCCGGCGCCGAGGCGGAGACGAACAGCGGGAAGCGTTCACCGGGACGTTCGCGACCGATGTAGACCGAGCCGGTCAGATCCTGGTCGAGGGCGGGCGTCGTCATCTTGACCGAGCCGACGCTGGAACGGAACGGGCAGGCAACTGGCGTTTCCTCGCCGAGACCGAACTGACTGTCCTCGCAGAACTCGCGGCCCTCCGCCCCGGCCGGCGACATCGTCAGGCCCGGGGGCAGGTCGATCCGGGCGTCCTTTATCCCGGTGCTTTCACGAGCGTCCGCACCGGTGTTCTGCTCGAGGTTGAGGTCGATTCCGAGACCGGTGGGAGAGTCAGGTTTTGGATTGGTGACGTCGAGATCCAGGCTGGGTTTGAATGGAAGGCTCTGGCAGTCTTCCATCGCTGGGGTCTCGCTTTCTTCACTGATGAAGGGGGCGTTTGGTTCCCAGGAGCGAGTGTGGAAAGTGAACCTCAGCGGGCTGCAATCGGTCGGCATGGTCATGAACGGTTTCTGGTCGCCCGAACCGTTGTGATCGCCCGGTACGCCGTAGATTTCGACGTGCGCTTTTTCGAGCGGCAGCTGAACCAGGTTCCGCGTGATCAGGGTTACGCCAAAGTCTTTCGGCCGGATCCTCATCTCGAGCTCGGTCTGCCAGGCGAGCTTGAAGGCGAGCGTGGCCAGGCTGCCCGGTACGGGCTGGATGTTGTAGATGGGGAGGCTTTCGTTGAGCCCACCGAACTGCGTGGTGAAGCGGCCGACCTCGGTGTTCTGAGGGCAGGTGTTGATTTCGAATTCGACCCGCGGGCAGATCGGCGTGGCATTTGGCGCTCCGGCCAGGCCTGGCTCGAAGTCAAAGCGGAAGTCGCGGGGACCGGTTTTTTTGACCTCGGCAAGTTCGAAGTCGAGGATCATCCGGTCCGGATGCGACCCGGCGCGATAGCTGGGGTTGCCTTCTTTGTCGAGAGTCTGGATTTGAACGCTCCCGGGCACGATTGCGTAGCCGGAGCTGAGCGAGGGGAACAGCACCCCCGCGAGCAAAAAGGCGGCCGCAAGCAGCGTGCCAAGGCGAACGGTTTTCAGCCAGGTCATGGCAGGCTCACTTTCACGGTCTGGGACACCTGAGAGGAGCCCTGTTTCAAGGTCAGCTGCCCGCTGAGGCTGCCGGACGCGGAGCGACGCGCCGAACCGGTCAGCGTCAGCTTCAGCTCCAGGTTGCCGGCCTTCTTGGCGCTCTTGCTGCCCGTGGCCAGGGTCACTTTCTTGCCTTTCTTCACGGTCGATATCTGACCTGACACCTTGCCTGGACCGGGGACCGACACGACCACCGCGATCGCGCCTTTCTTCGCCTTCGGCGCCACTTCGATCACGCGCAGGGCGGCGGGCTTGGCCTTGCCCTGGGCGCGCCCCAGCGTGGGCGGGCTGGAAGTCTGCAGACGTCCGTCCAGAGGGATCGGGCAGCTGACGTTGTCGCACCCGGAGCCGCCAGGCGGCGGTTCCGGGAAGCCGCCGCCGACCCGGGCGACGTAGAGATCGCGGCTTTCTCCGTCGTCGTCGCTGCCCACGAGCGCAGCGTTGGTTCCGAACACGACGGTCTTCCCGTCCCGGCTGACGCCGGCGAAGTCGGACCGCAGCGGTTGGTTGCCCGGAGTGACGAGCCCCAGGTCGCCGTTCCAGAGCTCGTACACGTCGGGCTCGCTGTTGGTGTCCTCCGCCACGAGCGACTCCGCCGTCTGGAAGAACACCCGCTCGCCGGCCGCATCCATCGCGCGGTAGGTCTGCGTGTTTCCGTACTGGAATTCCCAGCGGTTGAGCGGCGCCGACGCCTCGATCCGGGCCGGAAGCTCCTGGTTGCCGCCCGCCGGCCCCGTCGAGACCCAGGTCACGTCCTCGGTCGTGGCGTCATATAGGTAGACGTCGCCCTGCTGGTCCGTGTCGCCTGCGGCGATCTGCGTCTGGGTCACGAACAGCGCCCGGGCGCCGTTGGCCGAGAGCTGGAATTCGGCGGGCGGGCTGATCAACGCTTCGCTGACCAGCTTCAGACCGCTGCCGTCGAACAGGAAGATCGCTTCCTTCCTGTTTTCCCAGCTTTCGCTGGGATCGTACGAGAGGGTCCGGAAATAGACGCGCTCGCCACCCTCGGAGGGATACACGAGCTCCTCCAGCACTTCCCCGAATTCCGCCGGCACCGTCCCGCTCAGCAGGCTCAACTGATCCGTGTCGGTGTTGTAGCGGTAGAGGTCCCTGCTTTCGTCTTCATCCCCGTTGACGAGCTGTTGGGTGGTCGTCATGTACGCAAAGCGGCCGTCCGCGGTGGCGGAGGAGAACGACACGTCCGCGGGCGCGTTGCAGTCGAGGCGGGTGCAGAGGGAGGCCGAGATCTCCGTCGTGTCGCCGGTATTCAGATCCGCGAGATAGACCTTTTTGGGGTTGCCGCAGTTCGCGGAGGTGGTGAAGAAGACACGGTCGCTGGCTACCGCCATGCCGTTGGCCTTGGAGATCCGTGATCCACAGGTCGAGAGCAGATTCCCGCCGCTGTCGACATCCACGAGCTCGAGCCCGCCCCCATTCCAGGCATAGACCGATTCGCCTTCCGTCCTGCCGGCATCGCCAGGCAGCAGGTGCTCTGAGCTGGTGAAGACGACCCACTCGCCGTCGCTCGAGATGTCCATGAAGCCCTGGCCGAAGAAGGTCACACCGGTGCCGGTTTTCGAGATGAATTCAGGAGCCTGCCCCGGGAACTGGCGGTACAGCGCCAGGTCGCCTTCGGGTGGAGCCCCCGGCGTCAGCGGGACATTGGCCCACCACAGCGTCGCCTCGCCGAAGCCGATCGCGAAGATCGGCGCCAGCGCGGAGGCGACGTCGTTGATCCCTTCGGCGAATTCGGCGTCGTACGGAATTCCGATCGGGGTGTTGGTCCAGCCCGACGGCCCGCGCGTCGCGGTGGCGAAGCCGAACGCCGCGCCCGATTCGGTTCCCCGCGGTGGTCCCACGGTAGCGATCACGAACTGGTTGCCGTCGCTGCTGATCGGCCAGAGCCCGGGCACCCGGGAGGAAGAGGGCGGGTTGATGCTGGTCAGCTCCCAGCCGCGCCCGTGAGCGGGGACGGCCGCATCGGCCTGCGGTGCAAGCAAGCCGAGAACGAGCGACGAGAAAGCGAACATGGCGAAGAGCAGCGAACGCACTGAGTTGATGCCGCAAAAGGTTCGTGAGTAGATCAAAACGGACACTTCCCTTGCCTTAAGAGTCAGCTTTCCCCCGTACACCTGGAGCCCACCTGTCGGGCGAGCGAGTGCCAAGCTACCACAGCAAAATTGAGTGGCCGCACTTACTAACAAGGTTGGCGCTAACTCTCGTTTCCACGCTAAGCACAGTGGAGTAACCTCATGCGACCTTGAGTGCGCAGGAGAGCAAAGCGACCCCGGCCGAGGTACAGGAGGTCGTGCAGCGGCTGATTCAGCTGATGGAACGCGAGATCGACGGAGTGAGTCCCTCTCCCGATGACGTCGGTCCTGACTCGATCGCCCGCCTCAACCTCGACTCGCTGGCGCTGATCGGCTTCCTCGTCGCGGTCGAGGATGAGTTTGAGCTCGACTGGGACCTCGATGCCGACCCGACGATGATGCGCTCCTTCGAAGCGATGGCGGGTTACATCCTCGCCCAGGGCGCGGCCTCGTCTTGAACGCCGGGCCGGGCGCAGGCGACGGAGTCCACCTCGTCACCGGCGCCACCGGTTTCATCGGTGCCGCGCTGGTGCTGGAGCTGCTCGACCAGACCGCGGGTGAAGTGGCCTGCCTGGTCCGGCCCGGCCACGATCCCGAGCGCGCCCGGACGCGGCTGACCGATGCCCTGGAGCGCGCCTTCCGCCTCTATGACCGAGACGACCTGCTGCCCGCTATCGGAGAGCGCTGCCAGGCGGTGCCGTTCGACCTGCGCAATCAGGACGAGCTGGCGCCGTCCTCACTGCCTGCGGGAATCACCGAGGTCTGGCACTCGGCAGCCTCGCTGCGGTTCAAGCAGGAGCAGCGCGACAAGATCGTCGAGCAGAACGTCGAGGGCACTCGCCGCCTGCTGCAGCTGGCGACCGCGGCCGGTGCCTACCGGTTCAACTACATCAGCACCGCGTATGTGGCCGGGAAGCGAACCGGCCTGATTCTCGAGGAGCCCGCCCGGGACCCGAGCGTGGCCAACAACGCCTACGAGGAGAGCAAGATCCTGGCCGAGAGGATGGTCGACGAATGGCCGGAATTGCGCACCCGGATCATGCGACCCAGCATCGTGATCGGCCACAGCGGGACCTTCGCCGCGGTCTCGAACACGGGGCTCTATGGCTTCATCCTTGGAGTCCAGAGTGCGCGCAAGGAGGTCGAAGGCAAGAAGCTGGGCGCCTACCTGTCTCGCCGCAGCGTCCGGGTGCGCGGGGACGGAGAAGCCCCGCTCAACCTGATCCCGGTCGACGTCGTCGCCCGCAACGCGGTGCAGATCAGCCGCTCCGACAGCAACGCTCGAGTTTTCCACCTCGTCAACTCGACCCCGCCGCTGTCCTCGCAGGTCGGGCGCGCCGCCTTCGCCGCGCTCGGAATGGCCGAGCCGCGCTGGGTCGACGACGATGACGAGTTCACCCTGATCGACGAAGAGCTCGATCAGCACCCGCGCACCGGCTTCTTCCGCAGCTATCTCTCGCGCGAGCGGGTCTTCGACCTCGCCAACACGAACGCGGCGATCGGCGCGGCAGCCTCGACGGTGCCGCTCGGAAGCGATGAACTCACCCCCTACGTCGAGTGGTACCTCGATGCGGTCGCGCAGGTGCGCGACGAGCAGCAGAAGCGGCTGCGCGTCCCTTCCTGACCGGACCCGCAGGCCTACTTGCCGGTGAGCTCGAGCCAGAGCTCCTGGGAGGAGCGGCGATCGATCTTGTCCTGGCCGATGCGAGGCAGGACCCGGTTGGTGACGATGACGCTGCGGGGGCTGCGCCCGTCACCCAGCGTGCGATCGAGAGCGGCTTTCAGCTCGGCGCCGTCGACGGCGACGCCGTCCACCGGCCGGGCGATCAAGCCGAGGTCCTCGATCCCGCCCGGCAGGTCGACCCGCACCGCGACCGCCTCGAGCACCCCCTCCAGCTCCAGGCAGGCCTCCTCGACCTCGTTCAGGTAGACGGTGGTGCCGCCTTTCATCACGGCATCCTTCTGGCGGCCGACGATCCAGTACTTGCCGGTCTCGTCGCGGCGGGCGAGGTCGCCGGTCCTCATCCAGGGGCCGGAGAAGAGGTTCGCGTTGGCCTCGTCGTTGTCGTAGTAGCCGTCGGAGATCGTCGGGCCGCGAACCTCGAGTTCGCCCTCGCCCACCCCATCGACCGCGTTGCCGTCCTCGTCGCAGAGCCGGATCTTGACCAGGTCGGGACGGCCCACGGCCGGGCTGCTGGTGCCCTGCTCGTCAGTGTCGCCGATCATGCAGGCAAAGGTCGTCTCGGTGAGGCCGTAGCAGTTGAGCAGCGAGACCCCGAACCGCTCCGTGAAGCGGGCGTGCGCCGACGGTGAGAGGGCGCCGCTGGCGTTGACGAAGAGCGTTTGCGATGGCGTCTGCGGCGGCTTGGTCGCGCGCGGGAGCAGCTCGTAGTGCGGGGGGACGAGCACCGTCTGGTCGATCTCGTTGCGGGCGAGATCGTCCCAGTACGTTTCGGCGGCGGCGAGGTTGTCGAGCACCGGCAGGACCACGACCTCGGCCCCGAACGCCGCCGACCAGGCGTAATGCAGGGCGAGGACCCCCGCACCGGAAAGCCGCATGCTGGAGCCGAACCGCCGCGGTGGGTTGCCGCGGTAGCCGCTCACCTTGCCGGCCGAGGAGAAGAGCGCGGCGACCAGCCGATCGTGCTGAAGCGGTATGCCCTTCGGGGCCGCGGTGCTGCCCGAGGTGTAGGCAAGGATGGCCGTCCCCGGGGGCAGCTGCGGACGGTCGCCCGTGCCGGCACCGTCGACCGCCTCGGCGGCGAGCCGGTCGTCGATGGCGGTGATCACGTCGGCCCTGCTGTGCGAGAGCACGCCGCTCCGGATCGAGTCGCCCCACTCCGGATCGAGCAGCACCGGGATCGCGTCGAGCTTCCACATCGCCAACAGTGCGGGTATCACGTTTGGATGGTCGGCAAGTACCGTCGCGACCCGGGTACCGACACCCACTCCGGTACTGCTGAGGTCCTCGGCAAGCGCCTCGGAGCGATCGATCAGGTCACTCCAGGTGAGTGTCAGTCCCTCGAATTCACCCACCGTGTAGGTGAGCGCAGGGTCCGATCCCCGGTCCGCCGCGTTGTCGATGTAAATGTCCTGAAGATGCATCTAGTTACCGGGAGGGTGACTCTAACACTGGTATTGTCGCCTCGGTGGGGGAGCGGGACTTTTCAACACTTGTGGAGAAAACTCGTGTCCACCGGGATGTCTACATCAGCCCGGAGGTTTTCGAGACCGAGATGGAGCGCATCTTCATGCGCACCTGGGTCTACGTCGGGCATGACAGCGAGATAGCCGAGACCGGCGACTACAAGATGACCTCGATCGGGAAGGAGCCGGTGCTCCTCACCCGGGGCGAGGACGGGAAGCCCCACGTGGTGATCAATCGCTGCAGCCACCGCGGAGCGGCGGTGTGCCTCCTGCCGAAGGGCAATGTGAGCGGGTTCCGCTGCCAGTTCCACGGCTGGACCTTCGGGCTCGACGGGGAGCTCGCCGCCATCCCCTACGGCGAGGAGGGCTTCGACAAGGAGGCGCTGTCGCTGACCGCCGCGCCGCGGGTCGAGTCCTACCGGGGTTTCATCTTCGCCTCGTTCAACCCGGATGTGGTGGCCCTGACCGACCACCTGCGCGACGTGCTCCCCTACATCGACTCGTTCGTCGAGTGGGCCGGCGACTACCGGCTGCAGGTCGCCCCCGACGCGAATGAGGTGGTCTACGACGCCAACTGGAAGATGCAGATGGAGAACAACGTCGACGGCTACCACCTCAGCTTCACTCACCAGTCGCTGTTCAGCGTGCTGCAGCGACGGACCGGCAACCAGTCGCGCTACCTCTCCAAAGCCGCCTCGCAGAGCGCCGATGACGCCGGCACCGCCACGGTGGAGGCGTTCTCGAACGGGCACGCGGTGATGGACATGCGCTACCTCGGCAACGAAGAGCTGCGCCGCGCGATGAAGCGCGACCGCCTCGACATCCTGCCCGGCGCGCCCCCCGCGGACGCGGACCTCGACGAGTACTTCGGGATCGAGAACGCCGAGGACCTCTACCTGGCGAGCCTGGGCCCGACGCTGAACATCTCGATCTTTCCCAACCTCAACCTCGGCAGCATCAACATCTGCGAGGTCCACCCGCAGGCCGTCGACCGGACCCGGGTCGTGCTGCGGCCGCTGCTGCTGAAGGACGCGCCCGACGACATCAACCGGATGCGGTTGCGGTATCACGAAATCGGCTCCGGGGCCGCCGGCTTCGTCCAGCCCGACGACATCGAGATGTTCAACCGGGTCAGCCAGGGGCTGGCCTCGGAGGAAGTCGAGTGGATCGAAATGACCCGCGGCAAGGACCGCGAGGAGGTCCTCAGCGACACCCACCAGGTCAGTCAGATCTCCGACGAGACCCCGCAGCGCGGCCAGTACCGCCGCTGGCGCGAGATGATGAGTACCGGAGCATGACCGAGGTCTCGCTGGCCGAGGTATACGAGCTGCTGGCGCGGGAAGCCCACCTGCTCGACGACCGCGACTATGAGGGCTGGCTGCAGCTCTTCGCCGAGGACTGCCTCTACTGGATGCCGGTCGACCCGCTGTCCGAGGACGGGACCCTACGCCTCAACGTCTTCTATGACGACCGGCCCAAGATGGAAGACCGGATCGCCCGTCTCACCTCGGGCAACGCGTACACCGAGGAACCGATTTCACTCACCGCGCGCACCTTCTCCGCCCTGCAGCTGGAGCCGAGCGAGGACGGGCGCGCCGTCGTGCGCAGCAACTTCCAGATGGTCGCCTACCGCAGCGGTGAGCAGCGTGTGTACGGCGGTTGGTATCGCCACCGGCTGGTCCGCCAGGACGACCGCCTGCTGATCGCTGAGAAGTGCGTCACGCTGCTGGGGTCCGACGCCCCCCAGCCAGCGATGACGTTCCTCTTCTAGACGGTCGGGGTCGCCGACTCCGCCGCGGGCGAGGTCGCCTCCGCCGTCGCGGCTCTCTCTGCCGCGGCCGCCGCAGCCGCCTCCGCGGCCATCACCTGGCCTTTTACCTCCCAGCGGCCGAGGCTGCGGATGTGCACCTCATCCGGCCCGTCGACGAACCGGAGCGAACGGGCGTACCCGTACATTTCCGGCAGGATCGTGTCCTGACCGAGTCCCATCGCGCCGTGGGCCTGGATCGCCCGGTCGACGATGTCGAGCAGCAGTTTGGCGCAGGCGACCTTGATCAGGGCGACTTCGCGCGCCGCCAGCAACCCCCCGACCTCGTCCATGGTCCAGGCGGCTCGCAGGGCGAGCAGCCGGGTCTGCTCGATCTCGATCCGCGAGCGCGCGATCCAGTCCCGGACAACGCCATGGTCGGCGAGCGTGCGGCCGAACGTCTCCCTGCTCGCCACCCGCAGGCACATCATTTCCAGCGCTCGCTCGGAAAGGCCGATACTGCGCATCGCATGCCAGAGCCGGCCCGGGCCAAGGCGGCTCTGGCCGACCCTGGATCCCGGTTCCTCGAGCAGGTTGCTCACCGGCACCCTGACGTCGGTAAAGAGCAGTTCGCCGTGGCCGATCGTCTGCCGGTAGCCGAAGACGGTCATGTCCCGCACCACCTCGACCCCGGGGGTTTCTAGCGGGACCAGGACCATCGATTTGCCCGGGTGCGGTTCCGCGTCCGGGTCGGAGACGCCGACGAAGAGGCAGATCTTGCAGTTGTCCCTGACCGAGCCGCTGGAAAACCACTTGCGCCCGTTGATCACGAACTCGTCGCCGTCACGCTCGATCGTCGCTTTGATGTTCCTCAGGTCCGAGCTCGCCACCTCCGGCTCGGTCATCGCGAAGCAGGAGGTGATGCCGCCCTCGAGCAGAGGCAGCAGCCACTGCTTCTGCTGCTCGGGGGTGCCGCAGGCGGCGAGGGCCATCATGTTGCCCGAGTCGGGGCCCTGGCAGTTGAACACCTCGGGGCCGTGGTGGGCGCGGCCCATCTCCTCGAAGACGGGCGCGAACTCGAGGTTGGACAGTCCCCTGCCACCCCATTCGGTGGTCGGCAGGAAGAGGTTCCAGAGCCCGGCGTCGCGCGCTTTCGCCCGCAGCTCTTCCAGGATCGGCGGTCGACGGTACGGTTCGCCCGAGTCAGCGACCTGCTGGAGGTGAAGCTGTTCGCTGGGGATCACCTCCGCGTTGACGAACTCCCGAACTTCCTCGACCAGCTTGGCCGTCCTGTCGTTGTACCTGAAATCCATGGTTACCCTGCTTCCGTTCCGTTGGAGTGACTGGTGTCCTCGTCGAGCTTTGCGAGGTGACGGGCGAAGCCGATCGCGTTTTCCGCGTTGTAGCGGAGCAGGATGGTGAGTTTCTCGGCCTCGATCGAGCCCTCGGCGTGGATCGCGAGCACCGCGCTATAGCCGGCCATCTCGCCCGTCGTCAGGTCGCTGATCATGTGGATGATCTTCAGCCGGTCATCGCCGCTGACGTCGCGGGCGGCGGCCAGGTAGCGCTCCAGTTCCGGCCCGTACTCGGGGTGCTCGAGGTCCTCCCGCGAGGGATAGGTGACCAGCATGCCGCCGGAGATGTCCTGCACGTGCTGGATCGCGGTGTGGAAGCCCTGGGCGAAGTGGAGCTTGGCCATGTTGACGATCATCGGGTCGGGGATCGCAACTCCCTCGCTCATGCTGCACTTGATCGCCGCGTGGTGGGTCAGCGCCCGCATCGTCTCGGCGTAGGTGATCAGCCAGGTCAGCTTCTCGCGGATGTGGCCCTTGCGCTCGATCCCGGTCGTCCAGGCGGCGAGCATGGCGCTGCCGACCAGGGCGTCGACGAAGCACAACCGGTAGGAGATCGCGGTGAAGCGGTGGAACTCGACGAACCCGTAGGCGAGCGGCCCCGCCAGGTTGGGATCGCCGGCGAGGAAGATGCGCTCGTTGGGGACGAAGACGTCGTCGAACAGCGTCGTCGTCTCGGTCATCTTGTGCGTCGCCGTGATCGGGTGCTCGTCCTTGTTGGTCACATCCGATCCGTAGGGAGTGACGATCAGCTTCAGCCCCGGGGTGTCGACCGGGATCGCGAAGGAGACGGCGTAGTCGGCGTCGTCGGGACCCATCGCCCGCGTCGGCAGCACGATCATCTCGTTCGAGTTGATCGAGGCCGAGGTGTGGGCCTTGGCGCCGCGGACGACGATGCCGTCGTCGCGGCGCTCGACGATCCGCAGGTAGGCCTCCGGGTTGGCCTGCTTGGAGGGTGCGAGCGAGCGGTCCCCCTTGAAATCGGTCTGGGCCACGCAGAGCGCCAGGTCCTCCCGGCGCGCCTTCTCGTAGAAGGCCTCGACGCGGCCGGCGTACGGTTCGCCGAGGGTCTCCCGCATCGCCATCATCGAGAGCAGCGCGTCACTGCCGATCTCCTTGATCAGCGGCGTGATGTTCTTGGCGGCGCGGGTGCCGGCCTCGATCAGCT
>DASUNU010000048.1:0-6468 GCA_036276995.1 Solirubrobacterales bacterium
GAAATATCCCGGCAATTTGCGCCCTCTCCTCGCCTTTACGAAGTCCTCGCGAAACCGGCCGCTCTAGGCGGCCGGTCGCTAAAAGGTCCGTCCCCCAACGGACCCACACATACAGAGAACCTCTCCTCCCTAATGGCGATCCCCAGAAGCGCTGGCCTATTGGCCTTTGCTAGTTCAACCATCGCCGGAGAGACAGCCGCAATCTATTGGATTGCGACGATTGAATCAATCGTCAATATTAATTAGATACGAGACTGTACTCGTTCAGCTCAAAACGGGCTGCGCAGAGGGCATCGCGGCCAGCACCCGCTCGGCCACCGACTCCCCCGTGAGGCCGGCCTCGGCCCGCAGCAACGCCGGCTTGCCGTGGGTCACGTAGCGGTCCGGGAGGCCGACGCGCAGCACCCGCGCCCGCTCCTCCGGCCCCTCGGCGAAGGCGTCCTCGAGGTGTTCGAGCACGGCCGCGCCGAAGCCGCCGGGCAGGACGTTCTCCTCGATCGTCACCACCAGGTCGTGCTCGCGGGCCAGCCGCTCGGCCAGCTCGGCGTCGAGCGGCTTGGCGAAGCGGGCGTCGGCGACGGTCGGCTTGAGCCCGTGGCCGGCGAGGATCGCCGCCGCATCCCTGGCGACGGTGACGCCGTAGCCATAGCCCAGCAGCGCCACCCGCTCGCCCTCTTCCAGCACCTCGCCGACCCCGATCGGCAGCTTCTGCGGCCGCGCCGGCAGCTTCGCCCCCTCGGCCGCCCCGCGCGGGTAGCGCAGCGCCGCCGGGCCGTCGTGGGCGATCGCGGTGTGCAGCATGTGGACCAGCATCGCCTCGTCGCGCGGCGCCATCACGACCACGTTGGGGATCGGCAGGAAGTAGGAGATGTCGAAGGCGCCGTGGTGGGTCGGGCCGTCATCGCCGACCAGACCGGCCCGGTCCATCGCGAAGGTGACGTCGAGCTCCTGCAGGCAGACGTCGTGGATGATCTGGTCATAGGCGCGCTGGAGGAAGGTCGAGTAGATCGCGCAGACCGGCTTCCCTCCCTGCAGCGCCATCCCCGAAGCGAGTAGGACCGCGTTCTGCTCGGCGATGCCGACGTCGTAGTACTGCTCGGGGCGCTCGTCGGCCAGCTTCTGCAGACCGGTCCCCCCCGCCATCGCCGCGGTGATCCCGATCACCCGCTCGTCGGCCGCGGCCTCGGCGACGATCGCGTCGGCGAAGACCTGGGTGTACTGGGGTGGCGAGCCGGCGGCGGGCGGCTTCTCCAAGCGCTCGATCCCCTCCGGCGAGTCGGTTTCGGTGACCGGCACCGGCTTCGCCTCGGCCGGTTTGCCGTCGATGATCGAGTTCGGCTTCGCCGCGTGCCATTTCTCCATCGACTCGAGCCCGCCCTCTTCGGCCGGGGCGAAACCCTTGCCCTTGACCGTGTGGATGTGGACGACGACCGGGCGCTCGGCCTCGAAGGCCTCCTGCAGGGCCTCGCGCAGGGCGTGCACGTCGTGGCCGTCGATCACGCCCATGTAGGCAAGGTCGAGCTCCTCGAAGAAGAGGCCGGGCGCCCAGTAGGCCTTGATCGCGGCCTTGATCTCCGGCCCCAGCCGCTCGATCCGCCGGCCCAGCCCCAGCGGCAGCTTGGTCAGCCGGTCCTCAACCCCCTCGCGGGCGTGGTAGAGGCGCGGGTTGAGGCGGATCCGGTTGAAATAACGCGAGAGCGCGCCGACGTTGGGTGAGATCGACATCCCGTTGTCGTTGAGCACGATCACCATCGGCGTCTGCAGGCCGCCGGCGGCGAGCATCGCCTCGTAGGCGACGCCGCCGGTGAGGGCGCCGTCGCCGATCACCGCGGCGACCTTGCCGTCGGGACCGATTCCCTTGCGCATCGCCTCCTTCAGCCCGACCCCGTAGCCGATCGAGGTCGAGGCGTGGCCGGCGCCCATGATGTCGTGCTCGGACTCGGGGATCGAGCAGAACGGGGCGAGGCCCTCGTACTGGCGGATCGTCGGCAGCTGGTCGCGGCGCCCGGTGAGGATCTTGTGCGGGTAGGACTGGTGGCCGACGTCCCAGAGCACCTTGTCGCGCGGCGAGTCGAGCAGGCTGTGCAGAGCGACGGAGAGCTCGCAGGTGCCGAGGTTGGCGCCGAAGTGGCCGCCGATCTCACCGATCGTGTCGATGATGTATGTGCGCATCTCCTGCGCCACCTGCTGCAACTGCTGGTCGTCGAGCTGGTGCAGGTCGGCGGGGCCGTCGATCGCGGCCAGGAGCTGCTTCGTGTTGTCGTCTTCGCTGCCCTGGGTGGGGGGCTGTTCGCTCATTCGTTCCTCGTGAAGATGTAGTCGGCCACGCGCCTCAAATCGTCCGTTTCTCCGCTGGCCTCCGATAGCGCCGCAACCGCCTTAGCGTGCGACTCGGCCGCGAGCTCGCGGGCCCGGTCGAGCCCGAAGAGGCTGACGTAGGTGAGTTTGCCATGTCGCTCGTCGCTTCCATGTGGCTTGCCGAGCTGCTCGTCGCTCTCGGTCACGTCGAGGATGTCGTCAACGATCTGGAAAAGGACTCCCAGCTCAGCGGCAAAACGGCGAAGGGCAATTGTCTCAGGTTCTCCCAGTCCCTCGAGGATCAGGATCACACCGACGCTGGCGGCGATCAGGCGGCCGGTCTTCAGCGCGTGCAGGGCGCGCAAGCCCGCGGCGTCGTCCTCGGCCCCGATCACGTCGACGTACTGGCCGCCGACCATGCCGTCGACCCCGGTCGCCCCGGCCAGCTCTGCGAGCGCGGCGAGGACCCGGGCCGGGTCGCCCGGCTGACGGCAGAACAGCCGCATCGCCTCGGCGAAGAGGCCGTCACCGGCGAGGATCGCGACGTCCTCGCCGAACTTGACGTGCGAGGTCGGCAGCCCGCGCCGCAGCTCGTCATCGTCCATCGCCGGCAGGTCGTCGTGGATCAGCGAGTAGGTGTGGATCAGCTCCAGAGCAGAGGCGACCGGAAGGAAGCTCTGCGGCTCGGCGCCGAGGGCGCGGGCGGTGGCCAGGGCCAGCACCGGGCGCACCCGCTTGCCGCCGGCCAGCAACGAGTAGCGCATCGCCTCCTCAAGGCCGGCGGTCGGCGCGGAGACGGAGAAGCGCAGCTCCTCGAGCGCCTCCTCGACCAGGGCGCGCAGGTCCTCGGGATAGGTCGGCGCCGCGGCGCCGCTCACTCGGAGCTCGCCGCCTCGCGCGCCTGGCGGTTCGCCTCCTCGACCGCCTCGGCGGAGAGGTCGGCCGCCTCCGCCGCCAGCTCGGCGGCGCGCTCGTCGCCGGTGCCCTCGGCATCGAGCTCGGCCGATATCTGGCGCAGCCGCTCGGCGATCTCGCGCAGCCGGCTCATTTCGTCTCCACCCGCTCGCGCACGATCGCGCCGAGGATTCCGTTGATGAATTTGGGCGCATCGGCGCCGCAGTACTCCTTGGCGATCTTCACCGCCTCGTCGATCGCGACCTCGTAGGGGACCTCCCCCTCTTCGATCTCATACAGCGCCACTCGCAGCACATTGAGATCGAGCGGGGCGATCCGGTCGACGGTCCATCCCTTGGCGTATTCGGCGATCGTCTCGTCCAGTTCTTCGCGCTCGGCGTCAACCCCCTCGGCCAGCTCACGGGTCAGCGGCCGGGCGTCGGCGATCAGCTCCGCCAGGGGCCGGCCGGTGACGTCGCGCTGGTAGCTGGCGAAGACAGCGTCGCGGCGTTGGTCGGATCGGCGCATCAGCTCATTCTCGCGGTTTCGGCGGTCGGCCGGGGATCGCCCGGTCCTGCTAACGCAAGATCTCGACCAGCAGGACCCAGGCGTTGGAAACCCCGCCGACGATCGCGAAGACGATGCCGGCGACGATCCAGTAGAGGCCGCCACCAGCGCCGAGCAGAACGCTGGCACCGCCGATCACGAACGGCACCGTGCCGAGCAGGCGCAGGCCCCAGCGGGTCCAGATCCAGGAGCGTGGCGGTTCGAAGCCGGTGGCCAGGCCGAGGGTCGGCAGCCGCACGATCACGATCGCCACCGTGAGGCTGACGACGAGCAGCTCGACGCCGAGCGCGTCACTGCTCTGACCGGGGATCAGGGCGACGATCGAGATCAACAACACCGTCGCCAGCAGCAGCAACGTCTCCAGGGCACGGTCGGGGAGCCCAGCTTCGCCGAGAATGCGGTCGAGGTTGATCGAGACGGCGACGAAGACGAGACCGGCGAGCGCGGCCGAGGCGCCGGCGGCAGCGACGAAGAGGTCGGTCCACTCGGCTGGGTCGTAGGCAAACACGCGGCGCCAATCGTAGGCGCGCCGGAGGTCGGCTCAGGAGCTCGTCCTAAGCGCGGGACATGTACTCGCCGGTGCGAGTGTCGACCCGGACCGTTTCGCCCTCTTCGATGAAGAGCGGGACCTGCACGACGACACCGGACTCCAGCGTGGCGGGCTTGTTGCCGCCGCCGGAGGCGGTGTCCCCTTTGACCCCGGGGTCAGTCTGGGTCACCTTCATCTCGATCGCACTCGGCACCTGCACGTCGCTGGGCTGCTCATCGACGAAGAGGATCTCGACCTCGGCGTTGGGCAGCACCCACTGCATCGAGTCACCCAGCGTCTCGCTGGGGATTTCGATCTGGTCGTAGTCGCGGCTGTCCATGAAGACGGCCGAGTCACCGGAGTCGTAGAGGTACTGCATCTTCTTCGATTCGGTCCGCACCGGCCGGAACTTCTCGCCGGCGCGAAAGGTTTTGTCGATCACCGAACCGTCCTCGATCCGCCGCAGCTTGGTCCGCACGAAGGCGCCGCCCTTGCCCGGCTTTACATGCTGGAACTCGATGATCTTCCAGATCTTGCCGTCGATCTCGATATGGGTGCCGTTCTTGAACTGGTTGGTGGAGATCACGGTGGCGCATCCTAAAGCGCGAGCGCGGCGGGCGACCTCACGTTTCCGGGCGACGCCCCGTTGAAGGGGCATGGATCGAGAAGACATCGAGTTCGAGATGGAGGGCGACACCTGCGCGGCTTGGCTGTATCCGGCGGTGGGCGAAGAGGCGACGGCGCCGGTCGTGGTGATGGCGCACGGGCTCTCGGGGACGCGGCGGGACGGGCTAGGACCGTTCGCGGAGCGGTTCGCCGAGGCGGGGATCGCGGCGCTGGTCTTCGACCATCGCGGCTTCGGCGACAGCGGCGGCGAGCCGGACCGGTTCGAGCCGCGGCGACAGCTCGAGGACTGGGCGGCGGCAATTGCCTGTGCGCGGGCGCTGCCGGGCATCGATCCCGAGCGGGTTGCCACCTTCGGCTCCTCGATGGGCGGCGGCAACGCGCTCGCAGCCGCGGCCGCCGACAAGCGGGTCGCTGCCGCGGTCAGCCAGGTGCCCTTCCTCGACCTGGTCAGGCAGGCGCATCGCGCGGGGCCGCGGGTCTCCGCCCGGATGCTGCTCGCGGCGGTGCGCGGTCGCCCCCTGCCGGCGGTCGGGCAACCCGACGAGGCGGCCTTCATCAACGCTCCCGACGCCGAGGCGGGCTGGCGCCGGGTTGTCGCCGGCGGCGAGGACTCGCGCTGGCGCAACCGCGCCTCCTCGCGCTGGCTGCTGGGCCTCCCCTTCCAACCCGGCCGTCGGGCCGCCGGCCTGCACTGCCCCTGGCTGGTCTGCGTCGGCGAGGCCGACCGGGTCGCCCGGCCGGGACCGGCGATCGCCGCCGCCCGTCGCGCCCCGCTCGGCGAGCTGCGCACCTACCCCGGGGTCGACCACTTCGACATCTACGCCGGCCCGGTGCACGAGGCCCTGGTCGCTGATCAGCTCGAGTTCCTGCAGCGACAGCTCAGGCCGCAGCGGCAAACCGCTGCGTCGCCATCTCCGGGTCGGTGAAGACCTCGCCGCGAACGAAGCTGCCGTCAACCATCTCCCAGATCCAGGCGATCGGCATGTCGCGGATCCCGAGCTCGCGGCTGCGTACGTAGACGCGGCCGCGGATCAGCAGCGAGCCGCCGCGCTGTTCGACCACGTTGGGGGTGATCACCAGCTCTTCCCAGGCGCGGTCGACGTCGGTCAGGTAATCGCGCAGGCCCTCCGGCCCGACGTAGGGGGTGGTGCGACCGACGGCCTCGGCGGTGCCGACCGGGAAGAATTCCAAGCGGTCATCGCAGAGGCCTTCGATCTCCTCGAGGTCACGGCGGTTGAAGGCTTCGTAGAGGCGCTCGGACAGTTCACGCTCTTCGCCGGCCGCCGGCTCGGGAACGACCGCGGTGGGGCCGACCGCGATGATCGCGGCATCGTCATCGAGTCCCCCCTCGGCGAAGCTGGTCAGTTCTCCCTCCAGCTTTTGGGTCGCCAGCCCGGGGCTGGTGACACCGACGAGCGCGGCGTGCAGGCGCTCCTCGCCGAAGCGCTCCCGCGGTCCCGAGATCTCGGTCACGCCGTCGGTGACGACGACCAGCTGCTGACCGGGATTGACCGCGACCTCCTCGATCTGCCAGCTCGCATCCTCGAAGGCAC
>DASUNU010000049.1:0-18593 GCA_036276995.1 Solirubrobacterales bacterium
GACGGCCTCGTCCAAGCCCTGCTCGCGGATGCCGCACAGTGACCCCCAGGTCATGAGCTTCGGCGAACCGCACGAGCACCACGAGCGGCTGGAGTCGACCAACACCCGCGCTCGCGAGCTGGCGGCGGCGGGAGCCCCGCACGGGACCGTGGTCACCGCCGGCGAGCAAACCGCCGGCCGCGGCCGGCAGGGCCGATCCTGGGTAGCCCCACCCGGCAAAGCCCTCCTCTACTCGGCGATCGTCCGCCCCCTGGAAGAGCGCCACATGATGCTCCCGCTCGCCGCCCCCCTTGCCGTCTGCGGAGCAGCCGAAGAGCTACGCCCCGACATCGCCTGCCAGGTCAAGTGGCCGAACGACATCTGGCTCGACGCCCGCAAGCTCGCAGGCGTCCTGATCGAGGCGCGCCCCCAGGACGGCTGGGCAGTAATCGGAGTAGGCCTGAACCTCACGATCACCTCAGATGAGTTCCCTGCTGACCTCCGAACCACGGCGGTATCCCTCTTCGATTCCACTGGCGGGGACATGGGGAAGTCCCGACGGAGCCTCCCCGCTGTTGCGACGGCGGGACTTCCCCATGTCCCCGCCAACGCAACCGCAGTCCTGAGCAACCACCTCAGTCGCTGGACCGAGCAGGACCCCGAAACGGTCCTAGCCGAGTGGCGCAGGCGCGACGCCCTGAAGGGCCGCGAGATCTCCTGGGACGCCGGCTCCGGCATCGCCGACGGAGTCGACGAGCGCGGCTACCTACTCGTCCGCCTCGCCGACGGCGACCGCGTCGCCCTCGGTGCCGGCGAGGTCCACCTGCGCCTCTGAGCCCTCGGCGTCCTTCGCTGGCGGCTTGCCTTTTTTCGCCCTGGAGCGGCGCGCTTTGCCGTTCTGGGCGGCCGGCTGGCCGTTCTCGGCGTTCTCGCCATCGCCGCCTTTGCGCTTGTTGCGTTTTTTACGGCGGCGCTTGCCGCCTTTGGGGAAGTTGCGCAGCAGCTCGCGGGCCACGGCCGACGGTTTCCGGGCCATCCGCATCCGCGCCCCGCGCAGCACCTCCTCGCCCTCGGGCGTGTGCGAGACCGCGGCCGCCAGCAGCGCCACCGCCAGGCGCCGGTCCTGTTTGCGCGCGGCGTGGACGAGGCGGCGGGCGTTGCGGCCGTGGGCACGGCCGGAGGAGTTGACCAGCAGCCCGAGCAGGCGCTTGGTCTCGGGCCAGCGCTGCACCGCGTACTCCTCGTGCAGTTCACGGGTGTAGGAGGCGAGACGCCAGACCCAGGCCTGGGCCTGGTCGCGGCGGCCGATCCGCTTGTCGATCAGCGCCTGCAGCAGGGTCTTGGTCCCGGCCCGTTTGTCCTCGCGGCTCCAGGTGCCGACGATGTCGATCGCGTCGTCGAAAGCCTCGGGGTCGCCGAGGTCGGCGATCTCCCCCAGCGCTTTCAGCCGCAGCTGGGCGTTGCGGTTGCGCTGCACGCAGGTGAGCAGGAAGCGCCGGCGCAGCTCTTTGGTGCGGTCGTTCTGCAACATCGCCCGCGCCCGGCGCCAGCCCTGGGTGTTGACCCGGGCCCCGGCCAGCGCCGCCCAGGCGTGCTGCTCGGGGTAGTCGAGGTTCTCGACCGCGATCCGCCAGATCTCCCGTTCCAGCACCTCCATCCGCTTCTCCTCGACGTCGGAGACGGGGACGATGCGGCGCTCGACCCGGACCTTGCGGCCGCGGCCGCGGCGCACCGGGCCGACCACGATCGCGCCGCCGCGGTAGACGTCGCGGTCGAGCAGGCTGTGCAGGGTGATGATCGACTCGTCGTGGGTGGTCGCCGGGTGCACGAAGTCGATCACGAGGCCGGCCTCCTTGCCCTGCGCCCGGCGGGTGACGCGGCCGACCCGCTGCTGGTAGATCCGCCGCGAGGCGGTCGGCGCCAGGTGCATACAGATCGTCGCCCGCGGCGAGTTCCAGCCCTCGGCCAGCAGCATCGCGTTGCAGAGCACGTCGACCTCGCCGCGTTCGAAGCCGGCGAGGATCTCGGCCAGCTCGCGCTTCGGCGTCTCGCCGGAGACCGCCTGGGCGTTGATGCCGGCATCGCGGAACGCTTTCGCCACGTTCTTCGCGTGCTGGACCCCGGCCGTGTAGAGGACGCCGGGGACTTTGCGGAAGCGGGTCTTGTAGAGGTCGGCGATCGCGACGTTGAAGGGCTCCTGGTCGAGCAGCGCCGCCAGCTCCTCCTGGTCGAAGTCCTGGTCGACCTCGCCTTTGCGCAGCGGCACCTTGGCGATCGTCCGCACCCCCGGCCCGGGCGGGATGCGCAGGCAGCGCAGCGGCGAGATCACGCCGCGGCGCGCCGCCTGGGCGAGGTCGAAGCGCGAAGTCTGGGTCGGGAAGAGGTCGGCGACGTGACGGGCGATCAGGGCGCCGGTCGCGGTCATGCCGATGAAGACGGGGCCGTCCCAGGCGCGAATGCAGGCGCTGGTTTTCTCGCCGAGCGCGGTGTGGGCCTCGTCGCAGATCACGATCGAGTAGGCGTCGGAGACTTTCCTGTGGTTGCGGACGAACCACTGGTAGGTCTCGACCGTGACCGGGCCGTCGGGGTCGTCGCGCCCGTCCATCAGCGGCGGCCGCAGGCGCTCCTTGTAACCGCGGTCGGAGATCTCGCCGATGAACTGATCGACCAGGTTGCGGCGGTGGGTGAGGATCAACACGCCACCGGTCTTGGTCGCCTCGATGAAGCCGACCGCGGCCACGGTCTTACCGGCGCCGGTCGCGTGCTCGAACCAGAAGCGGCGGGCGGCGCCGGGGTCCTCCGGGGCCTCCTCGACCACCTCCTCCTCGTCGTCGGCCGGGGCTTCCTCCCAGTCCTGCGGCTCCTCGTCGGCGGCGAGCTCCTCGTCCTCCTCCTCGAGCTCCTCGTCCTCGTCGAGCTCCTCGTCCTCGTCGCCGTTGGCACTCACCTCTTCCGCCTCGGGCTCCGGCGCGGCGTCGCCGTTTCCGCCCGCGCCGTTGCCGTTGCCGGGCTCCAGCGCGGCGCCCTCCTGCTGCTGGGCCATCAGCTCGACCAGGGTGCCCGAGAGCGCGTCGACCTGGTGCGGGTTCAGCTCCGCCCCGTCGCGCAGCTTCGGCGGCTCGTCGGCGAGGAAGCGCTCCAGCCCGAGCAGCAGCGAGAAGTTGCGGCGCCACTCGATCGAGGGGTGCTCGGCGCCGGCGTCGAGCTCGGCCAGGGAGGCGTCGAGGGCGTGGCGGCGCGCCGTTCCGGGCGCCAGCGCCTCGGGTCCCTCGCCGTCGAGCAGGAAGGGCTCGCGGGCGAACTCCGCCGCACGCTCGATGTCGGCGCTAGATGGAACTGCCGCTACTGCGGCAACGTCGCTGGTCTTGGCCATCGAAGGCTTCCGGGTTACGTCCCCGCCGAGCACGAGACAACGGCCTGGGGACAAGTGAAATGAGGGCTGCCGGGAGCAGGTAACCCCTTCCCCCGGAGATCTCAGCGGCTCGCATACCGGCGAACCGAACACACGTATTGTAATCACGGAACGGATGCGGAAGGCACAAACACTGCTCGCGGCCCTCTCCTTGCTGGCGCTGCTCGGCCTCGTCCTGGCGGGCTGCGGATCGAGCGAGGGCGGCGGCGCGGACGGCGCCCCCCCTGACTACGAGCGCGCCCTGGCCGGGTCGCCGGCGCCGCTCGCCGCCCTGCACGCGCAGGCCAATGAGCTGCTGCCCGGCGGGTCCGAGGCATACGAACGGCGGATCGCCTCGCTAGAGGGCTACCCGATCGTGGTCAACTTCTGGGCCTCCTGGTGCGGCCCCTGCCGCTTCGAGTTCCCGACCCTGCAGAAGCTCTCCGCCCGCTACGGCAAACGCGTCGCCTTCCTCGGCGTCAACTCGCAGGACGACACCGACGCCGCGGCGACCTTCCTGAGCGAGGAGCCGGTGCCTTACCCGAGCTACATCGACCCCGGCAAAGGTCTGATCGAATCGCTCGGCGGGATCGGCGGACTCCCCGACACCGCCTTCTACGACAGGACCGGTCAACTGGTCGAGCTCAAACAGGGTCCCTACAGCGAGGACTCCGAACTGGAAGAAGACGTGCGGCGCTACGCGCTGCAGGGCGGATAATCAGGCGATGGAAGCTTTCGTGATCATCGCCCTGGTCGGCTTCGTCCTCTTCGTCGCCGAGCTGCTGCTGCCGACGGGCGGCGTGCTGGCGGCGATCGGCGCGGCCGGGCTGGTCGCCGCCGGGATCGTCGCGCTCGGCTCCGACAGCAGCAACGCCGACGTGATCGGGGCGGCCCTGATCACGCTCGGGGTGCTCTCCGCGATCACCTTCTACGTGGTCGCCCGCAAGGTCTTCAAAGCCCACCGCGACCAGCCGGTGCGGACCGGCCGCGAGGAGCTGATCGGGGCCGCGGCCGAGGCCCGCACGGCGATCGACCCCGAGGGCCAGGTCTGGCTCGAGGGGACGCTCTGGGGCGCACGTCTGTCCAGCGGTGCAGGCCCGGTGCGGCTGGGGGATAGAGTCACGGTCGAGGCGATCGACGGGCTGACGCTGGTGGTGCGCCCGCAGTCGCCATCCGCGCAGGCCAACGAAGGAGGCAGCTGATGGAAGTCGCGCTCGGGGTAATCGTCGTCCTCCTCTTCTTCGGGCTGATCGCGGTCGGCGCCTCGGTCCGGGTCCTGCGCGAGTACGAGCGCGGCGTGATCTTCCGGCTCGGCCGCCTGATCGCGACCAAGGGCCCCGGCCTGATCCTGCTGATTCCGCTGATCGACCGCATGGTCAAGGTCGACCTGCGGACGGTGACCCTGAACGTGCCGCCGCAGGAGGTGATCACCCGCGACAACGTCCCCTGCCGGGTCAACGCCGTCGCCTACTTCCGCGTCGTCGACCAGAACCGGGCCGTGGTCGAGGTCGAGAACTACCTGCTGGCGACCTCGCAGATCTCGCAGACGGCGCTGCGCTCCGTACTCGGCAAGGCCGAACTCGACCAGCTGCTGGCCGACCGCGAGCGGCTCAATGAAGAGCTGCAGAAAATCATCGACGAATCGACCGAGCCCTGGGGCGTGAAGGTGACCGCGGTCGAGATCAAGGACGTCGAGATCCCCGAGCAGATGCAGCGGGCGATGGCGCGCCAGGCGGAGGCCGAGCGCGAGCGGCGGGCCAAGATCATCAACTCCGAGGGCGAGTTCCAGGCCGCCCAGAAGCTCACCGACGCGGCCGACATCATCAGCACCAATCCGGCCTCGCTGCAGCTGCGCTACCTGCAGACGCTGCTCGAAATCGGCAGCAACCAGAACACCACCGTGGTCTTCCCGCTGCCGATGGACGTGCTCGAGCCGTTCATCGGCAAAGGCTCGGCCGAGCGGGCCAAAGGCACGCCGCGGCCGTCGGCTCCGGCCACGCCGCCACCGCCGCCGGTTGAGGTGGACGAGCCCGACCCTGGCGATCTCCCCCCCTCGCGCTCCTGAGCTCGCCCGAGATACGCATCGACCAGCTCAGCGGGCTGAGGACGATCCTCGCCCCCGGCCGGGCCGAGCGACCGGACCAGTTCGGCGCGGCCGGCGACGAGGGGCGCGGCAGCAAGGCCGACACCTGCCCCTTCTGCGAGGGCCGTGAGGAGCGCACGCCGCCGGAGGTCTACGCGCTGCGCCCCGGTGACGGCGCGGCCGACACTCCCGGCTGGAAGACGCGGGTGGTGCCGAACCTCTACCCGGCCCTGGGCGGGGAGGCGGCGCCCGCCCCGGTCGGGGCCACCGGGGCCGAAGCCGGCGCCTTCGCCAGCGGCGGCGACCCGCTGCTGGCCTCGCGGCGGACCGGCGAACCGGACCTCTTCTCCTCGCGGCCGGCGCTCGGCGGCCACGAGGTGCTGATCAACGCGCCCCAGCACGCAACCGCGATGGCCGAACTCGACGCCGAGCAGTTCGCCGCCGCCGTCGCCACCTGGCGCGAGCGCATGCGCGCCCACAGCGACGCCTCCTACGTGCAGTTGATCGTCAACGAGGGCGGCGGCGCGGGCGCCTCGCTCGAGCACTCCCACGCCCAGCTCTACGCGCTGCCCTTCGTCCCCGCCGCGGTCGCCCGCGAGCGCGAGCGGGCCGGCGCCTACGCCGAACGCACCGCCGGCAGCGGTCTGCTCAGCGACATCCTGGTCGAGGAGGTGCGCCGGGCCGAGCGCCTGGTCGCGATCGACGACGAGGCGGCGCTGATCTGCCCCTGGGCCTCGCGCTCCCCCTTCGAGCTGCGCGTGATCCCCCGCAACGCCGGCGCCAGCTTCGCCGACGACGAGGGCGGCGCGGCGATGATCCGCACCGCGATGCGCACCCTCACCGCCCGCTTCGGCGGCCCGCCCGAGCTCAACCTCTGGGTCCGCACCGCTCCCCACGGCGCCGAGCACTTCGCCTGGCACGTCGACATCGCCCCCCGCCTGACGATCAAGGCCGGCTTCGAGCTCGGCACCGGCGTCGACATCAACATCTACCCCCCCGAGCGCGCCGCGAGCGACCTGCGCGAGTGCCTGGAGGGCTAGGCCAGGGCGGTCTCCAGGCTCGCCGCCAGTCCGGGCCCGGTTAGATCGCTGTCGGCCGAGAGCACCACGCGCCCGAGGCGACGGGCGATCGCTGCATAGGAGGCGTCGTAAAAGGTGATGCCGTGGTCGAAAGCCAGACCCCCTGCAACTCGGTGATCCGCCGGGGTGAGGTCGAGGGGCTCCCCGCAGATCTCGTGCAGGAGGGCCAGCGCTTTCGACACGCGCTCCCCATCCCAGCTCGAATTCCGCGCCAGAACATTGCCGACCTCGTAAAAGGCGAGGGTGGTCGTGCGCATCGCCAGCTGCCCGACGGCGCGGCGCGCCAGCTCACCTTCGGGCTCGCGCTCCACGGGCAGAAACCACTTGACCGCAACGCTGGCGTCCACGACCCAGGCAGCCGCCTTTGCCGACCCCACGGCTGACTACCCGTCGCGACGGCGATCGGCGCGGACCAAGGCGGCAGCATCCACGGGGCCATCCCAGCTACCGCTCAACTCGTCGAGGTCGGCCAGTAAGGAGTCCCGGGATCGACTTACCAGTCCCAGCTCCCGACGCGCCGCCTCCTGCAGCAGGGCGCTGCGAGTGGTTCGCCGCCGCTGCACCTCAGCGTCGAGAGTGTCAAGCAGGGAATCGGGAATGGAGATCATCACCTTCGCCACATCCCGAGTATATACCCGCGGCAATACCTTCCGGTCCTGTCTCAGCGAGCTCACCCCGTCCCAAGGCCTGGGCGACCCAATTCTCTCCCCCCTCGCCTATAGGGTCACCGACCAGTGGCACCGAACCCCCGCCCGATCCCGCGCTTCATCGCCGACACGACCCAGGAGGGGATCCCGCATGGGCGCTTTGCCGAACGGCTGGCGACGGCCCTCCGCGAGGCGGTCGATCGGATCGAGGACCTGCCCGCGGGGGCGGCGGTGCCGGAGGCGATCGACTGGTTCCCCGAGCGGGCCTGGGGCGGGCGGATCTGGGTCCCCTGCTCGGCCAACACCGAGAGCGAGGAGGGGGAGCTGGAGCTGTTCGGGCACGTCTCCTACGTGCAGCCGGCCGGCGGCGACCCGACCGACTTCCAGGCCAAGGCCGACTTCACCGACATCCTCGCCGCCGACAATCCCGACTGGCGGATCGACCTCAACGACGACGTGATCGGCCGCTGGCGTGGCGAGAACGGGCGGGCGGGCGCGGTCACCTTGGTCTGGGGACGGCCGATGGTCCGCGGCGCCGTCGCCGCCACCGCCGAGCTCGACGCTGAGACCGTCGATCAGGAAGAGATCACCCAGGAGCGCTTCACCCTGATCACCCTCGACGCGCTCGAGGGTTACGGCGACGACGTCTTCGTCGAAGTCAAGCTCTGGAACCGCCGCGCGCTGGAGCTGGCCTCGGAGACGCTCTACAGCTGATCGGCTCCGAGCTCGGCCAGCCAGCCGTCGAGGTCCTTGACCCAGAGCGCGACCGAGTCGCGCTCGCCGCGCTCGTTCGTCCAGACCACCTTCAGCAGCTTCCGCCCCATCGTCTTGCCCAGGTGCGCCCGGGCCGTCGTCACCTCGAGGATCGCCGGCCGCGGGATCCGCAGCAGCCGGTTCGGCACCCACTGCGCGAACAGCAGCTCCTCCTCGGTCAGCGCCAGCGTCCCGTTTCCCCGCACCTGCAGCGCCCCGGCCGACTCGACCCCGAAGCTGTTGGCATCGCCCTCCCGCAGCGCCGCCAGCCCCGCGAGGTGCTTGCGCGCCCGCCGGCGCAGTGGTCCGGTGATCAATCCCAAAGCAGCCCGACCCTATCCGGCCTACGCTTAGCCCTCCGGCCCCGATAGCTCAGCTGGATAGAGCGATCCCCTCCTAAGGGATAGGCCGCTGGTTCGAATCCAGCTCGGGGCACTCAACCGCGATGGCCGCTTATGTCCTCATCCACGGAGCCGGCGACAGCGCCTTCTACTGGCACCTGGTCGCCGCTGAGCTGGAGCAGCGCGGAAGCGAAGTCGTGGCGGTCGACCTTCCCTGCGAGGACGAGTCGGCCGGTCTGACCGAGTACGCCGACACGGTCGTCGAGGCGATCGGCGAGCGCAGGGAGCCGATCCTGGTGGCGCAATCGTTCGGCGGCTTCACCGCCCCGCTCGTCGCCGCCCGCCTCCCGGTCGGGCTGATCGTGCTGGTCGCGGGAATGGTTCCCCTGCCCGGCGAGAAGGGCGACGAGTGGACCGCCAGCACCGCCTATCCCGGTCCCGCGAGCGACGGCGACGACCTGGACGTCTTCTACCACGACGTCCCGCCCGCGCTCGCGGCCGAAGCGCTGGCGCACGGGCGCGGGCAGGCCGAGGCACCCGGGCGGCAGCCATGGCCGCTCACCTCCTGGCCCGACGTGCCGACCCGATACCTGCTCTGTCGCGACGACCGGATGTTTCCGGCGAGATGGACGCGCGAGGTGGTCCGCGAGCGGCTCGGCATTGTGGCCGACGAGATCGACGGCGGCCACTGTCCGGCGCTCAGCCGCCCGCACGAGCTGGTCACGCGCCTGGAGGCGTATCGAACCGAGCTGGACATCCGGTGAGCGCCGGGACCGGGGTCGAATAAGGAGTCCGCTGCAAGGTTCCGCCCGCGGGGGTGCAACTTTTTGCGGTCTCGGCTGCTTGTACCCGAGAGTGCAGCCGATGAGCCGACGTGTCCGATCCGCGGGCGCTGCGGGGGCAGTTGCCTGCGGTGTCTTCCTCGTCCTCGCCCTACTCGGGCTGGGGGCGGCGTCGCCCGCCGGAGCGGCGGCGCGAACCGTGCATTTCGACGGCAAGCGAGTCGAGGCGCCCGAGGGCTGGCCGGTCTACCGGCTCAGCCGGAACCCGGGGATGTGCGTGCGGCTGGACCGGCGCGCGGTCTACCTGGGGACGCCGGCGGCGGACCAGCGCTGCCCGGCCGAGCTGATGGGGAAGCGGCGGGCGATCCTGGTCGAACCGCGCTCGGCAGCGCGGGCGCGGGCCTCGGCGCTACCGGTGCCGCTGCGCGCCGGGGCGAAGGCATCGGCCGGGGGCAGCGTCTTCACCGGGCTCGGCTTCGACGCCTGCGCGGCGCCCTCCTCGGCGGCAATGTCCGCCTGGGGTAAGTCGCCCTACCGCGCCGTCGGCGTCTACATCGGCGGCACCAACCGGGCCTGCTCGCAGCCGAACCTGACCGCGAGCTGGGTCAACGCCCAGACCAACGCCGGCTGGCACATCATCCCCACCTACGTCGGCCTGCAGGCGCCGTCGAGCAGCTGCAGCAGCTGCGCCATGCTCAGCCCAAGCCGGGCTGTCCTGCAGGGCGAAGAAGCGGCGGTCGACGCGGTCGCCCAGGCGGCGGCGATCGCGATGGGGCCGGGCTCGCCGATCTACTACGACATGGAGTCCTACACGCGGACCTCGAGCGCCACCAACGCCACCCTCGCCTTCCTCGAGGCCTGGACCGAGAAACTGCACTCGCTCGGCTACGTCTCCGGCGTCTACAGCAGCAGCGCCTCGGGCATCGCCGACCTGGTCACCCGCCTGGGCACCGGCTACACCCAGCCGGACAGCCTCTGGTTCGCCAACTGGAACGGCCAGGCCAGCAGCGCCGACTCCTACATCCCCTCCTACGCCTGGAACGACCACCAGCGGATCCACCAGTACCGCGGCGGCCACGACGAGAGCTACGGCGGGGTGACGATCAACATCGACAACAACTACGTCGACGGCGACACGGTCGGCGACGCCGCTCCGATCGCCGGCAACGAAGACCCGGTCGGCTCGCTCGACCTGGTCGGCTCGCCGGTCCCCGGCCAGGTCCGGATCAAGGGCTGGGCCTTCGACCTCAACGCCCCGACCGAAGCGCTGGCGATCCGCGCCTACGTCGGCGGCCGGGCCGGCGCCGAGGCGGCGGTCCCCTACGACCTCGGCGCTGTCGCCAACCAGGCCCGGCTCGACGTCGGCGCCAAGTTCCGCCGCGCCGGCTCGGCCCACGGCTTCGACGCCACCTTCCCGATCGTCAAGTCGGGGGCGCAGCCGGTCTGCGTCTACGCGCTCAACACCGGCGGCGGAACCGACCGCCTGCTCGGCTGCAAATCGACCTCGATCCCGGTCGCGGTCACCGCCTCCCTGGTCAAGACGACCCCCAGCATGGTCAAGGTCTGGCTCGCCTGCGAATGGCCGGAAGGGACCGAATGCCCCGGCCAGCTGGCGCTGCGCGCCCGGATCAGGGTCGTGGTCAAAGCTGCCCGGCGCGGCGCCCCGGCGCGGACCCGCGCGGTCACCCGCTCACTCGGCCGGCGCCCGTTCAAACTGACCGGCAAGCAGGGCCACGGCTTCGTGATCCCGCTGACCGCCGGCGCGCGCAAGCTGCTGCAGGAGCGCGGCAGCCTCAACGCCCAGCTGATCACGGCGATCCCGGGCGGGCGGCGGATCCTCCCCGTCCGGATCGGCGGCTAGTCCTCGCCCAGCGCCTCGCGCAGGCGAACCAGCTCGGCGCGCAGCTCGCCCAGTTCGCGCTCGAGTTTGGTGAGGCGGTCCTCGGCGGGGACCAGGTCCTCGGCCGGCGGTGAGGCGCTTACCTCCTCCGCTCCCCCCAGCAGCTGCTGATAACGATCCTCCTTCTGGCCGGGAGCGCGCGGGTGCCGGGCGACGTAGCCGCGCTCGACCAGGCCGTCGAGGGTCGACTGCACCGCGGCGAGATCGGCGAACCCGTGCAGGCGCTCGCTGCGCTGCTTCAGCTCGCCCGGGGTCTGTGTGCCGCGCAGCATCAGGACCGCGAGCAGGGCCAGCTCGGCGTCGTCGACCCCGAGCGCTTCCGGCAGCAGATGGCGGTACTTGCGGGCGCGGCTGCCGGCGCCGCTGGCGAGCCGGGTCCAGCCGCGCAGCGCGGTCCGGCGCAGCGCCTCGGCAACCGTCGCCTCGTCGTAGTCGACGACAGGGTCGCGGTTGGTCGCCTGGTTGCAGGCGGTGCGGAGCGCGTTGAGCGAGAGCGGGTAGACGTCCGGCGTGGTCCGCTGCTTCTCGATCAGGCAGCCGACGACGCGGATCTCGATCGAGTCCGGCTCCACTCTCAGTCGCGGTCGGGGCGGTCCGGGTAGATCTCGTCGATCGTGACCAGGGCGCGGTAGGGCGCCTGCGCGGCGGCCTCGATCTTGGCGGCGCCGCCGGCGAGGCGGTCGACCACGGCGACCACCCCGGCGACCTCCAACCCCTCCTCGCGGATCCGGCCGATCGCGGTCGCGGTCGAGCCGCCAGTGGTGACGGTGTCCTCGACCACCAGGCAGCGCGTGCCCGGCCCGACCGGGCCCTCGACCCAGCGCTGCAGCCCGTGCTCCTTGCGGGCGCCGCGGACGAAGAAGGCGACGAGGTCAGCTCCGGCGGAGACGGCGATCGCGGCGCAGGAGGGCGGGATCGCCGCGGTGGCCGGGCCTCCCACGGCCTCGGCCCCGAGCTCGTGCGCGAAGTCCGCGATCAGCTCGCCGGCGGCGCGGAAGCCGGCCGGCCGCATCAGGGTGCGGCGGGCGTCGACGTAGTACTGGGCGGTGGCGCCACTGGCCAGCGTCACCTCACCGAGGATCAGCGAGTGCTCGCGCAGCTCGGCTAGCAGCGTCCCCTTGGCGGCGGCGAGGTCGGTCACGGCGCGCATCCTACGGCCGCCGCTTGGTTGAGGAGTTGACCCACCCAGGGTGGGGTCAACTCCTCAAACTCCAGGAGCCAGCGAGTCGGCGAAGCCCTGGCGCCAGCTCGGGTGCGCGGGCGCCCAGGCCAGCTCGCGCTTCGCCTTCGCGTTGCTGGCGCCGCGCATCGTCACCGCGGTGCCGGCCAGGTCGGCGCCGGCGACCAGCCGCGCCAGCCAGGCCGGGACCTTGCGCGGCGGCTTCGCCCCCAGCGCCTCGGCATAGACCGGCAGCCACTCGCGCAGCGGCGCCGGCTCGTCGTCGACCACGTTGTAGACGCCGGGCGCGCCGCGCCCAACCGCGGCGACGATCGCCTCGGCCGCGTCGTCGATGTGGATGAAGGAGAAGGTGCCGGCGCCGGCGCCGATCACCGGGTAGCGCCGCTTCAGCGTTTCCTCCGCCACCGAGCCGCCCCGGTCGTAGTAGGTGCCGGGCCCGTAGAACCAGCCGAAGCGCAGGACCAGGCCCTCGATCCCCTCCGCCCCGAGCACGCCGCCCTCCAGCGCCCGCAGCGCCTCGGCGCCGGCGGCAAAGCGCCCAGGCGGATCGACGAACAACCTCGCCTCCTCATCCTTGACCCACTCGCCCTCCGGCTCGTAGAAGAAGGCGACGCTCTCGGCGACGATCCGGCGCACCCCCGCCGCCCGCGCCGCGGCAACCAGGTTCGCGGTCCCCTCGCTCCGCACCCTGTTCGTCGCCGCCAGGTAATCCGATTTCGGCTTGAACTTCGGCGGCAGCGCCGTCAGCGCGTGCACCACGGCCTCCGGCTTCGCGGCTGCCACAACCTCATTCAAAGCGGCGGCGTCGAACACATCGCAGACCACAGCGTCGGCCCCAGCCGCGCGAATCTCCGCCGCCTTCTCCTCCCGCCGAGTCATCCCCGTCACCTCGTGCCCGGCCGCCAGCAACCGCGGCAACAGCGGCGTCCCGAGGGCACCGCTTGCGCCAGCGACGAAGACCTTCATCGGTCTACCAGATGAAGATGTCTTCGCCGTACGAAATCCGCTCGTAGATCTCGGGCTGGTCGGCGATGAAGGTGCGCAGGCAGCCGTGGCTGGCGGGGTAGTCCGGCACCGATTCGTAGCCGTGGATCGCGTAGCCGCCGTAGAAGTACCAGGAGTAGTACATGCCGTGCGAGTTGTAGCCCGGTTCGGTGCGGATGAACTCGTAGTGACCGGTGACGGTCGGGGTCGAGGACTTGCCGGAGGAGATCGGGTAGATCGCGTAGGGCTCGTCGCCGTCGGCGAAGACGATGACCTGCTTGGAGAGCGGTGCCTCGACGTGCTTGCCGGCACCCGGGTGGCGGACCTCGTAGGCGCCCTTGCCGGCGAAGACCGCCTTGACCAGGCCGGCGCCGGCCCGCGAGCTGCGGGTCTTGTCGTTGACTTTGCGGTAGGCGAGCACGCCGCGGGCGGTCTTGCCGCCGAAGCACTTGCCGCTGTTGGCGATGTAGCCCATCTTCCGCATCGCCTTCTTGAAGCCGACGACGACGTCACCACACTGGCCCTGGCGCAGGGCCGGGTAGCTGACCTTCCAGCTCTTGCGCACGCTGCTGTCGCCGCCGAGCACCGCGGTCGCCGCGTGGCTGGCGCTGACCGCGTACTTGCCGTCCTCGCGGACCAGGACGCTGGTGCGGAAGCTGCCGCTGTCGCCCCTGCCCTTACCGATCGCGAGGGTGCGGCTGAATTGCTCCTTGCCGTCGAGGAAGAAGTCGACCTTGACCTTCTGCCCCGCGACGAAGGGGCTGACAGTGCCGAAGACCGGGACCTTGCTGTAGATCTCGGCGCGGCCGTTGTCGAGCTTGCCGAGCTTGATCTTCACCGTGGCGTCGGGGATGACCGCGGTCGCAGCGCCTTTCTTCGCGGGGGCAGGCGCGGCTGCCGCAGCAGCGGGAAGGGCGAGCGCGAGGACAAGGGCAAGGAGAACTGCGAGGCGGCTTTTCACCGGCGAAATGCTACTGGCCGAGTAGGGCGATGCTGTTGTTCACCATATGCAGGAGGATCGCCGGCCAGATCGAGCCCGTCTTCTCGTAGAGCAGGCAGAGCACGAAGCCGAAGAAGATCAGCGGCGGCACCGCGGTGATCCCGGTCAGCGCGTGCAGGGCGCCGAAAATCACCCCCGCCAGCAGCGCCGCCGCGATCCGCGGGAAGCGCTCGCGCAGGCCGCCGAAGAGCAGCCCGCGGAAGCAGATCTCCTCGCTGATCGGGGCGGCGACGACGATCAGCAGGATCTGCACCGGCAGTGAACCGAAGCCCTCGGCGATGTCCTCCTGCTTCGGTTCGACGACCAGCAGCGCATAGGCGATCGCGAAGGTCAGGTAGGCGACGAAGGCGAGGGCCATCCAGCCGAAGGCCGAGAGCTTGAAGCGGCGCACCCCGAGCCGAGCCAGGACCTCGCCGAAGTTGGCGGCGCCGCGCCAGCTGACCACCGCCAACGGCACCAGCAGGAAGCCGAGGGCCGTCGCAAGTTGCACGCCGACATTGCCGAAGGTGGTGAGGTCGCCCCCATCCTCGTGGCCGATGATCGCCGCCGGGATGCCCATCACGATCCCGGCGCCGAGCGCCATCACCACCCCGAGGATCGCCGCCCACGGGCCCCAGTTCGCGTACGGGAAGCTGTCGGCCGGGCGCGGCTCGACCCCCTCTGCGGCTAAGTTGGCCTCCATGTCGCCGGCAGTCTCACAGGTCTCGCGCTCGACCAAGACCAGGCTGCGCTTCGTCCGCCGCCTCATCCTCGCGACGATCTTCGTCGTCGTCGCGATGATCGCGCTGAGTCAGTTCACCGACCTGAAGCGGCTCGCCACCGGGGTGCTCGCCTCGACCGCGGTGATCGGGCTGATCGTCGGCTTCGCCGCCCAGCACACGATCGGCAACCTCGTCGCCGGCGTCCAGATCGCGATCTCGCAGCCGTTCCGGATCGGCGACCGCATCACCTTCGACGAGAACGAGGGCCGGGTCACCGACATCACCCTCTCCTACACCTACATCGACCCCGGCGACGGCAGCCACTTCGTGATCCCCAACCAGCTCCTGGTCGAAGGGGTCGTCCACAACCACTCGACCGAAGACACGCAGGCCTGAGCGTCCGCCCCGCGAGGGGCGCGAAGTACCCTTGCCTCGATGACGCAGCGCAACCGGCGGCGGCGGGGCCGCCGTGGGGGAATCGGCAGCAAGGTCCTGATCGTCGGCGGGGCGGTCTTCGCGATGGCCGCGATCGCGGCCATCGCCGTCACCTCCTGGGTCCTCGACGTCGCCGCCGAGGCGCCCTCGCTCGCCACCTGCAAGCCGATCGACCACGGCGGCAACTCGACCCTCTACGCCGCCGACGGCAGCAAGCTCGGGATGATCGCCGCCGACGAGGCGCACACCCCGGTCGCGATCGACCGCATCCCGAAGAAGCTGCAGCTGGCGACGGTGGCGATCGAGGATCAGCGCTTCTACGAGCACGACGCCCTCGACGCCCAGGGCATCCTCCGCGCCGCGCTGAAGAACCTGGAAGCGGGCGAAGCGGTCGAGGGCGGCTCGACGATCACCCAGCAGCTGGTCCGCAACCTCTGCATCCCCAACCCCGAGCGCACGATCGAGCGCAAGATCGAGGAGGCGAAGCTGGCGATCGAGTACGCCGAGCGCCACAGCCGCCGCGAAATCCTCGGCCAGTACCTCAACATCGCCTCCTACGGGACGATCGAGGGCAGCACCGCGGTCGGCGTCCAGGCCGCCTCACGGATCTACTTCGACCGCCCGGTCTGGAAGCTGACGCTGGCGCAGGCGGCGCTGCTGGCCGGGCTGCCGCAGGCGCCCTCCGAATACAACCCGATCCTCAACCCGACCAGCGCGAAAGCCCGGCGCGACGAGGTGCTGCGGAAGATGGCCAAGCTCGGCTACGTCAGCCCCGGGGCCTCCCAGGAGGCCCAGCGCGCCGGCCTCGGCCTCGACGTCTCCGGCGACTACTTCGAGCACCGCCAGCCCTACTTCTTCGACTACGTCGAGAACCGGCTGATCGAGGCGTACGGGGTCAACACGGTGCGCCAGGGCGGGCTCGAGGTGAAGACGACGATCGACCCCGACCTGCAGGACGTCGGCGCGGAAGCGATGGCCGCCGCCCTGCCCTACTCGACTGACCCCTCCTCGGCCCTGGTCTCGATCGATCCGCGCAACGGCCACATCCGGGCGATGGTGACCAGCTCCAACTACGCCGAAACCCAGTTCAACCTCGCCGCCCAGGGCCGCCGCCAGCCCGGCTCGACCTTCAAGACCTTCGTGCTCACGGCCGCGATCAAGCAGGGGATCGACCCCTACTCGAC
Source organism: Solirubrobacterales bacterium (assembly GCA_036276995.1). Classification (GTDB taxonomy): domain Bacteria; phylum Actinomycetota; class Thermoleophilia; order Solirubrobacterales; family 70-9; genus VAYN01. The sequence continues at coordinate 16,440 of DASUNU010000049.1, forward strand.
CTACTACACCTCGAAGCCGCTCGACCTCAACCTGCCGCACTGGGGCCACTGGACCGTGGCCACCGCCGACGAGGGCTACCAGGGCACGGTCAACCTGCAGCAGGCGACGGTCAGCTCAGACAACACCGTCTTCGCCCAGCTCGACCTCGACGTCGGCCCCAAGTACGTGGCGCAGACGGCGAAATCAATGGGGATCACGACGCCGCTGGACGGGATCCCGGCCGAGGGGCTCGGCGGTCTGCGGCTCGGGGTGACGCCGCTGGAGCTGACCGACGCCTACGCGACCCTGGCCGCCGGCGGCGTCCACCGCGACCCGGTCGCGATCGAGAAGGTGACCTTCCCCGACGGCCGCGTCGGGCGGCCGCAGGCGGCGCAGCCGCAGCGGGTGCTGAGCGAAGCGATCGCCTACGAGGTGACGAAACTGCTGCACAACAACATCACCGAAGGGACCGGCACCGCCGCCTACACCGGCTGCGCCGGGCAGGCCGGCAAGACCGGGACCACCGACGAATACACCGACGCCTGGTTCGCCGGCTACCAGCCCAACCTGGCGACCGCGGTCTGGGTCGGCTACCCCGAGTCCAACGACGTCTCGATGTACAGCGTGCACGGGCGCACCGTCTTCGGCGGCACCTTCCCGGCCGAGATCTGGCACGCGCTCTACACCGGCGGCGGCGTCCCCTGCGAGGAATTCACCGAACCCGAGGACGAGGTGAGCTGGTCCACCTACTACAGCCACTTCGCCCAGGCCAGCCCGAGCGCGACCAGCGGCGATGACGACGAGGACGCAGACGGGGGCGGCAGCGATGAGCCGCCTCCACCCGGCACCGCCGCGGTGGGGGGCTACGACCCGGATCGGTACGACCCCGACGCCTATGCGCCGGGCGCTGGCCAAGAACCTGCCCCCGCTCCCCCACCGCCTCCGTCGGTCGGGGGTGGCGAGGGGGCTGGGGAAAGCTGAGCGTCTCGCCCGGAGTCGCGTACGGCCTGATGTGGGCGGGGTTCCTCGCCTACTTGGGCGTCCTGGCCTGGGCACCGGCACTGGGACGCCGCGTTATCTGGGGGCTGATCGTGGTCTTGGTGGGCGGCTTCGCACTGGCGCCGGTGCTGCTCTCCCATGACGTCTACAGCTACGTCGACTACGCCCGGCTGGGGGTGGTCCATGGGCTCGATCCGTATGTGCACCCGCCGCTCGCGGCGCCGGATGATCCGGTCTTCGACCAGGTCGACTGGACCGAAGCGACCAGTGCTTACGGGCCGCTGTTCACGCTCGCCACCTACCCGCTCGCCTGGCTCCCGGTCGCCGCCGCGGTCGCGGTGCTGAAGGCGGTGGCAGCGCTCTCGGTGCTCGGGCTCGCCGCTGTCGTCTCCCGCCTTGCCGCCTGGCGCGGCGCCGACCCGCTGCGCGCCGCCGCCTTCGTCGCCCTCAACCCGCTCGTCCTCGTCCATGTGGTCGGCGGCGCCCACAACGACGGCCTGGCGATGCTGCTCGGGCTGCTCGCCGTCGCCGCCCTGCTCAGCGCTCGCCCGGCCTCGACCGGGGCCGCTCTGGTCGCCGCCGGCGCGGTCAAGGCCTCGGCCCTCTTCCTCGCCCCCTTCGCCCTCATCGCCAGCGCCCGCGAGCGCCTCTCGGGACTCGGCCGGGTCCTGTTCGGAGCGCTCGCCGCGGCCGCGGCGATCGCCCTCGCCGCCCACCTCGCCTTCGGCTGGGACTGGCTCGGCGCCTTCGGGCTGGCCGGGGAGAACCAGGGACGGACCAGCCACATGAGCATCCCAATCACGGTCGCCCGCCTCACCGGGCTCGACCCCGACGCGGTCCGGCTGGTCGCCCTCGTCCTCTTCCTCACCCTCCTGCTCGAGCTGCTGCTCTGGACCTGGCGTGGCCTCGACTGGGTCCGGGCCGCGGGCTGGACCGCCGCCGGCCTGCTGCTGGCCAGCGCCTGGCTGCTGCCCTGGTACCTGGTCTGGCTGCTGCCGCTGGCCGCGATCTCCCGCGACCGCCCCTTGCGGCTGCTCGCCCTGGCGCTGACCGCCTACCAGCTCGGCGCCCGCATCCCGCTCTGAGCGACGACAGCGGCTAGAGGATTTCCGGCGTGTGCCGGGGGCGTTCGGGCTCGCCCAGAGCTTCCGCTTCCTGCTCTTCCGGGGAAGCGT
>DASUNU010000050.1:0-8266 GCA_036276995.1 Solirubrobacterales bacterium
CGACAGCGGCAGCCGCCTCGGCGACCGTCAGCTCGTCGAGCGCGACCAGCTCCAGGACCGCCCGCTCGGCTTCGGGCAGGCGGTCCATCGCCGCGTAGAGGCGGCGCGACTGGGCGGCGGCGTCGATCCGCGCATCCATTCGCGCCGCGTCCTCCTCGTCGAGCAGGGCGCTGCCGCGAAACCGCTCCTCCCGGGCCCGCTCGCGACCGTGCCGGCGGCAATCGCTGGCGACGAGCGTGCGGGCGATCCCGTACAGCCAGGCTCGCGGGGTGCCGCGCCGGGGCCGGTAGCGGTGGGCCGAGTCGATCGCGGCGAGGAAGATCTCCGCGGTCAGGTCGGCCGCCCGCTCGCGCTCGCCGACCCGGCGGGTGACGAACCGCTGCAGGTCCTCGACCTGCTCGCGGTAGAACGCCTCGAACAGCTCCGGGTCGGTGCCGATCCAGCGCACCTGCTCGCCGCTGACCCCGCGCTCGCGGGCGGCGGCAACACGCATGCTGCGGCTGAGCGCACTCGGCGGTGTCGGCAGCGCCTCCTCGGTCTCCATGCCCCTTATTGGTCGCGGAGGCGAAAAGCGTTACGAGCCGGCGAGCGGCCGCAACTGCCCGGCGAGCGCGCCCAGGTGGTCGTCCCAGGTGCCGCAGCAGCCGCCCCAGACGTCGATGTGAGGGAAACGCCGGGAGATCGCGGCCAGTTCCGCGCCCAGCAGCTCGGGGTCGCCCGCCTCGAGGTGGCCGATCCGGCAGAGCGAGAGCTTCTCCGCCATCGAGGCGTTCGGGCGCAGCTGGCGCACTCGCTCGATCCACGGACCGTCGACCAGCGCCGGCTCGAACTCGACCGGGTGGGCGCAGTTGATGCCGAAGAAGTCCGGGCACGCCTCACCGGCCTGCGCGTCGACCGCTTCCACCGCCTCCTGCATGGTGGGGCCGGTGCGCAGCCGCCCCGAGGAGTCGACCGAGAACGAGAGCGAGAGCGGTAGTCCGGCCGCCGCCGCGGCGCGGGCGAGGCCGACGCCCTCGGGGACGTTGTTGAAGGTCATCGCGCTGACTACATCGACCTCCGCCTGGCGCAGCGTCTCGAGCTGGACCGAGTGGTACTCCTCGGCCTGCTCCGCCGTGATCGCGTGGTCCGCCTCGTAAGCATCACCGCAGGGGCCGACCATGCCGGCGATCAGGACCTGCGGGATCTGCCCCGCGAAGGGCCGCGCGACCTCGCGCAGGAACTCGATCGAGCGCAGCTGGTACCCGACCAGCCCCGCCGGCGAGATCCCCAGCTTCGCCGCCCAGTCGGGGCTCGCCCGGTAGTCGAGCCCGCCAACCAGGGCGACGAACCCATGCGCCGCGGCGATCTCCAGGTAGCGCGTGTACATCTCGGTCAGGTCGGCAACCGCCCGCGGATCGTCGAGCAGCGGGAACAACGCGAACTCGGCCAGCTCGTGCCCGTGCTTGTACATCAGCTCGGTCTCCTGGCCGCCCTCGGTCAGGTACATAACGCCAGGTTGCCTTTCCGGGAAGCCAGCCATGAGCACTCGCCGCGGGCGAGCACCCAGATGCTAACCCGCTTATCTCTCGCCCGAAATGTGAAACCGGGTGTAACGCTGCGGCCCGAACCGGACATGTAGCCGGTGATGGCCCGAAACGTCGCCGCTGAGGAAGCACTGCCGCGCGAGCTCGCCGAGGCCCGCTTCTCGCGGCTCTACCGAGACCACGAGCGAGAGATCCTGCGCTACGCGCTGCGCCGGAGCGCCGAGCCGCAGGACGCTGCCGACGTCGTCGCCGAGACCTTCCTGGTCGCCTGGCGCCGCCTCGGCGAAGTCCCGATCGGCGGCGAGGCGCGCCTCTGGCTCTACGCGACCGCGCGGCGGGTGCTCGCCAACCACCAGCGCGGCATCAAGCGACGCACGCGGCTGGCCGAGCGGTTGCGGGACGAGTTGCGCCGGCAGCTCCCGCTCTCGCCCGGCTCCGACCGCCCGGTGCTGGACGCGCTGGCCGAGCTGGCCGACGCCGATCGCGAGCTGCTGATGCTGGTCGGGATGGAGGAGCTCAGCCCGAGCGAGTCGGCGCGGGTGCTCGGGATCTCGACGGTGGCGGCCCGCACCCGGCTGCACCGGGCGCGGCGGCGGCTGCGGGCGCGGCTCGCCGAGCAATCGGAGGAGAAGCCACGGAACGAGATCGAGATCGGAGGGGTGCGATGAAGGCTCACGGGATCGACCGGAAGCTGCGCGATGCGGACCGCTTCTCCGACCGGGAGATGGAGCGGCTCGAGCTGGGGCCGGCGACGGCGGCGCTCGCCGCGGCGATCCTCGCCGAGCCGGCCGAGCCGGCGACGGCCGCCGCGGCGGACGCCTCCCCCCCGCCCTGGCCCGCCGCGGGCGACCACCGTCGCGGCCTCCTCGGCGCCGCCGGGCTTGCCGCGGCCGCGGTCATCGCCGCGGTGGTCCTACTGCTCGGCGGCGGCTCCTCGCACTCGCCCTCACCCGCCTACGGCGCCGCGCTCGTCCGCTTCGCCGAGTCGACGCCCCTGCTGCTGCTCGAAGGCCCGGGCTGGCGGGTCCAGGACGTCTTCCAGATCAAAGGCCGCGAAGGGCCGGAAGGCTCGATGGAGTTCGTCACCGGCAAGCCGGTCCCCGACGAAACGGTCTGGGTCTCCGGCACCCCGACCCGGCCGCGCCAGAAAGGGATGCTGCCGCCGGCGGTGCGCCAGCGCCTGGTCAAGCTCTCCTGGAGCCCGCGCAGCCTCGCCAGCGAGATCGCGACGATCCGCGCGATGGCCCATCCACACGGGCGGCGGGTGATCAAGCTACCGGTCCTGGACACGACCGCCACGGTCGACACCCGAGCCGAGTTCTACGTCAATCAGGGAGGGCCCGGCAATCGCCAGATGGTCGCGCTGTGGTCCGAAGGCGGCTACACGCTGAGGATCGACGCCGCGGTTCCGGACCTGAGCTCCTTCGAAGAGCGCCTCGGCTGGCTGACCAAGGTGGACGCGCAGACCTGGCTCGACGCGATGCCCGAGCAGGTCGTCAAGGCGGCCGACCACGAAGCCGCGGTGCGGGAAATCCTGAAGGGGATCCCCGTGCCGGCAACCTTCAAGCCTTCCCGGGTCCCCGACGAAGGCCTGACCACGAACCGCTACCAGGTCGGCGCCGCCGTGACCGGCACCGTCTCCTGTCTCTGGTTCCGCCAGTGGGACCGAGCCCGCCGCAGCGGCGACCAAGCCGCGGTGGCCGAAGCCGTGAGGGCGATGACCAGCTCCAAAGGCTGGCCGGTTTTGCACGAGATGGCGGAGGAAGGCGCCTACCCCGAGACGATCTGGCAGCTCGCGGAGGACATGCCCAAGGGCTACTGGGACTGGCGTGGGCACAAGCGCCGGCTGCTGTCGCGCGCCGAAGGCCTCGGCTGCGCCCGCTTAGGGATCCCGCTGCTGCCGTGGAAGCAGAAGCGCCAGGACGAACGCGAGGCCGGCGGCCCCCGGTAGCGTGCGGCTGAGCAACTGCGATCGGTTACGGAGGAAAGAGATGCCCAAGGTCACCGCCGATATGTCGATCAGCCTCGACGGCTACGGGTCCGGGAGGGGCCAGAGCGCCGAGCACCCCTTCGGCGACATCGACGAGAACCTCCTGCACGCCTGGCAGTTCGACCACCGTGACGAAAACGCCGAGGAGGCCGGCACGATCGCCACCGCCGGCGCCTTCATCATGGGCCGCAACATGTTCGGCCCCGACCGCGGCGAGTGGGACCTCGAGTGGAAGGGCTGGTGGGGTCCGGACCCGGTCTACCACGCGCCGGTCTTCGTCCTCTGCCATCGCCCGCGCCCGAGCGTCGAGATGGAGGGCGGCACGACCTTCCACTTCGTCACCGAGGGGATCGAGGCGGCGCTGGAGCGGGCTGGCGAGGCCGCCGGCGAGAGGCACGTCTCGATCGCCGGCGGCCCCGGCACCCTCAACCAGTACCTCGCCGCCGGGCTCGTCGACGAGCTGCGCCTGCACGTCGCGCCGTTCGTCGCCGGCGGCGGCGAGCGCGTCTTCGACGGCGTCGCCGAGTTCGGGATGACGCCGGCCTCGAGCCGCACCACGCCCCACGTCACCCACCTCGTCTACCGCCGCTGACCCAACCTGGCGCGCTCGGCCCGCGCCAGGCAGGCATCAGTAGATGTGCAGCTTCTCCAGCAGCGCCATCGGGTCGTCGAGGGTCTGGAACAGCTCCTTGTTGTGCTTGATCATCTTGCTCTGCATGTACACGCGCAGCCACTGCTTGTAGATGTAGAGCTCATAGCGATCGAGCATCTCGCGGGGGTCAGAGGGCCGCTGCGCGATCAGGCCCGCGAGCGACATCGCGCACTCGAAGCCGAGCGAGATCGACTGGAAGTAGGGCGAGCCGATCGCCGAGTCACCCGCCAGGAAGACCGGCGCGGCGGCAAACGGGTGGTTCGCCCCCAGCTCGCGCCAGGCGCGGCTGGTCGCGTTGCGGGCACGGTAGAGGTTGAGCGGGATCCGGATGATCTCGAGGTCGCCGATCATCTCGCCTTCGGTTTCTTGGCGGATCTTCTCGATGAAGCGATCCATTGACTCGGCGACGCCTGGGAAGTTCTCGCGCAGCCACTCGCCGCTGAACTGCTTTGGCATCAGCGCGTACTCCTCGGGGGTGATGCTGACGATGCCGGTGACGTGGCTGACGTCCCCGTCGTAGGACACCCGGTGGACCATCGGGATGAATTTGTAGCGCGGGTTTTCGGCGTTCTTGTAGTACTTGCAGTACTCGTTACAGCTGTAGTCCTGGCTGTAGAGGAAGGTGATGACCAGCGCGTACTCGAAGACGAAGTTGAGCGTGTTGGCGTCCGGCTCCACTGCGCCCGCGCTGGGCGCCAGGTGGTCGCGGAGCAGCGAGCGACTGCCGGTGCAGTCGATCAGGATGTCGCCCGGCTCGACCAGCTCGATCGCCTCCTCGGCGCTGACCGCGCCCGCGATCCGCTCGACCGAGTCCGAGTCGCGGCTGTCGATCAGGTCGCTGAGCGAGCGCTCAATCTCGTTCAGGGGGCAGAAGCCCCGCGCCCACTCACGCATCAGCGCCATCAGGTCAGGCGGGATCGACTGCCGGAACTCGATGCCCTGGGCGAGCTCGGCCGGGTCGAAGACGGCCTCGACGTTGTCGACGTCGAAGTGGCCGGCGCGGTAGCCGTCGACCGAGTCGGCGACCAGATACTCGGCGAGTCGGACCATCCTCGTCCGCGTGTACTCGCCGCGCTTCTCGTAGAGCCGCACGGAGAGGCCGTCGACGGGCTGGAGCAACGCGGTCAGCAGCAGGCCGACGGGCCCGGCCCCGAGCACGTGCACCCGACCCGTGGGAGGCGCGGCACCAGGGATCCCCACACCGGACTGCTGCTGCATACCTCTCCTCACTCAAGCCGTAACTGATCCAGCGCGGCGGGAATCTACCAGCGTCGCCCGGATCGACCCCTCTTTTGGCAGCGGACGGTTGTCGTGGTCTCCTTGACTAAGGGAGGAGAAGAAAAGACACTGGCCGCCTAATGCGGCCCCGACTCCCATTGCTCGCGTGCGTCCTCGCACTTTTGCTTGCGCCCCAGACCGCGCAGGCGCTCCCGGAACAGCCGCTGCCGAGCTACGCCACCAACGGCGCGGTCGAGGACGTGGTCCGGGTGGGCGACAGGATCTACCTCGGCGGCAGCTTCACCGCCGTCGGGCACGGCACCGGCGGCGGTGCGTTCATCGACCCGGGCAGCGGGGCGCCGGACATGCGCTTCCCGGGCGTCAGCGGCAGCGTCCACGCCGCCGTACCCGATGGCCAGGGAGGCCTCTACATCGGCGGCAACTTCAACGCCGTCGGCGGCGCGGCGCGCCGGAACCTCGCTCACATCGATGCCGGCGGCCAGGTGACCGCCTGGAACCCCAACCCGGACGGGGTCGTCAGCACCCTGGTCCGTCGCGAAGCGACGGTCTACGCGGGCGGCCAGTTCGCCAACGTCGGCGGGCAGGCGCGCTCCCGCCTCGCCGCGCTGGACGGCTCCACCGGCGCGGCGCTGCCGGGGTTCAACCCCGGCGCCACCGGCGGCAACGTCTCGGCGTTCGCCCTCTCGGGGTCGACGCTGTACGTCGGCGGCACCTTCACCACGCTCGGCGGGATGGCGCGCAACTTCATCGGCGCGGTCGACGCCGCGACCGGCGTCCTCTCGGCCACCTTCAACCCGAACCCGAGCAGCACGATCGCGGCGCTGGCGGTATCCGGCTCGACGGTCTACGCCGGCGGGTTCTTCAACACCATCGGCGGCCAGACGCGCCCTGGGCTGGCGGCCCTCAACGGGACGACCGGAGCCGCCTCCGTTGCCTTCAACGCCAACACGACCGGCCAGGTCCTCACCCTCGACGTCTCCGGATCGAGTCTCTACGCCGGCGGCACGTTCAGCACGATCGGCGGCCAGGGGCGCAACAACATCGCCGCCCTCGATCTCACCACCGGCACGGCGCAGGGCTGGAACCCCGGCGCCGACGCGGGGGTCACCGCGCTGCACGCATCCGGACCGACCGTCTACGCCGGCGGCAACTTCCTCAACATCGGCGGACAGCCGCGCGGCCGGCTCGCCGCGGTCGACGCCGCCAGCGGCAGCGCCACGCCCTGGAACCCGGTCGTCAACGGCGGCCCCAACGTGATCACCACCACCGGCTCGCGCGTGTTCGCCGGCGGGTTCTTCAACGTCCTCGGCGCGCAGCAGCGCAACCGGCTCGCCGCCTTCGACGCCGGCAGCGGCGCCCTGACCGACTGGAACCCGAACGCCGACGGCCCCGTGCTCGCGCTGGCGGTATCCGGATCGACGATCTACGCCGGCGGCGCCTTCACCAGCGTGCGGGGGCAGTCGCGGAGCCGGCTCGCCGCGATCGACGCCGGCAGCGGCGTGCCGACCACCTGGTCCCCGGCCGCCAACGAAGAGGTGCGCGCGCTCGCGGTCTCCGGCTCGAGCGTCTATGCCGGCGGCGCCTTCACCGCCCTCGGCGGCGAACCGCGCAACCGGCTCGCCGCTATCGACGCCGGCAGCGGCACGACCACCGGGTGGAACCCGAACGCCAACGGCCCCGTCTCGGCGCTGGCCGTGTCGGGCTCGACGGTCTATGCCGGCGGGGCCTTCACCACGATCACCGGCATCACGCGCAACCGGCTCGCCGGCATCGACGCCGGCTCGGGAGCGCTCACGGGCTGGAACCCCGACTCGGACGGCATCGTCTCGGCGCTGGCGGTTGCGGGGCCGACGGTCTACGCCGGCGGCGAGTTCGCGAACGTCACCGGGCAGCCCCGCGCCGCGCTGGCGGCGATCGACACCGGCACCGGCATCCCGACCGGGTGGAACCCGGGCGCGAACGGCGCCGTCCGCGCGCTCGCGGTGTCCGGCTCGACCGTCTACGCCGGCGGGGCCTTCACCACCGTCGCCGGACAGCCGCGCCCCCGGCTCGCCGAGATCGCCGCCGGCGGCGCCCCCACCGCCTTCAACTCGGGTCCCGACCTGGGCGGCGGCGAGGTCCGCGCGCTCGCCACCTCGGGCTCCACCCTCTACGCCGGCGGCAGCTTCTCGCACCTCGGAGCGACCTTCCGCCTGAGCTTCGCGACGTTCGGGGATCCGGCGCCGGTCAACCAGTCGCCCCCGCAGATCGGCGGGGAGGCGATGGCCGGCAAGACGCTGACCTGCGCGCCCGGCGCCTGGACCGGGTCGCCCGCGTTCGCCTTCGCCTGGCTGCGCGACGGCGCCGCGATCCCGGGCGCCGCCGCGGCCGACTACGCGGTGGCGGCCGGCGACGTCGGCCGCGAGCTGCGCTGCCAGGTCACCGCCCGCAACGACACCGGTCCGGGGGTGGCGCGCAGCGACGCGGTCGTCCCAGTTGCCGCACCCGCCGTCCCGGCCGTGCTGCGTGCAGGCAAAGGCAAAGCCAGACCCAAATTCAAAGTCACCTGCAAGCCTGGGGAGACGGGCAAAAAAGCCAAAAAACGAGCCCCGGCGGAAGCCGCGGTGAAGATCGTCTGCACGGTCCGCCCGCTCACTTCTGGCCGGATCAAGCTCATTCGCAAAGGGAAAGAGCTCGCCTCGACGCGGCTGAAAAAAGGGCGCGCCGTGCTCCGCGTACGTCCTGGCCGGTACCAGGTCGCGCTCGTCCAGGGCCGTAGCGTCGTCAAACGCATCGGCCTCCGCGTCCGCTGACCGGGACCGCGCCCGTGCCGTTCACCCACAAGAACCTGAAGCAGGACCTCGAGGACGTCGGCTCCAACTT
>DASUNU010000051.1:0-9885 GCA_036276995.1 Solirubrobacterales bacterium
CAGCGGGTGGGCGTGGCAGCCGTTCTCGTCGGCCGGGCAGTGGAGGATCTTCGTCCGCCAGGAGAGCCCTTCCGGCGAGTCGGGATCGTTGCTCGGGCCGTCCGGGTCGATCGCGGCGCCGTTGCCGGAGTCGGCCACCGCCGAGCCGCTGAACTCGATCTGCTGGCCGACCCGCCAGGTCAGCGCTTCCGCGGGACTGTCGATGCTGACCTGGGGTGGCGAGGCACCGGGGTAGATCGTGACCGAGTCGGTGCTGGTCTCGCCGGCGATGTTCCTCACCCGCACCGAAATCGTGCGGGTGACCGCGGTGCTGTAGGTGCGCGTCTGGGTTGCGCTGCCAGCGGTCGCGAAGTTGCCGTTGACCTCGAAGCTGCCGTCGTCATCCATGTCCCAGGCGTAGGCGAGCCCGTTCCCGCCCGGGTCGATCGAGCCGCCGGCGTTGAAGGTCACCTGCAGCGGGGTCGGCCCCCACTCCTTATCGGCGCTCAGCTTCGCGATCGGCAGGGTCGAGTCATAGGTGATCCGGTGCACGGCTTCGTCGGCGAAGAGGCTGAGGTAGTAGAGGTTGCCGTCGGGGCCGATCTCGATGTCGGCGCCGGTGTAAGCGCCGCCATCGCCGAGGAAGGTGCGCGCGGTCGCCGGGTCCGGCCCCTCCCCGGGGCCGTCGGGAACGATCACGTAGATGCAGCCGCGCACCGCGTCGGCGAAGAAGAGGGCCCCGTCGTATTCGCCCGGGAAGGTGCCGCCGGGGTAGATCGCGGTGCCGGTGATTGCCGAGCCATACCAACCCGGACAGGGGTCGCCGGGCACCGCGCCCGAGTCATGGCGGTAGGAGTAGAAGGGATCCGAAGCCACCCCCGGCTGCAGGTAGAGGTTCTCGCAGATGTTGACGTCGAGGTTGTTGAAGTCGGGGTTGCGGTGATCGCCTTCGTAGCAGGGCCAGCCGGAGTTGTAGGGCGCGGACGGCGTCAGCGGGCTGCGGTCGATCTCCTCGTCGGTGCCGTTGCCGACGTTGTTGATGTAGATCTCTTCGCGCTCGGCGTCGATCGCGAAGCGGAAGGGGTTGCGGAACCCGTAGGCGATGATCCGCCGCTCGTTGGCGTCGAGACTGGCGTAGCGCGGGTTGCCCGGAAGCCCGGCGCCGGTGTCAGGGTCGACCCGGATCACCGTGCCGGCGAGCCCGGTGGGATCGGCCGGGTAGGGCGTGAAGAGGTCCTGGGAGCGCAACGAGCCACCCTCGGCGGTCGGCAGTTTCAGCGCTTCGCCGCCCGGCGGGTCGCCGCACTGGTTTTTGTGCGGCCAGCCGTACTGGCCGTAGTCGGGCTCGAGGAAGCTGGCCCCCTCGCCGCCGCTGGCGAAGAGCGCCCCTTCCGGACCGAACTGGAGGCCGCCGATCGAGTGCGAGGAGTCCTGCTGGCACCAGTCTTCGATCAGGACTTTCTCGGCGCCGGCGACGCCGCCTTCGGAGGTGATGCGGGTGAGGCGGCCGCTGACCGGACAGGCGTCGACGCCGGGGCTGCCGGACATCGGGCAGGGGTCGCCCTCGTAGCTCGGCCCTTTGCCCCAGCGGGGGAAGGCGCCCGGCGCGTCTTCGCCGAGCACGTGGTCGAAGGTGTAGAGCGCGTAGATGTAGGGCCGATCCGGATAGTCGGGGTCGACGGCGAGCCCGAGCAGGCCGCGGTCGCCGTTGTCGTAGACCTGTTTGCGCAGGTCGGCGAAGAGCGTCGGCGAGTTGTCGTCGACGCTGTCGAAGCGGAGGATTTTGCCGTTCTTCTGGGCGATGAAGACCTCGCCGTCGGAGGTGAAGCGGACCGCGGTCGGGCCGTTGAGGTTGTCGATCGCGATCGTGTCCAGAAAGCCCTCGGGGAGGTCGGCCGCGGGGGCCAGGGGCACCAGCGCGCCGAGGCAGAGCAGCGCCAGGGCCAGGCTCAGAAAGGAGCGGCTCAGGCGCGCTCGAGCGGGGCCATGGTCAGGCCGGCGGCCTCGAGTTCGGCCCAGTAGTGCTCGGCCGGCTCGCGCGGGCCGGTCCAGACGATCGCCTGACCGCTGTTGTGGATCTGGTCGGCGATGCGGTGGCCGCGGTCGAGATCGACGCCCGGCAGCACCCGCGCCAGGGTGGCGGCCACGTGCTCGAAGGTGTTGTGGTTGTCGTTGCAAACGATCACTCTCCACTCGCCACCTAACCCGGAACCCGGGCCGGCGCTGCGGGGCCGCTCGATCGTGCTGGTCGACATCGGGCGGATTATGCAAGTAACGGCCGGGGGCCGCCGAACTTACGCTAGAAGGGGCTGGGCACGCGGACGACGAGGTCGTCGACGCTGCCGATCACGCCGTTGGCGTTCGTGGTCGCCCCGATCGAGACCGCGGAGGCGCGGCCGCTGAGCGCGCCGGAGCCTTCGTCTTTGGCTTCGGCGACGAGGGCGCCGCCGACGTAGGCGAAGAGGTTGGCCTGCCCTTTTTCCGGTCCGCTGGTGACGTTGACCGCGCGCAGCCGCAGGGCGTTGGCTTTGTTGACCCCCATCAGCTCTTTGACGTTCTTGGTGATCGCCAGGAACTCGGTCCCTTCTTCGCCGACCTTGACCAGCTGCACCTTGCGCTGCAGCGGGAAGGCGAGGAGCTGGTACTTGAAGCCGCCTCCGGCCCGCAGCTCCAGCCCCAGGTAAGCCTTTTTCTGCAGCGCCTCGGGAGTGCCGCTGAGCAGCCGCTCAGTCGCCGAGATCTCGAGATCGCGGCCGAGCACCGGAGTGCGGAACGAGCAGTCCCTGGTCGCTTTCCCGATCGCGATCCGCAGCGCCCCCTCGGAGCCGCCGCGGGCGCAGTTGGCGCCGGCCAGTTTGACCAGCTGCGAGCGCTGCGCCGTCGTTTCCATCCCGTTGCGGTAGATCCCCACCATCGCGGCCCCGGCGGAGGCGACGGCAAGCAGGGCGACCAGGCAGGCGGCGGCGAATATGGCTCCAAAGCGAGTCTTCATGGTCGGCAACCTAAACACAGCGGCGCGAGAAAGATGCGGGAGCGGGAGGGCTGAAATACGATGTGCCGTATGAGCGACCACAGACTTCCCGAGCGCGACCGCCCCTGGGTGATGCGCACCTACGCCGGCCATTCCGACGCCAAACGCTCCAACGAGCTCTACCGCGGCAACCTGGCCAAGGGCCAGACCGGCCTCTCGATCGCCTTCGACCTGCCGACCCAGACCGGCTACGACCCCGACCACGTCCTCGCCCGCGGCGAGGTCGGCAAGGTCGGCGTCTCCGTCGCCAACAAGGGCGACATGCACCAGTTGCTCGACCAGATCCCCCTCGACAACATGAACACCTCGATGACGATCAACGCCACCGCGGCCTGGCTGCTGGGGCTCTACGTCACCGTCGCCGAGGAGAACGGGGTCGACCGCTCGCTGCTCAAGGGGACGACGCAGAACGACATCATCAAGGAGTACCTCTCGCGCGGCACCTATGCCTTCCCGCCCGAGCCCTCGATGCGGCTGATCGCCGACATGGTCGCCTTCAGCGTCAACGAGGTGCCGAGCTGGAACCCGACCAACATCTGCAGCTACCACCTGCAGGAGGCCGGGGCGACGCCGGTGCAGGAGATCGCCTACGCGCTCTCGACCGGGATCGCCGTGCTCGACGAGGTTAAAGCGCGCGGCCAGGTCGCCGACGCCGACTTCCCCAAGGTCTTCGGCCGCATCTCCTTCTTCGTCAACGCCGGCATCCGCCTGATCGAGGAGATCGCGAAGCTGCGGACGATGAGCGCGCTCTGGCAGGAGATCGGGCGCGAGCGCTACGGGGTGACCGACGAGAAGATGCTGCGCTTCCGCTACGGCGTCCAGGTCAACAGCCTCGGCCTGACCGAGGCGCAGCCGGAGAACAACATCCAGCGGATCGTGCTCGAGGCACTGGCGGTGACGCTGAGCCGCGACGCCCGCGCCCGCGCCCTGCAGCTGCCGGCCTGGAACGAGGCGATGGGCCTCCCCCGCCCCTGGGATCAGCAGTGGAGCCTGCGGATCCAGCAGGTGCTGGCGAACGAGACCGACCTGCTCGAGTACCCCGACATCTTCGCCGGCTCCCACGTGATGGAGGGGCTGGTCGGCGAGCTGACCGAGGGCGCCCGGGCCGAGATGGCGGTGGTCGAGGAGCACGGCGGCGCGGTCAAGGCCGTCCCTTACATGAAGGCGCGCCTGGTCGAGTCGCACCGCGAGCGGGTCGCCCGGATCGAGAGCGGCGAGCAGAAGGTGATCGGCCAGAACAGCTTCACCGAGACCGAGGACTCGCCGCTGACGGCCGGCGCCGACGGCGGCATCCTCACCCCCGACCCCGAGGTCGAGCGCGAGCGGATCGAGGCCCTGGAGCAGTGGAAGGCAGAGCGCGACGCGGGCGCGGTCGAGGCCGCCCTGGCGGAGCTGGCCGAGGTCGCCGCCGACGAGAGCCAGAACATCATGCCGGCGACGATTGCCGCCGCCAAGGCGGGCGCCACCACCGGCGAGTGGGCCGAGGTCCTGCGCGAGTCCTTCGGCGCCTACCGCGGCCCGACCGGGGTCGGCGGCGCCGCCCCGGCCGCAGACCGCGACCAGCTCGAGGCGACCCGGGCCAAGGTCGACGAGGTCTCCGAGCGGATCGGCCACCGGATCAAGATCCTGGTCGGCAAGCCCGGCCTCGACGGCCACTCCAACGGCTCCGAGCAGATCGCCCTGCGCGCCCGCGACATCGGCATGGAGGTGATCTACCAGGGCATCCGCCTGACCCCGGCCGAGATCGCCGAGTCCGCGCTGCAGGAGGACGTCGACGTGGTCGGCCTCTCGATCCTCTCCGGCTCCCACCTGGAGCTGATCCCCGAGGTCGTGCGCCTGCTGCGGGACGAGGGCGTCGACGTCCCGGTCGTGGTCGGCGGCATCATCCCCGTCGCCGACGCCGAGCGCCTGCGCAACGCCGGTGTCGCCGGCGTCTACACGCCCAAGGACTTCGACATCAACAAGATCATGGGCGAGATCGTCGAGCTGGTCGCCCAGCGCTCCAGCGCCGGCGCCGCCGCCTAAACCGACGCCGAGCGTCTCCCCGCGCGACAATGGAGCGATGAGCGAGCTGAACGGGGATCGGTCGGCCTGGCTGCGGTGCTACCGCTGCTGGTCGCAGAACCTCGAGATCCAGATCCATTACGACGCGATCCGGCGGGTCGATCCCGACTCCGGGGTGCTGTCGGAAGGGGTCGACGAGGTGCAGGAATCGGTCGTGCAGTGCCTCAACTGCATGCACGACCAGCCGCACCTGACCTTCCACGACAACCGCGTGGTGCCGATCGAAGACCGCTGGGAACGGATGGTCGCCGGCACGCCCTGGGTCGCCTCCTGCACCGTCACCGTCGACCAGGACCGGGTCGAGACCTGCTCCGGGCCGGAGGCGATCGAGTTCCTCACCTACGGCGCCTTCGGCGACGCCGGCGTGCGCGAGTTCTTCACCCACGTCCGTTTCCACAAGCACGACGACGAGCAGATCGTCGTCCACCTCCTGGTCGAGCTCTACGCCCGCTCCGCCCAGGAGGCGACCGAGGTGCTCGAAGACGCCGCCCACGGCCCGCTCGAGATCACTTCCTTGGCGGAGGAGTCACGGCCGCCCGCGCACGCCTCTGACGAGGCGCACTGAGCGCTTGCCGGTCTCGCCCGAGCGCCGCATCGCCCTCGCCGCCCGCGCCCGGGCCGAGCTCTCGCTGCGACTGGCGCGGCTACGCGGCCGCGAGCTGAGCTGGAGTGGCAAGCCGCTCTTCTACGAAGGCTGGCCGCTGCTCCGCACCGACGGCCCGATCACCCTGGGCGAGAACTGCCGGATGCGGGGCGGCCCGACCCGGACCCGGCTCGTCACCCGCAGCGGTGGCCGAATCGAGCTCGGCGCCCGGGTCGGGATCAACCACGGAGTCGAGATCGTCGCCGAGCACCTGGTCCGGATCGGCGACGACAGCGGCCTCGCGCCGCTGGCCAGCATCGCCGACACCAACTTCCACCCGCTCGGCGAGGGCGACGAGGTGAAGTCGGGGCCGGTCGAGATCGGCGCCAACGTCTGGGTCGGGCGCGGGGCGCTGGTCATGCCCGGGGTGACGATCGGCGACCACTCGGTGGTCGCCTCCGGGGCGGTCGTCACCCGCGACGTACCGCCGCGCAGCCTCGTCGCCGGCAACCCCGCGCGCGTGGTGCGCGAGATCGCCGCTTCGGAGGGCTGGCGGCGGCTCTAGCCGGGAGCTAGGCGCCGGGGTTCTTGCGCGGGACCAGGACCAGGCGCTTGAACTCGGCGACGAGGACGCCGTCCTGGTTCAACACCCGGGTGTGGACCTTGACGATGCCGCGGTCGGGCTTCGACTTCGACTCCTTCACGTCGAGCACCTCGGTCTCGCAGAACAGGGTGTCGCCGTGGAAAACCGGGTTCGGGTGGCTGAGGTCCTCGGTCGCCAGGTTGGCGATCGCCTTGCCGGAGACGTCGGAAACCGACATCCCCAGGGCCAGTGAGTAGACCAGCGGCCCGACCACGACGTTGCGGCCCTGCTGGGAGCCGGCGGCGTAGACGTCGTTGATGTGCAGCGGGTGGTGGTTCATCGTGATCAGGCAGAAGAGGTGGTCGTCCGCCTCGGTCACGGTCTTGGCCGGCCAGTGCTTGTAGATGGCGCCGACCTCGAACTCCTCGAGGTAGCGGCCGTAGCTGTGCGCGCCGGATGCCTCGCGCTCGGCCTGGTCGGTGGTCAGCTCATACGTCTCGCTCATGCTGTGTTTGCTCCTCGTCAGTTTGCGGCGCGGGACTCTACCTGCCGCCTCCCATCCGACGCGGCTATCTAGACTCGCCCGGTGCAGATCGGAGTGATCGGAATGGGCTACGTCGGCCTACCGCTGGCCGTCGCCTTCGCCGAGGCGGGGCACGCGGTCACCGGCCTCGACCTCGACCCGGCCAAGGTCGAGGCGCTGAACGGCGGCCGCAGCTACATCGAGGACGTTCCCGACAGCGCCCTGGCGCCGCTCGGCGAGCGCCTGCGGGCGAGCTCCGACTACGCCGACCTCGGCCAGTGCGAGGCGGTCGTGGTCTGCGTGCCGACCCCGCTCAGCGGCTCGCGCGAGCCCGATCTCACCTACCTGCTCGACTCGGCCAACGCCCTGGCCGGGGTGCTGCAAGCCGGGCAGCTGGTCGTGCTCGAGTCGACCACCTATCCCGGCACCACGCGCGAACAGCTGCAGCCGATCCTCGAGGCGGGCACCGGCCTGCGCGCCGGTGAGGACTTCCACCTCGCCTTCTCGCCGGAGCGGATCGACCCCGGCCGCACCGACTTCACGATCCGCACCACGCCGAAGCTGGTCGGCGGCCTCACCGCCGCCTGCGCCGAGCGCGCCCGCGCCCTCTACGCGGAGATCTGCGACGAGGTGATCGTGCTCTCGACCCCGGAGGCGGCGGAGCTGGCAAAGCTGCTGGAGAACATCTTCCGCTCGGTCAACATCGCCCTCGTCAATGAGCTCTCCCAGCTCTGCGACCGGCTCGGGATCGACGTCTGGGAGGTGGTCGAGGCGGCCTCCAGCAAGCCGTTCGGGTTCATGCGCTTCGACCCCGGGCCGGGGATGGGCGGCCACTGCCTCCCGGTCGACCCCTTCTACCTCGCCTTCAAGGCCCGCCAGCACGACTTCTACCCCGAGTTCATCGAGCTCGCCGGTAAGGTCAACCAGGCCCAGCCGGCCTTCTGCGTGGAACGGATCGAGCGCGCCCTCAACCGGGCCGGCAAGCCGGTCAAGGGCTCGCGCATCCTCGTGCTCGGGACCAGCTACAAGGGCGGCATCGGCGACACCCGCGAATCGCCAGCGCTGAAGATCATCGCCCGCCTGCAGGAGCTCGGCGGCGAGGTCGTCTACCACGACCCCTTCGTGGCCGAGCTGCCGGGCCTCGGGCTCGCCTCGGTTCCGCTGGACGAGGGCGTGGCCGGCGCCGACCTGACCGCGATCGTCACCGCCCACCCGGATATCGACTACGAGCGCCTCGTCGCCGACAGCGCCCTGGTGCTCGACTTCCGCGGCGTCACCCGCGCGATCGCGGCCGAGAACCTCGAGCGCCTCTAGAGCCGCAGCCCGCTCCGGGCGCCGGCTCAGTGCACTTTCTTCAGCTTCGCCCGTTCCTCTTGCCGTTCGACCACCTGGGCGATCAGCTTGAGCACGTTCGAGTCGCCGCTGGCCTTGATGTGGCCGGTCTCAACCGCCTTGCGGTAGCTCTTGATCGTCCCCTTCTCGGCCAGCTCGTTGAACTGGGGACGGTCGATTTCGACCAGCACCCGCTCGTCCTGAGAAAGGTCTTTCTTGATCACCGGCCCCGGTACCTCCACCCGATAGAGCTGGATGTCGTGGTGGGCTTTCAGCTGCAGCCCGAAGACCAGTTTCAGTTTCTGCAGTGCCGGGACTTCCTCCTGGAAGCGCTCGACGGCGGTCTTGATCAGGTCAGCGGTCGAAGCCATCGCTTCCGATGCTAGCCGAGCGGCGACGGCGCAGCGGATGAGAGTCCTCGAGCGGGCCCGGCAGCGAGTAGCCGCTGCCGCCTCTATTCGACCCAGAGACCGGCGTGGAAAGAGTTGAAGTCGTCGGTCTCGGCTGTGACCGTCGCCTTGTTTGTGAATTTGCCGTTGGTCAGCGAGAAGGCGGTGCATTTGCCTATTCCCGGTCCCGGTGTCTGGCTGTAGCTGACCCCCGTGACCCCGGTGAAGTCCGATGTCAGTTCTTTTGTCAGCCCGGAGCCGAGGTTGGTGTGGGCAACCGAGCCAAGGCCGGTCTGGGGAGGGATGTGGACCGTGCATCTGGTGCCGGCTGTGATTGTGATTTCTTTGCCCGCTTCGCAGGTGACGTCGAGCGGCCCGCTGGAGGCTCCGCTCAGGTGCAGCAGGTATTTGCAGCCGTTCACGTCGACGGTCGCGGCGGTCCCGGCCAGCGTGCAGCCTTCGTAGGTCGGGCTGGCCGTGAATGTGGTGTATGTGGCCGCTTCCGTTGTGGCGGTGAATTTGGCCGTCGTGCATTTTAGTTCGCCGAACTGCAGGTCGAGGACGTTCGTCGCCCCCTCCTGGGCACCTGTCAGCTTTGCTGTGGTGCGCGACGGGCCTTCGAGGTGGAAGTTGACGCTCCCTTCGGAGCTGGCAGCCCAGAGGCCCACGTGGAAGGCGTTGAGGTCATCGGTCTCGGCTGTGACCGTGGCCGTGCCTGTGAATTTGCCGGTATCGGTGGAGAGGGTGCTGCATTTGCCTTCTTCCGCTCCCGCTGTCTGGCTGTAGCTGAGTTTCTGGATGCCGCCGAAGTCGATTTTCAGTTCCCTTGTCAGACCCGAGCCGAGGTTGGAGTAGGCGACCGAGCCGGCCGCCGCCTGGGGAGGGATGTGGATGGTGCATTTGCCTCCGGCTGTGATTGTGATTTCTTCGCCCGCTTCGCAGAGGATCTCCAGCCCTCCTTCAAAGGGGACTTTCGTGATGTTCAGCATGTAGTCGCAGCCGTTCATGTCGATCGTCGCCGCCGCTCCGCCGAGGGTGCAGCCTTCGTAGGCGACGGGAGCGAGTGTGAATTCGCTGTATGTGGAGACTTCTGTTGTCCCTGTGTAGATCGAGCCCGCGCATTTGACTTCCCCGAACTGGAAATCGAACCCGCTGGACGCTCCACTGCCTCTGAGTCGGGCTGTCATCGCCGGCGGTCCTTCGAGGTGAAATTGAGGGCTTCCCGATACCGATGCCGCCCTGAGTGCCGCGTGGTGGGTGCCGAACTCGGTCTCGGCTGTGACCGACGCCAGCCCTGTGAACTTGCCGGTGCTCGAGGCGAGCGTGCTGCATTTGCCTTCTTCCGCCCCCGCTGTCTGGCCGTAGTTGAGTTTCTGGATCCCGGCGAAGTCGATGTTGAGT
>DASUNU010000052.1:0-3742 GCA_036276995.1 Solirubrobacterales bacterium
ATAGCTGCGGGGACGAGCCGGGGCTGGTTGCGGCTTATGGGACGGAGGTGGGGGAGTTGGTGCGGGGGCATATGCCGACCTTGGTTTTCGAGCGGGGGGCGCGAGCGTTGCCGGTGGACTTCAGGCGGTGTCGGGAGACGGGGTGCGCGGACGGGAGTGAGCGGGGGCTGGTTGATCGGAGTGATGAGGGGCTGGCGGTGACCGCTTTCGTCCACGTGGTCGATTGCAGGGAGGGGGAGGCGGCGTTTGCCGAGGCTGAGGGTGCGGATTGCTCGGGGTCGCGGGCGGGGAATCTCTATGTCCAGTACTGGCTGTACTACCCGGACTCGGCGACGTTGCGGGAGGTGCCGGTCGCAGGCGAGAAGGGCTTCCATCGCGACGACTGGGAGAGCGTGCAGGTGCGGGTGGGGAGCGACGGTGAGGTCGATGCGCGGGCTTCCTCGCACCATGGCTACAACCACGGGCTGAGCGCGCTCAACTGGGGGTCGGACGCGGGTTTCGATCCGGTGCGGAACGTGACCGAGGCGGTGGGGGCGCGGGTCGTGAACGGGTGGGGGCCGGAGACGCGGATGTTGCTGGTGTCGGGCGGCAGTCACGCGGGCAACGTCGGCGGCATCCCCGATGCCGACCGCTTCACCCCCGGCGGTCGCGTTCAGTTGATCCCGCTGGAGCCGATCGCCGCCGGCGATCGCTCGACCTTTGCCGTTGCCCCACCCTGGTTGAAGCAGGTGTGGCGCGACCCCGAGGCGGAAGGGACCGATTAGGTTCCTGGGATGTCCACGCCCTACCCGAAGATCGAGCTGCACGTTCACCTCGAGGGCACGGTTCGCCCCGCGGCGCTGCTCGAGATCGCCCGGCGCAACGAGGTGGCGCTTCCGGCCGACACGGTCGAGGGGCTGGCGGAGCTGTACCGGTTTCGCGACTTCGAGAACTTCATCCAGGTCTGGCTGATGACCACCGGCGCTCTGCGCAGCGCGGTCGATTTCCGCCAGGTCGTTGTCGACTACGCGCGCGAGGCGGCGGGCCACGGGGCCGTCTACATCGAGGGCATCTTCTCCCCGGCCGAACCCGCCGCCCGCGGGGTCGCCTGGGAGGAGGTCTTCGAGGGCTACTGCGACGGCGCCCAGGAGGCGCGTGAGCTGTACGGGGTCGAGGTCCGGCTCACGCCGGACATCCCGCGCGGGTTTCCGCTCGAGGCGGCCGAGGCGACGGCGCGCTACGCGATCAAGTACCGGGATCGGGGTGTATTGGGGCTCGGGCTCGGTGGCCTCGAGGCCCAGTTTCCTCCCGAGCCCTACGCGGACGTCTTCGCGCTCGCTCGTGAGGGCGGCATCGCCTCCGTCCCGCACGCCGGCGAGGTTGCCGGCATCCCCTCGATCCGCGGCGCGCTGGAAGAGCTCGGCGCCGACCGCATTCGCCACGGGATCCGCGCCGTCGACGACCCGGCGATGGTGCGGGAGCTGGTCGGGCGCGGCACGGTGCTCGACGTCTGCCCGATCTCCAACCTGCGCACCGGCGTGGTCAGCTCCCTGGCCGAGCACCCGCTGCCGCATTTGGTCGGGGCCGGCGTGCGCTGCTCGCTCTCGACCGACGACCCGGCGATGTTCGGCACCGACCTCGGCACCGAGTACGAGGCCGCCACCGGTCTCGGCCTCTCGCCGCGCGATTTTTACGAGGCCGGCGTCGCGGGCGCGCTCTGCGACGAGCGCACGCGCGAGCGGCTGCACTCCCGGGGCGAGGAGTTCGACTGGGCCTCGGTCGCACCCAGCTCCGGCTAGGTCCGGTCCGAGAGGGAGCAGCTACTTCGGCGGCATCCGCAGGGCGCCGTCGAGCCGGATCGTCTCGCCGTTCAGCATCGGGTTGGCGACGATCTCCAGGACCATGCGGGCGTACTCCTCGGGGCGGCCGAGGCGGGAGGGGAAGGGGATGCCGGCGCCGAGCGCCGTGCGGGCCTCCTCCGGCAGGGCGGCGAGCAGCGGGGTATCGAAGAGGCCGGGGGCGATCGTCATCACGCGGACGCCGCGGGAGGCCATGTCGCGCGCAGCCGGCAGGGTCATGCTGACGATGCCGCCCTTGGAAGCGGCGTAGGCGACCTGGCCGATCTGGCCGTCGTAGGCGGCGATCGAGGCGGTGTTGACGCAGACGCCACGCTCGCCCTCGCCGTCAGGCTCGTTGGAGCTCATCGCGTCCGCCGCCAGGCGCAGGACGTTGAAGCTGCCGATCAGGTTGACCTTGACCACGTTGGCGAAGTACTCGAGGTTGTGCGGGCCGCCCTTGTGGGCGACGCGCTCGGCCCAGCCGATCCCGGCGCAGCAGACCGAGGCACGGAGGCCACCCGCGGCGCTCGCCGCGCGCTGCACCGCCGCGGCCACCGCCTCGGCGTCGGTGACGTCGGCGCTGACGAACTCGGCCCCGATCTCGGTTGCCAGCGCCTCGCCCTTCTCGGCGTTGAGGTCGGCGATCACCACCTGGGCCCCGGCCGCAGCAAGCGCCCGCGAGGTCGCCGCGCCCAGCCCGGAGGCTCCGCCCGCGACCAGCGCTCCCGTCCCTTTCACCTCCATACGGCGGGCAGCCTATAGCCGCAGGGTGTGGGTGCCCCGGCTGGACGTTCGCCTCAGGTGTGGTCAAAACATTCACACCCACTTATCCGGCCGCTATAGGGTCTTCGTATAGCTACCGAGGTGACGGCAAACTCCAAGGCGACGATCGCGGAGCGCCTCGACGAGGTGCGTCAGCGCACCCTTGCCCTGATCGAGCCGCTCGACGAAGAGCAGCTCAACACCGTTTACTCGCCGCTGCTCAGCCCGCTGGCCTGGGACCTCGGGCACATCGCCAACTTCGAGGAGCTCTGGTTGGTGCAGACGGTTGGCGGCCGCGAGCCGCTCGACGGCGAGCTCGGCAGCTTCTACGACGCGATCGAGAACCCGCGCAAGACCCGCGGCGAGCTGCCGATCCTGCGCGACGCCGAGCTGCGCGCCTACATGGCCGACGTGCGCGAGCGGGCGCTGGAGGTGCTGGACGAGGTCGAGGACATCTCGCCCGGCGCCGAGGACCGGCTGCTGCGCGAAGGCTTTGTCTACGAGATGCTGCTGGCGCACGAGCTGCAGCACAACGAGACGATGCTGCAGTTGCTGCAGCTGGTCGACGGCTACGAGGCGCCGCTGGTCGAGGAGGCGCTCGCCTTTGAGCCGGCGCCCGCCGGGCCGGAGATGGTCGCGATCGAGGCCGGCGCGTACGAGGTCGGCGCCCCCGCGCGCGGCTTCGCCTACGACAACGAGCGCGGCCGCCACACGGTCGAGCTGACCGCCTGCGAGATCGACCGCACCCCGGTCAGCAACGCCGCCTACGCCGAGTTCGTCGCCGCGACCGGGGCGGAGCCGCCGATGTACTGGGAGCGCGACGGCGACGGCTGGGTCAGCACCGTGATGGGCCGGCGCGACCCGATCGACCCCGACCGGCCGGTGATCCACGTCTCCTGGGAGGAGGGCGACGCCTTCGCCCGCTGGACCGGCAAGCGCCTGCCGAGCGAGTTCGAGTGGGAGGCGGCGCGACCGCGGCTGGACGGGGTCGGACACGGCTGGGAGTGGACCGCCTCCGAGTTCCGCGCCTACCCGGGCTTCGAGGCCTTCCCCTACCCGGAGTACTCCTCGGTCTTCTTCGGCGACCAGTACAAGGTCCTGCGCGGCGCCTGCTGGGCGACCCACGCCGACGTCGTCCGCCCCAGCTTCCGCAACTGGGACCT
>DASUNU010000053.1:0-31426 GCA_036276995.1 Solirubrobacterales bacterium
GATGTGCTCGGCCGGCTCGTCGGGGTCGGCGATGCACTCCTTGGAGAGCAGAGACCTCACCTCCGCCTGGGTCGGCGCGCTCCAGCCCCTGCCGAGGGCATCCCTGGCGTTGAGGGCGGCAACCGCCTCGCCGACCTCGTCGACGACGAGCCTGCCGAGCGGCGGGTTCACCAGGTCGTTGGGCGGCACCCAGCCCAGGTCCTTGTCGGTGGGCGCGAACCACATCGGCCGCCGGACCAGCGTCCTGCCGGTGGTCTCGCCGAAGTCGACGACGACGCCGGGCGGGATCATCGCCGGCAGTTTCGCCTCCGCTCCGCGAAGGTGGCCGCGGTAGTTCCGCAGCACCCGCACCGCCTCGGCCTGCTCGCGCTTGCCGGCCCAGAACTCGGCCCCCATCCAGACCGAGAGGGCCCAGTAGTTGGCGAGCTCGGAGTAGAGCCCCTGCAGCGCCTCGGAATCGGTCCTGGTCAGGAACCGCTGCGCCGACAGCACCCGTCCGTAGGACTCCAGGATCGAGATCTGCCCGGTTCCCGGCAGCAGCGCGTTGCGGATTCTGTCGATCCCGCCCTCGAGCCCGGTGTAGTCGTAGTGGTTGAGGAAGTCGGCCGCTTTGTTTTCGGCGTATTTGCGCGGCGAGAGGCCGCCGAGCCCGGGGTCCGGCTGCCCGGCCCGCTTCGGTTTGTCGCCGGCGAGGATGTCGCCGAGCCTCGTCCCGGCCGCGATCGCCAGCCGGAATCGCCGGAAGGCACCCATCTGGTCGTTTGCCACCGCGCAGAGCGCGCTCAGCTGGTTGTGGAGCTGCTGTTCGTCCAGCCGCGCCAGCAGCAGGTCGACTTTCGCGCCGACCCGGTTCAGCTGCCCGGAGATCTGCGGTAGCTGGGCCTCGATTCGGTCCAGCCCTGCCAGCAGTTTCGCCTGCGGGCTTTTCGGCAGGATCTCGTTCAGCGGAGTGAGTTTGACCAGGTAGTTGAAGCCCATGATCGCGAGGCCTTCGGCCCCCGCGTTGACGACTCCGCCCGCGAACCAGTCGCTGAAGCCCGGCTCGGCGACGAGCGGGACCGACCCCGGCAGTTGCGAGGCGCCCGCCGTGGGAGCGGAGGTCGCGGCGCTGCAGAACCCTCCACCGGCCTGGTCGCCGTCCGCCCCCTGGACCGTGGCCACCGAGCTGGCGAGGAAGACGGTCGTCGCGGCGAGCGCGACGGCGAGCAGCAGTTTCAAGCGGACACAGATTCCTCCCGGGGGGTTCCTTGGCTGGCGATCCTTCTTTTTCGGCCTTTGGATCGGAATCCCTTACCGGGACGGCTGCGCTGAGAAGCGGGCCTAGGCGGCGACGAGCTTGAGGTCCCGCTCTCGGGCTGCGCTGCCATAGCGCCCTTCGAAGGCGCTTCGTTCGCGCCTCGCCTCGCCGCCCATCTCGGCCGCCAGCGAGTCGATCTCACCCTCGTCTTCGAGCACGATCTCCTTCACCACCTCGGAGACCTGCTCGACGCTCTGGGTGCCGACTTCACGCCGTTTGTCCTTGGCCGTCGCCAGCACCCCTTCGCTCGCCGCTTCGAGCTGCTCGTCCTCGACCTCGCGGGCGAAATCGCGGAGCAGCTGCGGCACCCAGGGGTCGAGCTCGATGATCTCGCGCTGGCCGCGGTTGCCCAGGCGGTCGTTGAGGGCGCCGATCACCGACTCGACGCGGCCTTTCGCACGCATCCGCGCGACCCGGCCCTTCTCGATCTCGCAGGCCGCCAGCCCGGCCGGGCTGTGCAGTTCCGCGTAGCCCTCGCGCGCCGCGGAGGTCAGTCGTTCGAGTGTCGCGTAGCTCTGTTTCACGCCTTCCTTCCGCATCATCCGGGCGACCGCCGCCCGGCGCCGGTCGTTGAGGGCGCTCCCCTCGAGGTGCTTGCACTCGGCGAACAGGGTCGAGGCCGCGTCCAGGTACTCCCAAGCCGGGCCGAGCTCCCGCTGCTGGAAGGCGAGCGCGCCCAGCGCCGACTCGGCAAAGGCCTGGGTTACCCAGAGCTCCATTCCTGCCGCTTCCCGGCGCGCCTTCTCGAGCAGCTCGCGCGATTCCCCGAGCTCGCCCAGGCACCGTTTCACCTCGCCCTGCTGCATCAGGGTGTCGGCCAGGGATCGCTTGAAGGAGTTGGCCTCGGCGATCTCCTGGGCGCGATCGAGGCAGGTCGAGGCCTCGTGGAACTCGCCGAGCAGGCGCAGGCAGAAGCCGAACATGAAGAAGGACTGGGCACGACCGTATTCGTCCTCGACCAGATCGAAGCCGTGCTTGGCGAGGGTCGCTTTCGCCAGCGCCTCCTCCAGGCGCGTCTGCTTGCGCAGGTTGCCAGCGTGGCTGATGATGCTCCAGGCGCGGCGGCGAAACCAGTCGGTCCTCGCTTTGCGGTCGCCGCTGTTCTTGACCAGCTGCTCGTAGAGGTCGCGGGCGGCGACGAGGTGTGCCTCGCGGGTCGGTAGATCGTCGCCGAGCAGCTCGCCGGCCCGGCCGAGGCTGTACCTGAGGTGAGCCGCCGCCGGTAGGGCGAGCTCAGCGCTGAACTTGGGGTTGAGCCCGAGCGCGACCTGGTTCAGCTGCCTGAGCTGACCTTCGTAGTCCTTGCAGGAGGCCTTGTGGTCCTTGGCCCGCCGTTCCTGGCGCAGGGTTTTGGCCAGTTCGACCGTCGCCTCCAGGACGATCTCGGAGGCACCCAGCTTTTCCGCCTCGCGGATCACTCCGCGCAGGCGCGAGGCCGCTTCGCCGAGCCTGTGTTCCTGCCGCCTAATGCGCACTGCTCGGTCGAGAGCGGGGCGGAGCAGGCGCTCGGCCTCCTCGGGCCCGAGCGTTGGCAGCCCCCGCTTCCGCTTCTTCCCGAACGCGGTGAGCTGGTTGAGCTCCGCCTCCCCGGCGACGGTCAGCGAGTAGGGCCTGAGCCGCCCATCCGCCTCGTCGCTCTCCTTCTCGACGTAGCCCGCCTCTTCGAGCCGGCGCAGTCCTCGGTTGACCGAGGACTCGGGGGAGCCCACCCGCTCGCTCAGCTCGGCCGTCGTCGCCGGGCCGTTCACGAGCGCCGCCAGGATCCGCCGCCTCAGCGGGTCCTTCTTCGCCCGTGACCGAACCTCTTTTCTCTTGCGCTCGCCTCGCCGTGCCCCCTCCGCGCTGGTCGCGCCGCCGGTCAGCGTCGCGCTCGCGTCATCGTGGCGTGGCGCGCCCGATTCCTTTTGGGGCGCCGCCGTCTCTTTCTGCATCCGTGCTCATCCCACTTTCCGGCAGCTAGTGATTTTTGCCTCAAAGTAACGATTGATTCAAAGTGTCCCGCTAAGTCCGCAAAAAGTCAATGACAGATCATTGACTAAAAGTTGTCTTTCGGCTACCCGAGAAGCCCTCATTTCAAGCATTTTTCCCGCACTCAGCGCCAACTTATGGCCTCCCCCAGGGGTACGGTCGGGTCGAAGATCGCGATCTGCGTTGGATCCTCTTCCGCGGGAAGCGGGTACGTACGCGTCTGACCCTCCGGCCCGGGACGGGGGACCGCGACCATGCCATGGAACGGGTTGACGCTTTCGTCGGGAGGCGCGTTGGCGATCACCGAGACCCCCTGACAGCGCGAGGCGAGGTCGCCGATCGGGCCGCTGAACCCGCCCCGTTTCGGCGTGTGGCTCGGGACCAGCAGCGTGTTGACCCCGGCCGCGAGCAGCTTCTGCGGGATCGAGTCGTGGTTGACGTCGGCGCAGATCACCACCGCCAGTCGGCTCAGCTCGCCGGAGAGAACCGTGATGGCCTTCTGCTCGCCGGTCAGGGCCTCGGTCATCGGGTGGGGGAGCTCTTTGCCGTTGAGCCGCCGCGCCACGAACGGTTTGCACTTGCGGTGGAAGCCGACCCGCCTGCCTTCCAGGTAGATCCGCGACTCGTTCGCCCGCACCGCCGGCTCGCCGTTTTCGTCGCGCAGGTGGGCGCTGCTGGCGATAACCAGCTTCGGGAACGCATCCGGCTCGGCCGCGAGCACTCCCTCCAGGGCGCCCGGGTGGAGGAGGCAAAGCTCGGGCAGAACCGCGACCTCCGCCTCGCCCTTCACCTGCTCGAGCAGGGTGACCACCTCGTTGATGTCGACCGCGACCGGGACCACGTCGAAGAATTCGGTGTCGGTCTCTGTTTGCGGGTCGAGCTGGCCGCAACCGCTCGGGTGGATCGTCGCGATCTTCGGCAGGAGCCCGTCGCGCGCTCCGAGCAGCTCGTCGATCTTCACCCGCTCGCTGAAATCCAGCCTGACCTGGACGCTGGCGCCCTTCGGGTACTCGAAAAGGCGGTGCCCGTAGCCGCCGAGCAGACCGCTCGAGCCGAGCGTGTCCTGCTTCGGGGTTTTCTCGAAGCCGTCCCCGAGCGGGCGGATGGCGAACGGGACCGGCGAGCCGCGGTCGAGCGTGAGGCTGTCTTCGAACGACTCGTAGAGGTCCGGCAATATCCCCCGGCAGAGGCCGCGGAGAACGCCGAGGCAGTCGAGCGGGTAGTGGATGTCCGCCGAGTTGAGCAGGCCGACCAGCGGCCCACCCAGCGTCGTCTCGATTCGCTCCGAATGGCCGACCAGCCTGGCCCAGGCCGCTGGCTCGGAGTTCTCCACATGAATCGCCAGCATCGAGGCCAGGCGCTTCAGTCGCACTGTCCTCTCCATCGCCTTCAGTTCCGCTTCTTGGATCATGCAGACGTCGCCCAGGCGACGAGCGAGGTTCTCGATCGAGTGGGCTTCGTCGAGCAGGCTGCGAAAAGTGAACGGTTCCATGGCTCCGTGATGGTCGAGGCCAACCGAAGCCGGCGCGCACCCACTTTCACCTTATTGGTCGCAGTGAAAGTGCAGCACTGTGCACTGCAAACCCGTACGTTTTCACCAGTAGCGAGGCCCTACGCGACCGGCGGCGGCGTGCCCTCGGCGCTGGCCGCGAGCTGCTCGTCCCAGCCGCAGACGAGGCAGGCGTGCTGGAACACCGAGTGGGCGAACTCGAGCGCGAGCGAATGCGGGTCATCGCTCGCTCGCACGTCGTCCCACTCGAGCAGGTACAGGCCGAGCTCGCCGTCCCAGTGCGCGGCCGCGGTCGCGAGGGTGGCGTCCGCGAAGCCGGCCGGGGCCGGGTGCGCGTAGGCGTAGAACGCCGCCTTGCCCAGCTTGGGATCCCCCGGCCACCAGCCCACCGCGACCTCCTGGGAGTCCATCGAGTTGCGCATGATGAAGTCATCCGAGGGAGGGTCGGCCGGGAGCCCGGAGTAGAGGTTGACGGCGAGGTCGAACGAGCCCCACCAGGCGTTGACCGGGGAGGAGCGGCCGCGGAACGGCGCCCGGAAGTCCGCCAGGACGAGCGCGGCCTGGGTCGCGGCGGCGAAGTAGGCGGCGACCCGGGCGGGGTCGTAGCTCGCGTGCTCCTCGTCCTCGTCGAGCGGCACGGTCCACGGCACCTCCTGCGGCGCCGGGTCGATCTCGACCGGACCGACCAGCTCGGCCACCCCGCCCAGCAGCTCGCGGGCGACGGCTCCCACCGAGCGGTCCGGGCTCAGCGGGACCCGCGCCCCGCGGCCGTCGCTGTGCTCGACCAGGGCCTCGTGCCTATGCAGGTCCAGCCCGGCGACGATCGCGCCGGAGCCGTCGGGAGCCGGCAGCGGGCTCGTCTCCCAGCCCCGCGCGGTGAGCCGGAGCGCGGCGTGCTGGAGCTGCGGCTCCGGCGGTGCCAGCGTCGCGGCGAGCTTCCCCAGCACCTGCGTGTGCGCGTGCAGCGTGTCGCAGGTCTCGCTCCAGTCCACATAGGAGACGGAAGGCCACGGGGCGGAGGATGCCACCGGCCCACGGTAGCGCCCCATGGGTTGCCGGTCGGCGATTCAGCGGGCGGCCGAGGGGCCCTGTGCGACGAGCAGCGCACCCGCGGCGATGGCGCCGACTCGCTCCTGGTACTCGGCCTGGCTCCAGCCACGATCGGCGGTCAGTTGGCTCCAGAGGGGGATGGAGAGGATCCCCCACAGCATCTCGGCGGCCACAGGAGGGTTCAGCCCCTCCCGCAGCAGCCCCTCGCTCGCGCAACGGTCGACGACCAGCCGGCACACTCCCAGCAGGGCGTCCATCCGGTCGTCCCAGGCCGCGGCCAGCTCCGGGTCGGTGGCGCGGCCCGCGTCGACGCTGCGGGCGAGCCCGGCGAAGCCGGGGACGTAGCCGGCCCACCAGGCGATGAGGTTCCGGAGCACGACCCGCGCGTCCGCGGCGGCGAGGACGCGTTCGACCGACCCCCGGGCATCGCCGCGCTCGTCGACGTCGGCCAGCGCCGCCTTCAGCAGCCCCGCCCGCGATCCGAAGTGCCGGTAGATGGCCTGCCGCGAGTAGCCCGCCCGGGCCCCGATCGCGGCCAGACCGGTGCTTCCCGCGCCCGCGGTCTCGAGCAGCGCGCGGGTCGCCTCGATCAGCGCCGCCCGGGTTCTTCCGCTATCCCTGACGCTCATTACGTTACATACTGTAACGTTGGGCGCGGAAGTCAACGCGACGGGGGAGGACGGGATGGAAGCGACGGCGCTGGCGCGGAGGGCGATGGCGGCGGTGGAGGGGAAGCGACGCGAGGAGTGGCTGGGGCTTTTCGCCGAGGAATGCCAGGTCGAAGACCCGGTCGGTCATTTGCCGACGATCCACGGCAAGGCCGCGCTGACGCAGTTCTGGGATCAGGCAATCGCCTCGACGAGCTCGGTGGAGTTCGAGATAACCCGCCAGTGGGATGCGGGCGAGGAGGCGATGCTGCTCGCGACCGTTTCCATTGTCGGCGCCAACGGGGTTCAGGTCAGCTACGACGGCACCTTCAACTACGCCCTCGACGAGACCGGCAGGATCGCTTCGCTGCGCGCCTTCTGGGACTTCCCCGCAGTGGTGGCGGCCTTCTCGGCTTAGACGGGAAGGCCATCCGGCGGGGCGCCTATTTTGCGCGTCCTTGTCGAGTAGGAATCTCAAACTGGTCGGGGGCTTTGTCGCGCTGGCGCTGACCCAGGCGAGCGTGGCCGCGGCCGCGCCCGCCGACCCGGGCCTCGCGCGCATGCCGGCCAAGGACCGGGCGATCTACAACGGGGTTGAGCACAACGCGAAGCGGCCGGTGATCGGACCGATCGAGCTGGCGCGGGGGGAGGAGGGGCGGCTCGAGGCGCGCTTCTCGGTGCGCTACCCCGACATCGTCAGGCCGGGAGTCGAGGCGCGAACCCGCGGCACGGTGCGCCTGGTGGTCTCGCGCCGGCTCGAGCCGAGCGGGATCGCGGCCGGGACGCTGCAGGAGAGCGAGCGCAGCCGGGGGCTGGCGCCCCACCGCAGGCACACGTCCCGCTACCGGATCGAGCTCTCGCCGCCGGCGCAGGCGGCGCTGCTGAAGCGGAAGCGCTCGGAACGGCGGCGCCTGGTCAAGGTGGAAGCCGAGCTGCTGGTCGACGTCAACCGCGACGGGGTCACCGACCACAACCGCTCGGCCGCCTCGACCGTACGCTTCAGCCACGCCGGCCAGGGCGCGCGCGCCAGCTCGGCCGACAACTCGATCTTCCTGATCCTGATCAACGCGACCGGCGGGCCGATCTACAACGTCTCGATGCCGGTGATGTGCATGTACGAAGGCGGCGAAGAGGGGTCGAACCTGAGGGGCTTCAACTACGAACCGTTCGGCTACCTCCCGAGCGGCGCCTCGCACGGCTCGCTGGTCGCCGCCAACGCCTCGGTCTTCGCCTCGCCCAACTTCCAGTCCGACCCGGCCGGGATCAAGGAACTGATCGAAGACCTGCGGGTGGGCAGCGATGTCGTCCAGGAGGTCACCGAGGACATCCCGCTGCTGGGCACGCTCGAGGACATCCTCGGCCTCGCCGACGGCTGCGACAACAACGCCAGCTTCTTCATGTTCACCGCGGCGGAAGCCGGTCGGGGACCTGGCCCCAACGCCTCGACCACCGGCGGCTGGGTGATGTCCGAAGACGGCAACTTCGACAACTTCATCGAACCGATCGACAGCGCTGTCGCCGCCGCCGGCCAGCAGGTCGGCGAACTCGGAACCGCCGGTGTGTTCCCGAAGTGGGGTTACAGCCCCGTCTACAACGAACCGGGGCACGAGTTCAACCCGACCTCGCAGGCGCTGTACCCCGCCGCCTTCAGGTGGACCACCTACACCAACAGCAGCACCGTCTGTTACACCGAACGCGGCGACATGGTCTGGTCGAAGAACGCCCTGATCGGCGACCACGGGCTGAGCTGGTACCTGGTCAACGCCGGCAACGGGGTCTGGGAGCTGCAGGTCGTCCGCAGCGGCTTCGAAGAAGGCTGGTCGGGGGCCAACCCGGCCAACCGCCAGCAGACCGGCAACACCGGCACCCCGCCCTGGCTGCAGCAGTACCCGCGCTCCTACTGCCCGGGCTGGTAGGCCCGCCGCGCCCTTCGGTGCCGGCGCGACTGACGTGACCATGGCCCGACCTGGCGTTTCAGGTTCCGCCGCCGGGGAACCTCCGGAATGTGAGCCGCGTTATCTGGCCGGCGACCCGCGTCGCCGTGAACCTGTTCCTGATCGCGGTCGCGGTCATCGGTGGCCTCTGGGTGCTGGGCGAGCTGCGGGTCGTGGTGGTCCCGGTGCTGGCCTCGCTGCTGCTGGCGACGCTGCTGCTGCCGCCGGCCGACTTCCTGCGCCGGCATGGCTGGCCCAGCGCGATCGCGACCGGGGTGGTGATGATCGGCGCCGCGGCGCTGGTGGGCGGTGTCATCACCGTGATCGCGCCCGCCTTCGTCGACCAGTTCAGCGAGCTCGAAAGCTCCGTCGACGAAGCGGTCGAGGAGGTGGTCCGGTGGCTGGTTCAGGGCCCCTTCGACCTCGAACGCAGTCAGATCGACGAAGCGGTGCAGAACGGGCTCGACTCGCTGCGCGCCAACGCCGGCGGCATCGGCGAGGGCGTGCTCACCGGCGCCTCGATCCTCTTTGAGGTGATCGCCGGGCTGCTGCTGATGGTCGTCCTCGTCTTCTTCTTCGTCCACGACGGCCGCGGGATGTGGGAGTTCGGCCTTTCGCTGGTCCCCCGGCAGCGCCGCGAGCTGGTCGACGGCGCCGGCCGCGAGGTCTGGGAAGCGACCGCCGGCTACATGCGCGGCGTCGCCCTGATCGCCGTCGTCGATGCGGTGCTGATCGGGATCGCCCTGGCGGTGATCGGCGTGCCCCTGGTCCTGCCGCTGATGGTGCTCGTCTTCTTCGGCGCCTTCATCCCGCTGGTCGGCGCCGTCGCCTCCGGCGCGATCGCCGCGCTCGTCGCCCTGATCAGCAACGGCGTCGTCGACGCGGCCCTGGTCATGGCCGCGATCGTCGCCATCCAGCAGATCGAGGGCGACCTGCTCTACCCCAACGTGGTCGGCCGGATGATCCGGCTGCACCCGGTTGCCATCCTCCTCGTCCTCACCGCCGGCACCGTCGTCGCCGGCATCCTCGGCGCCCTCCTCTCCATTCCCGTCGCCGCCGCGGCCTGGACCGCGTATCGCTATACGCGCGAGCGGCTCGACGAAGAGGCGGCCGCGGGATGAGACGATTCCGGGGATGGAAGTGGAGACCCACTACGCCGACTCCGGCGGAGTCAGCATTGCCTACCAGGTGCACGGCGAGGGGCCGCGCGACCTGGTCCTCGTGCCGGGGTTCGTCTCCCACGTCGAGCTGCTCGCCGAAGAGCCTCTGACCGCCCGTTTCCTGCGCCGCCTCACGGCCTTCTCGCGGCTGCTGATCTTCGACAAGCGCGGGCAGGGGCTCTCCGACCGGCCTGGCCGGCCGCCGACGCTGGAGGAGTCGATGGACGACCTGCGGGCGGTGATCGAGGCCGCCGGCTTCGAGCGGCCGGCCCTCTTCTGCGTCTCCGAGGGCGGGCCGATGTCGGCGCTGTACGCCGCCACCTACCCGAGCGACGTCTCCGCCCTGGTCCTCTTCGGGACCTTCGCGCGGATGGTGAAGGCTCCCGACTTCTCGCCCGGGATCGCCGACGCCGCGCTCGACCGCTGGGCGAAGCTGACCCAGCGCGACTGGGGCGGCCCGGTCGGGCTCAAGATGTGGGCACCGAGCAAGCTGGGCGACAGCGAGTTCGAACGCTGGTGGGCGCGCCTGCTGCGCCAGGGGACCAGCCCCGCCGGCGCCGTCGCGCTGATGAACCTCTACCGGGAGATGGACGTGCGGGCGATCCTGCCGACGATCGACGTCCCCACCCTCGTCCTCCACCGCGCCGACGACCGCATGGTCGCGGTCGAGCAGGGCCGCTACCTCGCCGAGACGATCCCCGGCGCCCGCTACGTGGAGCTGCCGGGGGAAGACCACATCCCGTTCGCGGGCGACCTCGGCGAGCTGCTGGACGAGGTCGAGGAGTTCCTGGTCGGTAGCCGCGGCTCAACCGACTCGGAACGGGCGCTGGCGACGATCCTCTTCACCGACATCGTCGGCTCGACCGAGAAGGCCGCCGAGCTCGGCGACAGCGACTGGCGCCAGCTGCTGGAGCGCCACGACGCCGCCGTGCGCCGTCAGCTCTCCCTCTACCGGGGGCGCGAGGTGAAGACGATGGGCGACGGCTTCCTTGCCACCTTCGACGGCCCGGCGCGGGCGATCCGCTGCGCCTCGGCCCTGCGCGAGGAGGTGGCGAGTCTGGGGATCGAGGTGCGGGCCGGGATCCACACCGGCGAGGTCGAGCTGATCGGCGAGGACGTCGGCGGCATGGCGGTCAACATCGGCGCCCGGATCGGGTCGCTCGCCGACCCGGGCGAGGTGCTGGTCTCCAGCACCGTGCGCGAGCTGGTGGTCGGCTCCGGCCTCGAGTTCGAAGAGCGGGGAGTGGAGAAGCTGAAGGGCGCGCCCGGCGAGTGGCGCCTCTTCGCGATCGACTCGCCACCGGCCTGAGACCTGGGTCGACTCAGTAGTGGGCATACCTGGATACCGAAGCGATAGCGTGCCCGCTCAGCCAATGTCTTCACGCTCGAAGATATTTATTACGTTTGGTGGACTCGCGGCCTTGCTCCTTCTGGGGCTCACCTGGAGTTTCGAGAACAGCCTGCAGGCGGTGCTGGCGTGCGCGCTCGGGGTTGTCCTGATTGTTCTCATCGCCAACCTGGCGGCGCTTATCGTCAATCGCCGCGAGGCCGCTCGCGAGGCCGCGCAGATAGGCCCAAAGACGCTGCGAGCGCAGCAGGACATCACGGAGCAATTGGAATCCCTGCGCGAGGGCGCCTCGGCTGTTTCCGCTATCTGGTCTGGCGAATACGATCCGGGGGAGGTCAAACGATATTTCGAAGACGAGAGGAAAGCCCTCCAGCAGAACAATCGCCTGCACATCGTCCGGGTTATCAATCCCTCGGTGGTACCTGACGAGCATTTCGACTTCGAACTACTGCACGCGATCCACGACGAATTCGGTGACCGATTCAGGCTGTTGGAAGATTCGACCCTCCGTTCCTACGAGCTCTATCTGGCGGAATACCCGCGGGAGAGCGACAAAAAAGCGGTCGCTGTAGTGGTCCTCAACAACACCTTCTCCAATCGCCCTGAGGTCGCTCTCGTCCTCGATCCGGAAGAAGACCAGAGCCTCGAAGGCGCCGTGGGCGCAGTCAAAAACTGGTGGGCCACCATCAGCGATGGTCTGCCCGGATTCGATCCCGTGGGGTTGGAGCGCTGGGAGCACATCGCCGCCAGCTACACGCGTCTGGTGACCAAGAATGTCAACGACATCGAGTTCCTCGACCGCTACTCGACGCGGGAGAGCGAGATGGTCGGGGCCTACCTGCAGTCGGTCCACAGAGAGGGCCACGAGCTGTCCGTGATCGAGGTGGGCTGCGGTGACGGCCGCGCCCTCCTGGACTACATCCCGATCGATCTCGCTCGGCATGTCGCTTACGTGATCGGCCTCGACTACGCCCGGGCCATGGTCGTCGCGGCGGCCGGCGAACTCAAGCGCCTCCAGCAGTTGAGCGCCCTCGCCTCGGAGTACAGCCAGATGCTGAAATCGAAGACCGCGTTCTTACAGCTCAACGCGGAATACATGCGGAGCTTCTTCGATGACGGCCGACTGCGGAGCGGGGAGCAGCTTCTCGAAGCCGCTCCTTCAGCGGGTGAGATTTCGATCGACCCGAGCAACTACGCGACCTCGACCAAGGTCTTCTGCTGTCTGCTCAACACCATCGGCGTGATCTCGCCTGGTGAGCGGCGCGTCGCCTTCGTCGAAGCAATGCTCTCTTGCCTGGGGGTGAACGACAGCCTCATCTTCACCGTCTTCGCAGCGGAGCGCTTCAAGGATGAGGCGCGGACCCTCTATGGCGAGCTGGAAGAGATGATCAACGCGGAGGTGACCGATGTTCAATTCGACTTCGAGCAGGCCACCTTCGAAGTTGCTGGGACCCCCGGCTATTACAGCCACTGGTTCACCCGACGAGAGCTGCACCGCTTGATCAACGATGCCACCGAGCGCCTCGAGGTGGAGGGCCGGCGATTCGACTCGGTCAAGGTGGACGAGATGGGCAGCGGCGGCTATTTCGTCGCCGTCAGGCGGATGGGCTGAATGAAGCTGCTCGTCTGGCACTGCAGTCATCTGAGCTACCGGGACCGCCGCCCCAGCAACCGACCGGCGGGCGTGGGACAGCTCGTCGCCGACGCGGTCGAGGAGAGCTTCGTGGATGTCCTCGTCGCTTTCGTCTGTGTCGAGGAGGGCGACACCGGAGAGCAGACTGACGGAGCGGTCGGCGAGATCCTCAAGCTCAGTGACCAGATGAAGCGCCGGGAGGTGGTCCTGGTCCCGTTTGCCCACCTGAGCTCGTGCTTGATGACCGACAGCGCGACGGCGCAAGAGCTGCTCAGGGGGATCTCGAGCGGGCTCGACGGGGCCGGCATCACGACCGCGCTCACCTCCTTCGGCTACCACAAGGACTTCGAGCTCCACTTCGCCGCCAAGGGCCACGCGGCCGCGGTGGCCTTCAGGGACATTCCAGCCTCACCTCGAGCGAGCGAACCAGGATCTCTGCCGAGTACGCGATCAGGGCCAAAGGCCCCTGGTATTCCTCCGCCGGAATTACCAGCCGCGTAAAGGAGAGCTCCTCTTCCGCCTCGGCTGTCCGCGTGGCGAGGGAGAGTGACTTTCCGTCTACCGAGAGTTCGAGGGTCAGGCGAGAGACCTCCCCCCAGGGAACGCTGAAGCTGTCTGGCGCACCGCTGTGCTTGCTGCTGCGGTGGGAATAGATA
Source organism: Solirubrobacterales bacterium (assembly GCA_036276995.1). Taxonomy (GTDB): domain Bacteria; phylum Actinomycetota; class Thermoleophilia; order Solirubrobacterales; family 70-9; genus VAYN01. The sequence continues at coordinate 13,204 of DASUNU010000053.1, forward strand.
ATGGTGCTGCCGCGATTCGCACCGTCGGATCTAAGGCGCGCGCTGAGCCCGGTGTGCTCGGGGGCATTGGGTTCGACGCCCAGGCTGAGCGCGAGCCAGCCGCTCTCGTCCATGGCCTCCACTTCGAATTCGCAGGTGGTGACGAAGTCGTCCACCGGACCCACTTCGCCGAGCACCAGTGAGGCGTAGGCTCCTGCCGACCGGGCGCTCAACACATGGCCCCTCGGCCCCGTCACCACTCTGCCGCCCTTTCTGCCGAGTGGAATCGGGATCGCCCGGAAGGCGCGAACCGCCGGCTCTGTCAGAGGCCTTGCCAAACGCGCTGCGAGCATCTGGCAAAGGCTCAGCGCCTCGGCCCGGGAGTCGGACCTGGGCGTGTCGTAGATGACGTAGCGGATCGCCTGGCCGAGCAGGGTGGCGAGATAGCCGCGCTGGAATTCGAGCTCCGCGCTCTCGCTGCGGGGGCCGGCCAAGGCGGCGGCCTGCCGGCGGAGAACCCGCGCGGACGCGAAGACCGATTGTCCGGGTTCCTTCCCGGCGGCGAGGGGCCGCCCTTCTCGTAGCCAGGTGTCCCCGAACACGAGCGCCGCCGTCAGCTCATCCCTGGAGTCGAGCTCCTGCCCGAAGAGGACCTCGCACTCGAGTCGCGCCAGGTCCTCGTAGGGCGAGTCCCTTTCCCCGCACCGGCACCACTCGAAGTCGATCAGGGCGAGGTTAGCGATGCCGTCAGAGATATGGGCGACGAACACGTTGTCGAAGTTCGGGTCGCCGTGGACGGCTCCCAGGGGGAGGCGAACGGTGGAATCGTCGCCCCCGAGCCCATGGCCTTCGAGCAGGTCCGGGATCAGGCCTGGTATCTCAGCGCCGCCGCTGACGGCGACGATCCGCTGCCGCCAGGTGTCAGCGAGTGAGTCATCCAGCTTCTCCGCGGCTGCGGATCTGACGGGCGGGGTAAGCCAGCCGTCCAGGATCTCTGCCTGGGTCGCCTGAAGCTCCGGGATGGAGCCGTTGCCGGCACGCCTGAACTCATGCAGGGGCGCCAGCGTCCCGTTCACCAGCAGCTCGAAGGCGTCGACGAGAAATCCCCACCCCTTGCTCTGTGCCACCGTCAGGGCCTCCATCGGCGCCTCGGCCGAGCCGACAAAGTCAGTGACGACTACGGCTCCGACCGACGCAAGGAGGGGCGGGCTCATCGAGGCGAACGAGTTCCGGTTCGGCTGGTGGCGGGCGAAGTTCTGCCAGCCTTCGTACTCACGCTGGATCGCATCCGCACGGCCGAGCTTGACCACGCACTGGGAGCGTCGCTGGGAACTCTCCGTCAGGTAGTAGCCGAGGAAGGTCGCCGCGCGCGCACCCTGTGAGCGTGACCCACTCAACGGAGCCGCGATCTCGATGCCGTACTCGTAACCGGTGTCGACCAGAGCCAGCCACTCGTCGTCACTCGCAGGCGGAAAAAGAGATCCGTCAAACGACTTGAAGCTCTTCACACAGTCAGAGTACAGGCGAGACTCTGGTCACTCACTTTAGTACACGGCCGGCCAAACCGAAGATGTACTTGTCCCAGCGTCTGCTGGTCGGCGAACTACGGTGTTTAGACTCGACTAGTTTCACCACCGCGCGCTCATAGTCACGGGTGATCTCGGAGAGCCTTTTCTCGAGGCGTGCGAGCCCCGGCTCGGCGATGTCTCGCAGCTCGGTGGGATAGCCGGCGATCAGCCTCACCTTTCCGTCTCTCACTATCGGCTGCACGTGCGCGGTGTCGCCGTAGATGCTGATCTCAGCCAGGTTGAACTGGGGTGAATTCGAGTAGTACTGGTCGGCCAGGCGGACTGCGACGGGGCTCTCGCGGTCGAGCGCCCCCAGGGCCACGGTCTCGTCTGCCCGAACAGAGTCACGCACGAGCAACGCCGTCAGGGTCAGCGGCGAGGCGGCGACACTGGGGCGACGACTGGAAGCTCGCTGCAGGGCCTTGAGGATCGCTGGGGGGTCGAGGAGGTAGATCGCCTCGCGTTCCTCGATCAGCGCGTAGAGGGAGATGCGGGAGGCGACACCCTCGTCGAAGACACTGCGGATCTCTGCATAGAGTTTGAGCGAGATCCTGTGGTCGGCCTCCAGTAGCTCCCGCATCACGTTCGCTTGCAGGCGGCGGTACCCATCGGCGAGGTAGACCTGGACGCTCTGCCCGATGGTCTCCACGACAGCGCTGAGCCGAGGGTCGGCGGAGATCACGGCTGAGGTGTAGCGACCGTGGCCCTGCACCCCCACCGTGCATCCTTCGAAGCTCTCAACTGACCAGTTCCCTCCCAGTTCGCCGATCACGACGTGCAGGGCACTGGCGTCGCTGATCGCCGCTCCTGGCCGGATGTCATAGACGGTATCGCTAAGAACGAACCTGTCCTCGGCCAACTGCCGCGCCCCCGCTTCGGCATCGACGACGGTCTTGCAGATCACCGGGGGGAGGTGGTTCACCAGGTGTCCCTCCGCCCGTGAGCAGGCTTCGGCGAGACTCAGCCCGACGGCGAGGGTGGGCTCGAGGTCGAGCTCCTTCACCAGTCCGTCGTCGTTCGCTCCCCACTCCGAGTGTTGGCCTTGCATCCCGCCCATCGCGGGGGCGCACACTATAGGGCGGGGTCAGGTACGGCGGCTGGGGGAGGGGGAAATTTCTGCACCGCCTCGGCAAACGCGTTCACCGTGACAGGATCGCTGAGCAGCCACCGGCAGTAGCTCTCGACCAGGTAGGCGTTCGAGGTTTCGAGACGCGTCGACGCCTTCTCGATTGCCTTGATGGCAAGCTCGTCGCTGATTTCAGCAACCGTGAGCGCCGCGCCTCTCCTGGCACCGCGTGCAGCCAGCCCGGAGCACAGCGAGTTGTGCACCGCCTCAAGCTGCTCGCTCCACAGCTTCGAAACCAGGTAGAGGGCGTCGAAATTCTCGGCTCGCTGCTTGGCCTGGCCCGTCGCCTGCAGCCGGACGGTGGTGTGGGAGTCACCATCGACCTCGAAGGCGAGATGGGCTTCGCCGAGCCCGCCCCCGGCGTAGGGGAACCAAACGCTCGCGAGCCGACGGCGCCGGTCGCCGTCCTGAAGCGGGTCCTTCTCTCCCTTGGCGCGACTGTTGCAGCGACTGCATAGCGGCACCAAGTTGGGTCCGTGGATCGAAAGCGGCGGGTAGAGGGACTTCGGCAAATAGTGGTCGAGGTCAATCGCGGAACGGCCTTCGATCCGAGTCTCGAGCACGCCCACCAGGCAGGCGGGGCAGACGCGAAGGTTTGGATTGGCAGCGCGAAAGGCGTCCTCCCAGGCGCCGCGGCTCCCCTCTTCGCCGCTTCCCAGGACGAAGCTGCCGCCCCCGAACACGTCCTTGTACATCGAGCCCATCAGCTCCTTCCCGGCTTTTCGCGCGGACTCGCTGAGTTCGAAGAAGGCGAACTCGTACCGGTCGCTGCCGGATTCGAAGCGGAGGTCGGCGGCGACCGCGCTGGCCAGCGCGACACGGTCCGCCAGCGGCAGCGCCAGCACCGCCTCGACCTTTTTCCGGGCCGGAACGCCGGAGTGCCCCCAGCCCTCCATCGTGTTCTCGTAGCTCACCACCTCGGCGGTGGCTGCCTTGCGCAGGAGCTCGACAATCGATTCGTTCGCCCCTGCGAGTTCGTCCGCGAGGCGGAACTTGTTCAGCTCAACCAGCATCTTCGCCGAGCGTCCGAAGCGCGTATTCGAGGCGGAACTGGTGGAAGCCGGGACCGACCCGTTCAAGGGCCGCTTCGATGCGCTCCCGGTCCTTGCTGCCAAGCGCCTCGTCGACGATCTCGATCGCATAGCTGCCACTGCCGGAAGAGGCACCGAAGACGCTGGTCGTGATCGTGGCCCGATCGGCCCCGAAAGGCGAGACTGGCGGCTGGACCGTACTGCGGGAGGGTTGGGCGCCGTTGCGCTCGAGCAGGTGGACGGCGGCGTGGTCGGCGTCGCTGAGGGTGATGTCGGAGTGGGTCGCGATCACGACCTGCGCGGCGCGGCCGTCGAGGATGCGGACGAGGTCGCGGACGAGGTCGATTTTCCAGCGGTCGTTGAAATGGGTCTCCGGCTCGTCGAAGAGCACGAGGCAATTGCGGTGCTCGCGCAGCAGTAGCAGGAGGCCGTAGCGGCCCGCGAGCAGCAGCTCGCCGTCGGAGAAGTCGCTATCGAGCAAAAGGTCGTCGCTGCCCTGCTTCTTCAGCACCAGCCTGACCGTGCGGATGGCTCCCGCCTTCAGCCAGCGCAGCATCTGGCCAAACCAGATGAAAGGTGATTCGGAGGACTCGGCCAGCCAGCCGCGCAAGGAGGCGCTGACCTCGAAAATCGCGCGCTGATCGGCTTCGGGCGGCTCCTCCTCTTCCGGAAGCTGTCGCCCGATCAGGGCGATCCGCCTGCTCGCCTGGTTCAGGAGCTCTTCGAAGACCTGGTGCTCATGGGCGAGGATCAGGTTCTGCCAGGAGCCGACGACTTCGAGGCTGAAGGCGCACAGGCTGTCCTCGGCGCGCAGACCCACCCGCCTCAGGATTTCGTCCCGGATTTCGTCTTGGGGTTCGATCGCGCCCGGATGGCAGAGCAGCGCCAGCATCGCCAGTGAGAGCTCCTCCCCCGAGAGGGCGATCGAGCGGGCGTCTTCGTTGCTCACCGCTTGCAGCTCGCGGCGCAGCGCCTCGCGCTCGCTCTCCCGGAAGGCCTCGAACTCTTCCCGGGGCACGTCGGGCGGCGCTTCATCGGCAGAGGTGTCGAGGCGCTGCGAGAGCGTGTCGATCACGGATCCGCGCAGGGCCGAGTCGAGCCTGCTCGCGGGCCCCGTCGAGAGCCCGACGACGCGGTAGGGCAGGATCGTGTCGAGCTTGGCGCCCGCCGGCCACTCGCTTCGCCTGTGTTTGGCTCTCCAGCCGTCGAAATCCTGGGCTGGGGCAACCAGGAGCCAGGCGTCGACTCGCTCGATTCGCTCGCCGGCGTTCCCGCGCTCGAGCTTGGGGCGACGGCTGCTGATCAAGACCCGCTGCTCGCCGAGCTCGTATTCCAGCTCGAAGTCGAGGCCCGGTGCGACCCCGGCCGAAAGATGGCTGAAGATCCGCCCGAGGATCTCTAACACCCGCGACTTGCCGGTCCCGTTGGGCCCGACCAGGAAGGCCAGCGCCGCGTCGGTGACGCTCGCCGAGCCGAGGTCCAGCTTCAGCTCGTGACCTTCCCCAAAGTCTCCAATCCGAAGGCGAAGGAGTCGCACGCTAGGGGAGCAGCTCCAGTTCGGGATCGGGGTGCCGCCAGCTATACGCGTCCTCGCCGGCTTCGCGCACCACCACGCCGAGCTGCTCGAGAACGGCGAGGTCGTGCTGCAGCCGGGCGTGTTCCTCTCTCGACTCCCCGAGCTGTTCGAGGCCGAAGTTCCCCTCCTTTTCGCTGACCTTGCCCCACAGCCGCTGCTGGCGCTCCGAAGCGACGGCGAAGACAGCGGGAAGGAGCATCTCCTGGGGCCCCAGCATCGCCTCCGCCCGGTGCCTGGAGGGGGTCACGGTGGTGCCGCTGAAGGTGAGCGCGAGGTGGTTGACGATCGCCCGGTCGACCAGCGCGAGCTGGTCATCGTTGAGCCGGGCGAGGGTTCGTGCCTGCCTGGCGAGCGCGGCGATCTTCCTTTCTTCCCCAGTTTCGAGCCGGGGGACCAGGAGTCGTCCCAACTGGCCGATATTGAGGTTGTATTGACCAGCGGTCGTGCGAGCTTGCCCGAGCAGGGTTGAGCGCATCATCCCGGTCTGCAGCCAGGCCCAGAGGAAGTCAGGCCGGAGGTCGCGACAGCGGGCACGGATCAGGTAAGAGGCGAAGGTGGCCTGGGGCGGGTCGGCCTCGTAGACGGCGACGCGGCCGAGGCGCTCGGGATTGCCGTTGGTCCGCACCACCAGCAGGTCGCCCGCTTCGAGCGGATCGTAAGCGCTGCCGGCGTCGCTCATGTACTGGAGATCGTCGGTGTCGATCCGGTTCTCGACGACGTTGGGAATGCGCAGGACGGGCAGGGAGCCCTGAGGTGAGGAGCGCTCGCTGGTCCCGTAGCGGAAGCTGACGTCGAAGTCGCCCAGCGCCTGCATCACCTGGTGGTCGCCAACCGATTCGGCGGCCGCGGCCGGTAGCGCCGCGACACGATCGCCGATCGCGCTGCGCAGCTGGCGCGCCGCGTCAAGCCGTTCGAGGATGTTGGCGGCGCCTTCCCAGCGCCGCGTCTCAGGCTCGGGAATGTCGACCTCCGCGAGCACGTCCGCGCTCAGTCGTTGCTGGCCGGCGCTACCGGTCATGAACCGCCGCAGGCCCTCCCGCACCGCGGGCTGGCGCAGGAAGGCCCAGATCAAGCGTGGGTCTACGTTCTCGTGCGGGCGCAGCACGAGCAGCTCCCCGGAGACGACCAGTTGCTCGGTCTCCAGCTCCGGGACGATCGCGACTTTGCCGTTCTCCATCGAGGGGGAGATGCGGGCGAAGAGGACGTCGCGAGGCTGCGCCGGCCGCCGGGCCGAGCGGGCTGCCTCGAGGTTGGCGATGACCCGCGGCCTGGCGGTGGCGGAGATGGAGTCGATGTCGGGGACGCTGATGACGCTGAGCGGCCCCTTGGTGCGGGGAGTGGCGGAGCGGGGATTGATGTCGACTAGGGAGCCGAGCTGGGTCATGCCTGCTCTTCGAGGATCGCTCTGGCGCGATCGACCTCGCCCCGGAACTCGGCCTCTAATTTGCCGATCTGGTCGAGCAGCTCGAATGGATTCTCTTCGCTTGCCTGGAACTCGCCCAGCTGCTGGTAGGTGGCCGGCGCGAGGCTCCACTCTTTCGCCTCGATTTCCGCGATCGAGGCCGCCCACATCGATTCGGCCAGCTTCCGTGCCGCTTTTTTGCGCGGAAGCCGTCCCCGTAGGCGACTCCTCACCGCCGCGGCCATGTGAGCGAGGTCGTTGTCGCCGGGCAGCGGGTCGCGGCGATCGTCGAGGGTGAAGCCGTCGCTGGCGATCGGGCAGAACCAGACCCCCTCGGTCCTGGGCGAGCCGCCCCCGAGAAGGATCGCGGTCTTCACGTTGGTGTAGGGGCGGAAGACGCCAGGAGGGAGGGAGACCACCGCCTGCACTCCTTGCCGGAGCCAGCGCCGGCGAACCTCGACGTGGGCTTTCGAACCCCCAAACAGGACCCCCTCGGGAACGATGATCGCGGCCTGACCGCCGGGGCGGAGCATGCGCCTGCAGAGCTCGAGGAAGAGGAGCTCGGTCCGGTTCGTTGGCAGGTCGAGATCGGGGTGCTTGTCTTCGCGGTCGAGGCTGCCGGTAAAGGGCGGGTTGGCGAGGACGACGTCGACCGCGGGCCAGGCGAAGGAGGAGGAGAGCGCGTCGGTGTAGCGCATGCGCGGTTCCTCGATCCCGTGCAGAACCATGTTCATGATCCCGAGCCGGACCATGCTGGCGTCGAAATCGAAGGCGAGGAAGTTCTCGTCACGGGGGTCCCGCAGCCGCTTGTGAGCCTCGACCAGGAAGCCGGCAGTGCCCGCGGCCGGATCGCAGACCACGTCGTCTTCCTCCGGTTCAACCAGGTCAACGATCGCGCGAATCACGTGGCGCGGGGTACGGAACTGCCCGTTTCTCCCCGATAGCTGCAACTGTCGCAGCAGCTCCTCGTATATGTCGCCCTGGAAGTCGAGGTCGTGTGAGCCGAGCCCGAGTTCGTCTACCGCCTTCATGCAGTCGCCGACCAGGCTTGCCTTCGGGATCACGAAGGCCGCGTCTTTCATCGCCCGGCGGAATTCCGGCCCCGCCGCCGCTTCGGCCAGGAAGGGGATCAGCTCCCGCTCCAGCAGCCGCAGCTTCTCCCTGTCCGACTGCGCTTTGAGGGAGTCCCAGCGCAGGTCGGGGTGGGCGGCGAAGATCGCCCGCTTCCGTTTCCCCCTGGCTTTCCGTTCGAGCTGGTCGAGCCGCTTCAGGAAGATGAAATACGAGATCTGCTCGATCGCGGTGAGGGGATTGGCGATTCCCCCCGCCCACAGTCGCTCCCAGAGCCCGTTGATGATCGACTTCGCGTCTCGCGTCACGGTCGGTCAAACACTAGGACGTAGGGGAGACGTGGGCCACCCTGGCATCAACGGGTCGGGTCAGTCGGGATCGGGCGGCAGCACCGGCGGCACCTGGCACAGCCAGGCGATCGCCTGGAGGCCCGGGCGGCGCAGCTCGATCTCGTTGAAGGTCGCGCCGGCGATGCAGAACGGTCCGAGGCTCGAGGCCGCCCGGACCGCCGACAGCTCGGCGGTCTGCCAGTTCGCCTTGATCACCAGGTTGCGAATCACGACCATCCCGTTGGTGACGAGCGTGACCAGCGACGCCGGCGTGGCGGCGCTGCCGCTGGCCAGCTCTCCGGTCGAGAAGCCGGGCAGCTCCCAGCCATCGGCCGCGAGGAAGAGCTCGTCCCACCAGGGGCGGTCGAAGCTGACGATGCAGTAGTCGAACGAGACCGAGAAGCCTTCGGACTGGACCGGCCGGGGCTGGCTGACCGCGAGCACCTCGCTGCGCTCGGTGGCGAAGAGCAACTGCGCCTTGGTCGTGACGTTCCGCTCCAGGAACCTCGGGGTGCCGGTCCGGCGGACGCGGCCCCCGCGGGTGAGGTCGAAGATCCGCCGCCCGCTGTCGGCATGGACCAGGACCAGCCCCGACTCGAGCAATCCAAAGTCCACCGGGTCGACTCCGAGGCCCGGATCGACCGGCTGCACCGGTTTCACCAGCTCTGGCAGGACCGCCAGCTCGGTCGCTTTCCCCAGCCACTCCTGGACCCGGGGATCGGGGTCGACCGGGGGGATCTGCCAGACGAACTCGGGGAGCGGGATCAGCGGTTTGATCGCCGGCGGCCTGACCCCCGTCTGCTCGGCCTGGGAGAAGTGCGCCCAGTTGCCCGAGTCCGGGTGGAACCAGCCGCTGGGCGACATCGCGGTCGCGTAGTGGGCGTCGTTCACTCCCACCGGCACCGTCCCGGCGCCCGGCATCGCGACGTCGAGCAGGCGGTTTTCGTCGAACGAGCGGCGGGCCGCCGCCTTGCGCGCCTCGAAGGCCGAGCGGGCACTCGCGGTCGTCGCCGTGCTGCGGCTTTCCTCGACCAGCGCGCGGTAGAAGCGCGAGAGCCGGCTGCTGCCGCGGGCCAGCCACGAGCCCGCCTGCAGCAGGTTCGCCGCTGGCAGCGCGTCCGCGATCTGCGCGGCCCGCTGGCTTGCGAACACCGACTCCTGACCGGGCGCGAGGCCATAGCCGAACTCGGCCGGGTTGAACGGCGCCCCGAGCGCGTCGAAGACGAGCACGACGTCACCGGCCACGCCGGCGCCGACGCTCGGCACCTTCGCGCGGAAGAACGCGTCGAGCGTCCCGGCGACATCCTGCAGGGTCGCGGCCACCGGCGCTACGCCAGGTTCGGATCGTCTTTCGGCGGGCAGAGCGGCACGACCTCGCTCAGCCAGGCCACGATCTGGGCGCCGCCGATCGACAGCGTCGTCCCGTTGAAGTGCGACTTGTAGTCGTTCGTGAACGACTGGCCCGACTCGTCGGTGAAGGAGCCGGAGTAGCCGCTGGCGCTGTGTGACGCTCCGAAGTCGAGGCAGATCGGTCCCAGGACCGGGACCTCGACCCCGCCCCCGAGCGTGCTCTGGTGCTGGGAGCTGTCCGAGGTGAACTTGCTATTCCACTTCTCCAGCACTTTGCCGTCCTCGTTCCAGTGCTGGGCCGAGATCTTGACGTTGCGGATGACCAGGAAGTGGGTCGGGATCAGCGGCAGCAACGGCGCCTCGCTGCCGACCTGGTCGTCGATCTTGCCGGAGCTGATCGCTCCCGCTTTATGTCCTTTCAGGAACCAGTTCTTGAGGTGGAAGAGGTCGGTGACCAGCCACGGCCGCACGATCGTGCAGAGGCCGTACTCGAGCTCGATCCGCAGGTTGCGGGCGTCGTTGCTGAATTGGGTCCCGTCGCTGGCGGAGCTGGTCGATTCGCTGTGGCTGTTGCTTTCGGACTCGGAGTAGGAGCCGTTGAAGCCGAAGCCGAAGATCCCGACCCCGGCAGAGCCGGAGGTCGAGTGCTGCTCGCCGGCCCAGTTCCCGGCGTTCACCTTGAAGCCATGGCGCTCGAAGTGGTTCATGTAGTCGCGCGTCTCGATCGTCAGCGAGGTCCAGCCGATGTCGTGGATGTCGAGCACCGCCCAGTCGGAGGGCAGGACGTAGGAGAAGGGCTGTTTCGCCGGGACGCCGAGCAGGGGCAGGTTCCAGGCGTCGAAGAGCGCCCGGGCGTCCGCGATCGCGCCCTGCTCGAGCGGCACGCCGAGGCTCTGGACCGTCGCCAGCGCGGCCTCGACCTCGTCCGCTCCCTGGGCGCGCCAGCGATCGCGCGCCTGGTCGACGGCCGTCTGGAAGGGCTCGAGCAGCAGTGGCGCGGAGGCGGCGAGGGCCGGATCGGCCAGCAGCCGGTTCTCGTTCACCACCCGGTCGGCGCGCGCCTTCGAGTAGGCGAGCTGGTTGTTGGTGTAGCGCGCGTACAGCGGGGTCGCCGTGCCGTCTTCCTGCCAGAGCACTTTGCGCGCCGCCGCGATCCTTTCTTCGTCCTGCGGGGGGCGGGGCGGAGCCGGCTCGGCCTCCATCGCCTGCAGGATCGAGCTGTAGGCGAAGCCGAGGTGCCGGCCGCCGCCGCTGTAGGTCTGCAGCGTGCCGTCATTGGTGACGACGAGCATCGTGTCGACGATGGCCTCCGTGTTCATCGACGCCTGCACCCCCCGCCGCACCGCGTCCGCCACGTTCGCGCCGGGCGGCGCGGTCGCATCCCCCGTCGGCTGCGCCGGCACCGGTGCCGGCGCGACCCCCCCGATCGGGTTCCACGGCCGCCCAAAATCCCGCGGCGAGATCATCTGCCCCACCCGCAGCTGCGAGTACACAAACCCCTGCGTCGCCGTATCCGTGGTCCGCGTCGGCGTGCTCTGCTTGATGTAGCTGATGATCTCGTTGAGCAGATCGACCGCAAGTGCCTTCGGCTCGTTGTCTGGTGGCGCCACCGGAAACTCCTCTCGTGTTGGGCGGACTGGGCAGCTCGGTGCGCGCCTATCGTTGCTCAACTTTGGCCAAATGCAAAGTTTTTAATAAACGTTTGAACTTCTTTACGGTATGCCGCGGCGTGAGACCGCTCCCCAAGGAAGCTTTGGCTGCAGCCGGTCTATCCCAAGGAAAACACCTAAACCTTTGGTAGCGTCTGGTGCCTCCCAAGGATCCCAGGGACATGAGCGACGCTCTCACGAACAGCCAAGCGGACAGGGCCGGGCACTTCACGCCCGTGTCCTCTGGGGACGGCGCCTACTCGACGTTCTCGCCGAAGCCCCTGCCGCCGGACCCTCCTCTTGCCATCGATGTGGAGATGCAGCGCCTGCTGGATCGAGCGAATCAGGCCCTGGGGCGGCTAGACGGAATCACGCTCCTGCTGCCCGACGCCGACCAGTTCCTCTACAGCTACATCCGCAAGGAGGCGGTGCTCTCCTCGCAGATCGAGGGCACCCAGTCCTCGCTCTCGGATCTCCTCCTCTTCGAGCACGACGTCGCGCCGGGTGTCCCGGAGGAAGACGTTCGCGAGACCACCAACTATCTCGCCGCGCTCAACCTGGGGCTGAAGAGCATGGAGGAGGGCCTTCCTCTCAGTCTTCGGCTCCTCAAGCAGATTCATGGTGAGCTCTTGCGCGGCACCCGCGGCGGCGAGACCGGCCCGGGCGAGTTCCGGCGGATTCAGAACTGGCTCGGTGGATCAGACCCCGCCGCCGCTCGCTACGTCCCTCCGCCCCCAAACGAGGTGCCACCCGCGATGGCCGACCTCGAGAAGTTTCTGCACGGCCAGCCCGTTGCAATGCCAGTCCTGATCCGAGCCGCGCTGGCTCACGCCCAGTTCGAGACGATCCACCCGTTCCTCGACGGCAACGGCCGGCTCGGCCGACTCCTGGTGACGCTGATGCTTTGCAGCGAGACCGCCGACGGCGAAGCTCGCGTCCTCTCGCGGCCGCTGCTCTACCTCAGCCTCCACCTGAAGAGTCACCGCGACACCTATTACGAACGGCTCCAGGCGATCCGGACCGACGGCGATTGGGAGGGCTGGCTCCGGTTCTTCCTGGAGGGGGTGATCTCAGTCGCCGACCTCGCGAGCGAGACGACTAAGCGGATAGTCGAGCTGATCGACCGAGACAGAAAGCGGATCGGTGCCCTGGGACGCGCAGCCGGTTCCGCCCTGCTCGTCTTCGACCAGGCCGTCAGAGAGGTCGTCCTGCGAATCCCCGAAACCGCCGAGCAGCTGCCGGTCTCCGAACCGACGGTCGCCACGGCCATCGGCCAGCTCGAGCGAATCGGCATCCTCCGCGAGCTCACCGGCCGCCCCCGCAACAAGATCTTCGCCTACGACGAGTACCTGAAGATCCTGAGCGAGGGAACCGAGCCGCTGTAAGGCGACTCCGTCTAGCGTTGGGCGATGGCCGCCACCCCGATCGACGCCTACCTCGGGCGCCTGCACGAGCGCTGGCGCGGCGAGCGCTCCGGTGCCGTCGCCGACTACATCCCGCCGCTGGCGCTGGCCGACCCCGACTGGTTCGGGATCGCCGTCGCGACCACCGACGGGCACTGCTACGAGGTGGGCGAGTCCCGCCGCGAGTTCACGATCCAGTCGATCTCGAAGCCCTTCACCTACGGCATCGCCCTGCAGGAGCACGGCTTCGCGGCGGTCGACGCGAAGGTGGGGGTGGAGCCGAGCGGCGATGCCTTCAACTCGATCAGCCTGGCGCCCGACACGGGCCGGCCGCTGAACCCGATGATCAATGCCGGCGCGATCACCTCCGCCTCGCTCCTGCCGGGCGCCGGCGCCGAGGAGCGGGAGCGGCGGGTCGTCGAGGCCTACGGCCGCTTCGCCGGGCGGCCGCTGGCGGTCGCGACCGAGGTCTATGAGGCCGAGCGCGGCACCGGCCACCGCAACCGCGCGATCGGCCACATGCTGCGCGGCGCCGACATCCTCGAGCAGGATCCGGAGCTGGCCCTGGACCTCTACTTCCGCCAGTGCTCGGTCGCGGTCGACTGCCGAGACCTCAGCCTGATGGCGGCGACGCTGGCCAACGGCGGCGTCAACCCGCTGAGCGGCGAGCGCGTGCTCGAGCGCGAGTACGTCGACCGGGTGCTCAGCGTGATGACGACCTGCGGCATGTACGACTCGGCGGGGGAGTGGGTGGTCGACGTCGGCATGCCGGCCAAGAGCGGCGTCGCCGGCGGCGTTCTCGCGGTGCTGCCGGGCCAGCTCGGGATCGCGGTCTTCTCGCCGCCGCTGGACCGGCACGGCAACAGCGTCCGCGGGGTCGAGGTCTGCCGGCAGATCTCGACCGACCTCGATCTCAACCTGCTCCACGTCGCCCGCTCCTCGCGCTCGGCGGTGCGCCGCAGCTACAGCGTCGCCGACGTTCCCTCGCGCCGGCGCCGTCCGCCCGAGCAGTGCGCGGTGCTCGACCGCACCGGCTCGCGCTGTGTCATCCACGTCCTCCATGGCGATCTCGTCTTCGCGGCGATGGAGAGCGTCGTCCGCGGGGTCGTCGAGGGGCCGGGGGAGATCGAGGCCGTGGTCATCGATCTGACCGAGGTCACCGAGATCGACCTCGCCGCCAACCGGCTCCTGGCCGGGCTGGCGCGCTGGATGGAGGAGGAGGGCAGGGCCCTGGTCTTCGTCGCCCCTCCGCACAGCCACGTGCTGGCCGAGCTGCCGGAGGCCGGCGCCCGCGTCTTCCCCGACCGCGACGCGGCGACCGAGTGGTGCGAGGAGCGGCTGCTTTCCGCCGAGGGCACCCCGTCCGTCGCCGGCGGACCGGTGCCGCTCGCCGAGCACCGGCTCACCGCCGGCTTCGACCCGCCGATGCTCGCCGCCTTCGCGGAGCTGCTCAGCCCGCGGCCCTTCGCGGCTGGCGAGACGATCTTCGCCCGCGGCGACGACGCCGACGCGGTCTTCCTCCTCCTCGCCGGCGAGGTGACGGTCGAGGTCGAGGTCGACGATGGCAAGCGCCGGCTGGCGACCCTGACCCCGGGCCTGGCCTTCGGCGAGGTCGCGCTCGCCGGCGTCCCGCACCGCCCGGTCAGCGTGCGCGGCGAGAGCGACGGCGAGTGCCTGGCCCTCTCGGTCACCGACTTCGAGCGCCTGGCCGCCCACCACCCCGACCTGCAGGCGGCGCTGATGCGCAACCTGCTGGCCAGCTTCTACGAAACGATCGGCCGGATGAGCCGCGAGGTCGGCGTCCACTTCGACGGCTGAGGTCCCTACCCGTCGCGCGGCGCGGGCGTCCCCCGGGCCGAGCCGAGCGCGCCGGCTGAAGCGACGACGACGAGCGCGATCCCGCCCAGCTCGGTCGCGGCGAGATCCTGGGAGAGGACGAGGAAGCCGATCAGGGCGGCAACCGCGGGCTCGAGGCTCAGGAGAACGCCGAAGACCGCCTGCGGCAGGCGTCGCAGCGCCACCAGCTCGAGCCCGTAGGGAATCGCTGAGCTGAGCACGCCGACGCCGAGGCCGACCGCGAGCGTCGTCGCGACCAGCAGGTCGGCGCCGCCCTCGGCGATCCCGAGCGGCGCCGTCAGCACCGTCGAGGCCGCCATCGCCAGCGCCAGGCCGCCGAGGCCGGGGTCGCCGCGGCCGAGCCGGGCGCCGAGCAGGATGTAGGCCCCCCAGAAGGCGCCGGCGCCGAGAGCGAGGAGCAGACCGACCGTGTCGGACCCGCCGCCGAAGCCGCCCTCGGCGAGGAGGACGATCCCCGCCGCCGCGGCAGCGGCCCAGAGCAGGTCGCGCCGCCGGCGCGAGCCGAGCACGGCGACCGCCAGCGGCCCAACGAACTCCAGCGTCACGGCGACCCCGAGCGGCAGCCGGTCGATCGCCTCGTAGAAGCAGAGGTTCATCCCGGCCAAGGTGACGGCGAAGAGCAAAACGTCAGCGAGCCGCTCCCGGCGCAGCCGCAGCGACGGTCTCGCCACCGCCCACAGCACCACCGCCGCGAACAACGAGCGCAGCAGCACGGTCCCCGCCGGCCCCACCTCGTCGAAGATTGAGGTCGCCAGCGCGGCCCCGCACTGAACGGAGAGGATCGAGGCAAGCACCATCGCCCCGGCCCCCCGCGGATCTGGCCTGGCGTCCATCCCCGCAGGGTGACGAACCTCCAAGCCTCCGAGGGCTCCCATCTATTGGAGGCTGCCGCGTATGCAGCGCCCGTTTTCGCCTGACGGATTACGGACTCGAACCGACGACCTCCTGGGTGCGATCCAACGAGACGAGCAGTGCCGAGCTGCGAAAAAAGTGGTCAATTTCCAGGGCTTTCTAGGAACCGCCGGGTTCGCGCAGTCTCTCTAGATAAGCAGGGATATGCGGCGATATGCAGGGAGTCGGGCACTTCTCGCCAGAAGTGCCCGAAATCGGCGCAGGGCGGTTGGAACGCCAGTACCGCCTCCCAAGGGAGCTTTGGTTACACCTCGGCTATCCCAAGGAAAACGTCGGAACCTTGGGTTAGGCGCTGGGTGCGAGCCCTTCCAAGGTCGATCTCACGCCTCATCCAGCGCGATACTCAGCAGCGAGTCTTGGTCCATGCTGCCGGTAGCCGCTCGGTAATTGAAGTCAAGATTCTCGCTCAAGAGCGATAGCTCGCTTAAGCGCCGCACGATGCTTTGGAATTGACGTGCCTCCGACCAGCTCAGCGGTCTCCCGAGGATGGCTTCCTCTCGATACGAGAGCCACTTGCGAAGGACATGGAACCCTCCGATCTTGAAATTCCATGCCGATTCGGGAATGCCACGCCAACTCGTTGTGTCGTTTAAGTAAACGTCGAGGACCTGGCTGCCAAGCGCGGCCAGCTGGGTTGAGCTGAGATCTCTTTCCTCAGCCTCGGTTCTGGGACGGCGTACGATCTTTCCCCCGCCCGGCATAACGATTTCACTGATAGCCCCGCTTTTCTGTTTTCTGATCTGGACCTTCGACCAACCCGCAGTGACGGCCAGATCCTCTGACTGAGGCTTGCAACCGTCGTCGCGGGCCAGGACACCCGCTTGGCGAAGGTGGGCAACCGTGGAACTGTCGAGGCCTGGCAAAGGGGTTCCGATGTCCAGCAGGGCTCCGATGCGCGCCCCGAGCGCCGCAGACTCTTCGAGCAACTCGGGCTTTTCGGGGAGCGGGATCCGAGGCCAGCCACCGCGAAATGCATCGGCGTTCTCCTCAAGGTAGAGCGGGGAGTAGCCGATCGCGAGCGTATGTAGCCACAGCAGTCGAGCTGAATCACGGCTGATGGAGGTGTTCTTGAAACCCATTTCCGTCAGATAGCTAATCGCGAAGCGCGACAGATTTGGACGCCAAGGAGACTCGGCGCCACTATCGTCCTCAAGCGAGAAAAGTGGCGTAATCTCCTCGAGGTTCTCGTCTTCTGCGAGCAGTAGAGGGATTGCATAGGCATCTTTGTGGAGGGCATGCTGATCGGAGAGCTCAGCGGAAAGAAGGAATGCCGCGCCATCGAGTGCACGAGGCGCATTTTTCCGGACGAGGAGAAACTCGCTGCCAATTTCCGAAGCAGCTTGAAACAGTGGCCGCGAACGGTTCCACAGCTTGGTCCTTGTCTCTAGGTATGCCCAACGTAGGTCAAACGGCCTTACAAGAAACTGCTTCAGCCGAGTCTCGTCGAAACCGCCATGTGCCTGAAGTGCTTCTCGTACCGGGGCGGGGTCGTATCCCGACCAAGTTTCTAGAAGCCCGCGGACCAAGTTGCGATCCAGATCCTCAAGCTCGATGTCTTCGTCGAGAAAGTGGGCGAGTCGGCGGGCCAAGGCCTCGCGGTCACTGTCGACGAGTACCTCAGCCCGATTTTCATTCAGGCCGAGCTTGGGAGGGGTATGCGCGAGATCGATCAGAGAGGGCCAGGAGTCGTATCCAGGCCGTGGGCGCCAACGCCGCAGGCGAAACCAATTCTTCTCATTAGGCGCCAACTCTTCGTAAGGCAGATCATCTTGAGGAACTTTCAGGGAAGCCTCTAGATCTGTGGCCTTAGTTGAGCCCCAAAGATCGCGGTAGAGCACGCGGGGTTGGGGGGCACTCCGATCCTCCGTTCGCACCAGCAAGGAGATCGCCGCTCCCACTTGGATTCCGCTCCTGCTCAGGCGGCTTGAAAAGATGCTCGGATCGGGCTCGCCAGCGGGGGTCTTCTTACCGGTCTCACGACTATCGCCGTTCAGGTTGTCGATGTAGACACGATCGAAAGCGTTCAGCAAGTGTCGCCGCATTAGGACTGCGGAAGGATCGCCCAGCCATCCAAAGTTCGAGATGTAGCTGATGATCCCCTTGCCCGTGCGCTCGGCGATGCGGCGCTCGGCAACTCGGAAGAACCGGATGTAGTAGTCGTCGAGCTTGTTCTTGGTGATCTCCCATGGGGCATCCGACAAGCCCTCCTTGTAGGGCGCGACAAGGTCGTCCTCAGGCTCATCCCCGACCCCGGTGAAGCCGTTGTAAGGCGGATTCCCGATTACCACCAGGATCGGTTCTGCCCGCTTCACGTTGCCCGCCGCCGCACGCTCGGTTCTAAACTCCTCGATAGGAAGAAGCTGTTCGCTCTTCTCGGTCCAGCCAGTCAGTGCATTAGTCATGTAGACCGACGGCCGCTCATCCGTATTGCTGTCAAGTGGCGCGCCGAGCTCGGCAAGAAAGAGGCCGAGTTGTAGGTGGGTGATGATGAAAGGGGCGGGGAGGACCTCGAAACCATGAAAGCGGCTGAGTGCTGCCTGCTTCACCTGTTGGCCGACTAGATCGTCTTCGTGTTGTTCGTCCAGAACTCGAGCGGCGGTGCGCAGCGCCTCGATCAAAAACGAGCCAGTCCCAGTGCAGGGGTCGAGGACATGGACCCGCTCGTCAGCAAGCCCCAGTTCGATGCCCAGATCCCTCTGTAGAGACTCATGGACCCGGGCGACCATGTAGCGGACTACCTCCGGAGGCGTATACCAGACCCCCAGCTCGCGGCGGAGTTTTGGGTCGTAGGCCTCGAGAAATGGCTCATAGAAGTACGTCACGGCCTCCCGACGCTCGAATCGCGAGAAGAACTGTTCAGAGTCCAGACGGCCGAAGACCTCCTGCGTCCAGTCGAGGATCTCGTCCAGGCCGGCGGGAAGGTTGCGCGGCGTGGCCAGCTGCTCAAAGAGAACCCTGACCATTGGGACG